>JBCCHW010000240.1:0-2482 GCA_039028555.1 Pseudomonadota bacterium | reverse complement strand
CTACTCGCGGGAGCGGGTCTCGGTGCGCTCAGCACCGCCATCCTGGTCGTGAACAACCTCCGGGACATCGAGACCGATACCAAGGCGGGCAAGAGGACGCTCGCCGTCCGGCTCGGCGTCCGAGATCTGCACCCTCGATTGCGGCACCATGAACTTTGCCGAGGCCGACTATATCATGGCAAACACGCCCGGCATGCTCGACGAATGCGCCCGGCTGATGGTCGAGAGCGGCGTGCGCATTGAGATCGAGGCCTTTGACACCGGGCATCTCTGGCTCGCCAAAACGATGGTCGAGCGCGGGATCATCCCCGACCCGGTGCTGGTGCAGCTCTGCATGGGCGTTCCCTGGGGGGCGCCCGACGACCTCAACACCTTCATGGCGATGGTCAACAATGTGCCGAGCGGCTGGACGTTCAGCGCCTTCTCGATCGGGCGCAACGAGATGCCCTATGCCGCCGCCGCGGTGCTGGCCGGGGGCAATGTGCGCGTGGGGCTTGAAGACAACCTCTATCTCGACCGGGGTGTGCTGGCGAAGAACCATCAGCTGGTCGAGCGCGCCGTGACGATTGTCGAGAACATGGGCGCGAAAGTCATCGGCCCCGCCGAGGTCCGCGCCAAGCTGGGGATCGAAAAACGCGCGCCGCTGGCCGCCTGAAAGGGCGAAAACGGCAGGGATGCAAAGGGGATGGCAATGATCGCGGTTCAAAAGGTGATTGAGAGCCAGGCATCGGCTCGCAGATCGGCCACCTCATATGCACGACGCAGGGCCGCGCCCTCCCTCGGGCGGGCGCGGCCAACCGATGAGCCTGATCGCTTTATGACAGCCACCCCGGCGAACCTCGGTCATTCGCACGAAAGTCGACACGGCGCCCTCCCATCGGGGAGGGAGGGCGCGGCCCGGCGCGCTGGCGCGCTTTGCTCCGGGCCGGGGCACCCATGGCGGGCGCCGAAAGGAGACGTCGAATGATCACGGAGGTCTCGCGCCGGGCAGCCGTGTTGGCACTCACGCTCGTGGTGGCGGCCTGTTCCAGTTCGCCCAGCTATCGCGACGCTTCGGTCCCGATGACCACGGCGGGGCCGGTTGATCTGGCGCGCTATCAGGGCGCGTGGTTCGAGATCGCGCGCTATCCCAACCGCTTTGAGGAGGGCTGCGAGGGCGTGACGGCCGAATATACCCTGCTCGACGATGGCACCGTGCGGGTCGTCAACACCTGCCGCGAGGGCGCGCCCGACGGCCCGGCCAGCTCGGCGGAGGGGATCGCGACCAGCACCAATGCCGATAACGACCGGCTGAAAGTGAGCTTCGTGCCCTGGCTCCCCTTCGCCGCGGGCGATTACTGGATCCTGGGTCTGACGCCCGACTATTCCGTCGCCGTGATCGGCGAGCCGAGCGGCAAGTTCGGCTGGATCCTGGCGCGCGCGCCAAAACTCGACCCCGCCGCGCTGGCCGAGGCCGAGGCAGTGCTGACCCGCAACGGCTATGATCTGGGTGGCCTCACCTATACGCGGCAGATGGGCGGCGGGTCATGAGCGTGCCCACTCGATTGCCGCTGGAAACCGCCGGGAATGTCGGTGTGTCGAGCCAAATCAGGCCAGCGAACGTCGCGACCTACAGAAGCCGGCCGGATACGTGGCCGCTGCCACAGAACGCCGCTTCATCAGGCCAGAACGGAGATGAATCATGAAAGCAGCAATCCTTGGCGGCGGTGTCATCGGCGGGGGCTGGCTGGCCCGGCTGATCGAGAACGGGATCGAATGCCGGGTGTACGACCCGGATCCGCAAGCCGAGCGCAAGATCGCCGCGGTGCTGGAGAATGCCGAGCGGGCCTATGCCAAGCTCACCATGGCGCCCCGCCCGGCCAAGGCCGCCTGGTCGATGGCCGCCACGGTCGCGGAGGCAAGCGACGGCGCGGATCTGATCATCGAAGCGGTGCCCGAACGGCTCGAGGTCAAACAGGCGGTCTATGCCGAGGTGGAATCGGTAAATACCGGCGGCGTGATCGCCTCTTCAACCTCTGGCATCATGCCAACGGATCTACAGGCCCGGATGGCCCATCCCGGGCGGCTGATGGTCGCCCATCCGTTCAACCCGGTCTATCTGCTGCCGCTGTGCGAGCTTGTCGCGGGCGAGCAGACCGATCCGAAATGGATCGAATGGGGCAAGGAATTCTATGCCTCGATCGGGATGCACCCGCTCCATTGCCGCGTCGAGATCGAGGGCTTTCTCTCGGACCGCCTGCAGGAGGCGCTGTGGCGCGAGGCGCTGTGGCTGCTCAAGGACGAGGTGGCGACGGCGGATGAGCTGGATGCCGCCATCCGCTTTGGCCCCGGCCTGCGCTGGGCGCAGATGGGCACGATGCAGACCTTTCACCTTGCCGGCGGCATCGGACGCATTCGACCACTACGACTCGTACTGTGTAGCTGTGGTCGTGCCGTGGTGCACACGCATGGCACGCACACTTCAGTTGTTTGCCCTGCGGTT
>JBCCHW010000239.1:0-2816 GCA_039028555.1 Pseudomonadota bacterium | reverse complement strand
TTATCAGGGCTTTGGCCTGAGGTTTCGCTCAGACCTGCGGTTGAGCGGGCTGGCACGGGCAGCGCAGGGGCCGGTGGATCTCCGCATCCTGGTCGGGACGCGGGCGCGCGACGCTGTCGAGGCAACCGGCGTCGCCCCGATGGACCTGGCCGGGGCATCGCCCGGCTGCTGGTGCTTTCGGGTGCCCGATCTTTGCGACTACCTGATATGCCGGGGGGAGGAGATCCATCTCTCCCCCCTTCCCGGCGCCCAAGACCCCCACGTCGCGCTATACCTGATGGGATCGGCGCTGGGGATGATCCTGCATCAGCGCGGGCTCTTCGCGTTGCATGCAGCGACTGTTGCCCTGGGCGACACCGCCATCGCCTTTGTCGGCGATCAGGGAGCGGGCAAGTCGACCCTGGCGATGGAGATGGCGCTCGCAGGGCACCGCGTCCTGGGCGATGATGTGGTGGTGGTCAGCCACGGCGCGGGGCGCCTGATGGCCGAGCCCGGGGTCACGCAGTTCAAGCTGTGGTACGAGAGCATCGACGCGCTGGATCTGACACCCGGACCCGGTGTCGCCAACCGGATTGCAAAATTCTATGTCGACAATCCCTCGCAGGAGCCTGTTGGCCCCCACCCCCTCGGCGCGATTGTCGAACTGGCCCGCGGCCCGGCGGAGAGCGAGATTACCGCGGCGCGTATCGGCAGGTTTGACGCGCTCGATCTGGTGGCCCGCCACACCTATCGCCCGGCCTATATCGACCTGCTCGACCGGCGGGCGGCGCATTTCACCCAATCGGCGGCCCTGGTGAGCGATCTGGCGATCTGGCGCCTGACCCGGCCCGAGGGGCTGGCGCACCTGGCGGCGACCCGTGCATGGCTGGTTGAAAACTGGCCGATCCTGATCGGGCGCGCCGAATGACCGGTTCCCAAACCGGTTTTGACGGTCTAGGTCTCGGGCATGTTTGAACCCGCGCCAGAGCTGCCCGAGATCGATTTCTCCGACGACCAGCGGGCGGCGTGGGAGACCGTGGTGGACCGCCTGCGGCTGCATGGCATCGATCTGGCGGAGAAGTCGACCAGCCCGGGAAGTGACGCGGATCGCGGCGCGGATGTCCTCGCGATCACCGGCAAGGCAGGGTCGGGCAAGACGATCCTGCTGGCCCGGGTGGCAGACGCGCTGGCCGAGGCCGGGCTGCTCGCCGTGACGGCAGAGTGGGAGCCGCGCAAGAGCAAGACCAAACGCTCGTTCGCCGTGCTCGCGCCAACCAACAAGGCCGCCTCGGTTCTGCGCGACAAGGGCGTCAAGGCGACCACCATCCACCGCATCGTCTACACCCCGGTCTATGACCCCGAATACGAGAAGGTCGCCGAATGGTTGCAGGGCGAGCGCAAGACCCGCCCCAAGATCGACGGCATGACCGACGAGGCGCTGGACCGCGCGATGAACTCGTTCAAGGAGCACGGCTCGGTCCCCGGCGCGATGGCGGCGGCAGGGGTGCGGGGCGCCGATTTCATCACCGGCTGGACGCGGCGCGACGATCCGCTGGATATCGCGCTGGTGGACGAGGCCTCGATGATCGACGAACGTCAGATGGCTGATCTGGCCGAGATCTTTTCGCTGATCATCCTGTTTGGCGACCCCGCACAGCTGGCGCCAGTGAACGCCAAGGGCAGGATGGTGTTCGACACCATGCCCGAGGGGCGCGTGCTGACCCTCAGCCGCATTCACCGGCAATCGGCGGACAGTCCGATCCTGGATCTCGCCCATGCGCTCGCCGAGCCCGATCTGAGTTTCGAGCAGTTCGAGGACATGGTGCGCGAGGCGGCCGCGACCGATGAACGGGTGCGGATTACCAGCCGCGCGGATGCCGAGCTGATGCAGTCGTCGCCCGTGCTGGTGTGGCGCAACAAGACACGGATCCGGCTGATCCATGCCTTTCGCACCGCGCATCAGATCTCCCCCGAGACGATGGTGCCCGGCGAGCCCTTGATCTGCGACGGGCTGGAGCTGCCCCTGAAACAGCGCAAGCAGCGCATGGATCTGGAGGCGCGCGGTCTGATCAAGGGGGCTCAGGCGAGCTATCTGGGGATCGGGCGCAAGGCGGGATTTGCCCGGGTGGATATTCTGGGCACCGAAGAGCCCGGCATCTCAGTCGCCGCGATCATCCAAATCGAAAGCCCCGACGAGGAGGAGCCCCGGCTGATCTCGGCCGCCCGGATGGGCGCGCTGTTTCTGCATGGGGCAGCCGTCACGATCCACAAGGCGCAGGGCTCGCAATGGCCCGAGGTTCAGGTGTTCGCCCCCGATCTGTGGGCGGCCGCACGCTCGGGCAATGTCGAGGCCGGCCTGCCGCTGTGGAAACGCCTCGCCTATGTGGCGATCACCCGGGCCGAGGAACGCCTGACATGGGTGACCCGCTACATGATCTCGCGCCCGCAGGATCCGCTCGGCAGCCAGGCGCCCGAGTAACAGCCTTTCGACTTGTAGAACCCGGGCACCGGAGGCAGAGTGCGCCGGGGCAGAAACAGAGCGGAACTACAGATGAAGAAATACCTGATCATTGCCGGTTCGCTGATCGTCGGCGCCGCGGTCATCTGGGCGATCCTGTGGAACGCCGGACGCCAGGAAGTCGTCGACCGCATGGACCGCGAGTTAAAGGCGCTCGCGGCGTCGGGAACCCATATCGAGTATCAGGATCGGATCATCGGGGGATTTCCCTTTGGCTACAGTGTCACCCTGAAGGAGGTGGTCGCCGAGATCCCGGCGGCGCAAAGCACATATTTCCTGCCCGAGATTGTCACGAGCGCCGAGCTTCCCGATTTTGACC
>JBCCHW010000238.1:0-3342 GCA_039028555.1 Pseudomonadota bacterium | reverse complement strand
GGTCATCGCCGCCGAAACGGGCCTGCCGCTGAGCCTTTTCGAGGTGGGGGCCAGCGCCGGCCTGAACCTGATCGCTGATCGGTATGCCTATGAGTTGGGCGGGACGCGGCGCGGGGTCGCCGACGCGCCGGTGCGGCTGACGCCTCCGTGGACCGGCAAGGCTGTCTCGGCTCCCGATCCGGTCATCGCGGCGCGGCGGGGCTGCGACCTGAACCCGCTCGACCTGAATGACGATGATGCGCGCCACCGCATGCTCGGCTATATCTGGCCCGATCAGACCGACCGCCTCAGGCGCATCGAGACGGCGGTCGAGCTGGTGCGCGCCGATCCGCCCGCGATCGACCGGGCCGATGCGGCCGACTGGGTCGAAGACCAGATCCCCGTGGCGGCGGGGCAGGGCACCACGCGGGTGCTCTATCACTCGATCGCCCATCAGTACTTTCCCGAGGCGGCAAAGGCGCGGATCGGTGCGCATATGGCGGCCGTGGGGGCCGCATCGACCGCCCGCAACCCGCTTGCCTGGCTTGCCTTTGAAGTGGCCGACGATGGCGCCCCCGCCCTGACGCTCACCCTGTGGCCGCAGGGACAGACCCGGGTGCTGGCCCGCGCCAATGCCCATGTGCATGCGGTCAACTGGCAGGGCTAGAGCAAAACGGATCTGACTGACCCCGTCAGATCCCGGGGTTTTGCTCAAGCATCTGAGCCTTGACCAAAACCCTTCTCCAACCTGAAACCGGTTGGAACGATTTTGGTCCAGACGCCGGGATGCCAGATCTTGCCGCCCGCGCCGGGCTTTCCTATAACGCGGCCAGAAAACAGGAAAGATCAGGAGGCAGCCATGGCGGGCCATTCAAAATGGGCGAACATTCAGCACCGCAAGGGCCGGCAGGACGCTGCCCGCTCGAAACTCTTCTCCAAGCTTGCCAAGGAAGTCACGGTCGCTGCCAAAATGGGCGACCCCGACCCCGATAAGAACCCGCGCCTGCGCCTGGCCGTCAAGGAGGCGAAATCCCAATCGGTGCCCAAGGATGTGATCCAGCGCGCGATCGACAAGTCGCAGGCCGCGGGCGGCGAGGATTACGAGGAAATCCGCTATGAGGGCTATGGCCCCGGCGGCGTCGCCGTGATCGTCGAGGCGATGACCGATAACCGCAACCGCACCGCGTCGACCGTACGCTCGACCTTTGGCAAGAACGGCGGCAACCTGGCCGAGACGGGCGCGGTCAGCTTCATGTTCGACCGCAAGGGGCAGATCCTCTACCCCGTGAGCGCCGGCGACGAGGATGCGGTGATGGAGGCCGCGATCGAAGCAGGCGCCGAGGATGTGGAAAGCTCGGAAGACGGGCATGTGATCTATACCGAGGGCACCGATCTCAACGAGGTCTCCAACGCGCTCGAAGCGGCGCTGGGCGAGGCCGAATCGACCAAACTGATCTGGAAACCCCAGACCCTGACCGAGGTCGACGAAAGTGCGGGGGCGACGCTGCTGAAACTCATCTCGATCCTCGAAGATGACGACGATATCCAGACCGTCACCGCCAATTTCGAGATGTCGGACGAGGTGATGGAGAAGCTCGCCTCCTAACGCCTCCTAACCCCGCCTGGCGCCGATCTGGCGCCACGGCACCTTGAACAGCGCCGAGGACAGGATCACGCAGATCCCGATTTTTGCCCACAGATCCAGCTGATCGCCAAACACAACCCAGCTGAGCGTCGTCGCCGAGACGATCTGCATGTAGACGATGGGCGCCAGATAGGCGGCTCCCGCATGGCGAAAGGCGATGATCTGCAACAGGTTGGCCGCCGCCGAGGTGAGGGCGGCGAGCAAGATCCACTGCCCCTCGACAATTCCATATGCGAACAATTCGCGCGCGCCCAGCGGGGCCAGACAGATCGAGGCGACGATCAGCTGACCCGCAAGCTGGGCCATCGGCGGGCCGCTGGTTGCCGCCCAGCGGGTGGCGACCATGTACATGCCATAGCAACAGCCCGCCGCAACGGCCCACAAGAGGCCGACGCCCACGCGCTCCCCCGGCTGCACGATCATCAGCACGCCGATGAACCCAAGCAGGACTGCCGTCCATTCAGGCCAGCGCACGCGCTCCTTCAACACCACGACCGCCAGAATGGTCGCCAGCGACGGGCCAATGAAAAACGCCCCATAGACATCGGCCAGCGGCGCATGGGTCACGGCCTGAAGGATGCAGGCCACCGTGCTCGCGATCAGGCCGCCGCGCACGGTCTGGCGAAAGACGAAATCCCGGCCGAGCCCGCGAAAGGCCCCCGTTGCCGCCGCATAGGGGGCTGCCAGAACCGCCCCCACCATAAACCGCGACCAGGCCAGAAAGATCCCGGTATAAAGCGTCACCTGTGTCAGGTATTTCGAGATGGCATCGCCAACCGGCAACAGCATCATCCCGACCGCCATGATGACGATCCCTATCAGATGAGCGCGCTCCATCAGCCCCCAAACACCCGATCAAAGATCGTGTCGACATGTTTGGTGTGATAGCCGAGGTCGAATTTCTCCTCGATCTCGGCATCGCTCAGCGCGGCGGTGACCTCGGGGTCGGCCTTCAGCTCGGCCATGAAATCGGCGCCCTGTTCCCAGACCTTCATGGCGTTGCGCTGCACCAGGCGATAGCTGTCCTCGCGGCTGACCCCCTTTTGCGTCAGCGCCAGCAGGACGCGCTGCGAATGCACCAGGCCCTTGAACTGGTTCAGGTTGTCCATCATCCGCTCGGGGTACACCAACAGCTTGTCGATCACCCCGGTCAGCCGGTGCAGCGCAAAGTCGAGCGTCACGGTGGTATCGGGCCCGATATTGCGCTCGACCGAGGAATGCGAGATGTCGCGTTCATGCCAGAGGGCGACATTCTCCATCGCCGGCACCACCGCCATGCGCACCAGCCGGGCGAGGCCGGTCAGGTTCTCGGTCAAAACGGGGTTGCGTTTGTGGGGCATGGCGGACGACCCCTTTTGCCCGGGCGAGAAGTACTCCTCGGCCTCCAGCACTTCGGTGCGTTGCAGGTGGCGGATCTCGGTCGCGATCCGCTCGACCGAGCTGGCGATGACGCCGAGTGTTGCAAAGAACATCGCATGGCGGTCGCGCGGGATCACCTGGGTCGAGACGGTTTCGG
This sequence comes from Pseudomonadota bacterium, assembly GCA_039028555.1. Classification (GTDB taxonomy): domain Bacteria; phylum Pseudomonadota; class Alphaproteobacteria; order Rhodobacterales; family Rhodobacteraceae; genus Thermohalobaculum. The sequence goes on along the minus strand of JBCCHW010000238.1, from coordinate 202 downwards.
GCTCCAGCCCCATCTCGGCGGCCACATGCGCCTCGACCGCCGGGTCGATATTGGCGAATGTCCCGACAGCGCCGGAGATGGCGCAGGTCGCCACCTCGGCGCGTGCCTCGATCAGCCGGCGCCGGTTGCGGTCCATCTCGGCATAGGCCTGCGCGAGCTTGAGGCCAAAGGTCACCGGTTCGGCGTGGATCCCGTGGCTGCG
>JBCCHW010000237.1:0-3355 GCA_039028555.1 Pseudomonadota bacterium | reverse complement strand
GGTCCGCGGTCTTGACGGTCTGGCAGATGTGCCCGAGGCGTTCGTCGCGCTCTCCTACCTGTTCGGCACGGAGGTCGAGAATGTCCGCGAGACGCTGACGGCGGCGCGGTTCTTTCACCCCGACCATCCTCAGATCCTGCGCCTCGCCAACACGCCGCCCTGCGATCACCCGCCGCCGCCGCGAGCGCCCGTGGCGCCCGATGGCGGGCTGGAGGTGCGCCATCCCCATCAGACCAACTGGCATACCGATCAGAGCTATCGCCGCCCGCCGCCCGATGTGACGCTGCTTTTTGCCGTGACCACCCCGCCGGCCGATCAGGGCCAGACCCTGTTTGCCGACTGCACCGCCGCCCTGGCCGCCCTGCCGCCCGAGCGGCGCGCCCGGCTGGGCGGGCTGACCGGGATCCATGCCGCGGGCTGGATCGGCCGGCGGCCCGAGGATGTGCACAACGGCGTTGCCCCGCACGCCCTGCTGCCCCATCAGATGCCGCAGAAACAGCCGCTGGTGCGGCCCCATCCGGTAACCGGCAGGCCGGCGCTCTATCTCTGCCAGAGCCGCCAGATGGACTATGTCGACGGGCCGATTGCCGAGCTGGAACCCGGGCCCGGCGGCGCAGGTGCCGCGCTGGTCGAAGAGCTGTTGCGCCACATCACCCAGCCCGCCTTTGTCTATGCCCATCACTGGCGGCCGGGCGATCTGGTGATTGCCGACAACCGCTGTTTGCTGCACGCGGCGACCTGGTTCGACGCCGACACCCATGCGCGCGAGATGTGGCGGACCACGGTGATGGGCAATCCCGGCCCCGCCTATGCGGGCGAGGCGAAAAGCTGGATCCCGCGCGACGGTCATTCGCCCATGCAGGGGATGGAGGATGCCTGACCCCCTTTGACCCCCTTTGACAGCGCCGCGCGGGCGCGCAATTCTTGACCCTCTCGGCGACGCGAAACGGGGCATGGCGATGACACTCACCTTTTACGGGCTGAAGACCTGCGACACCTGCCGCAAGGCGCAAAAGGCGCTGGCGGCGGCGGGGCATGAACTGAGCGTGGTCGATGTCCGCGCCGACGGCGTGCCGCGTGCGGTCCTGTCAGGCTGGCTCAAGCTGCTGGGGCCCGGGCCGCTGGTCAACACCCGCTCGACCACCTGGCGCGGGCTGACCGAGGCCGAGCGGGCCGGCGCGCAGACGCTGGCGGGCGTCGAGGCGCTGCTCTGCGCCCATCCGACCCTGATCAAGCGCCCGGTGATCGTGGCGGGCGATCAGGTCCATATCGGCTGGACTGCCGCGGTTCAAAAGGCCTTGTTGCCCGGTTGAGCCGAATAGGGCGGATTTCCCGCCCGTAATTCCAATTATCGCATTGCACAAATCGCCTCCCCCGGGGATGCTGGTTTGGCATGACGGATGATCTCGGCATAGACGGGCTGACGATTTCACTGGCTGTCGCCTATATGCTGGGGATGGCGGCGCGATTGGTGTCGATGCCGCCGATGGTCGGGTTCCTGATCGCGGGGTTCGTGCTGAACGGTTTCGATGTCTCGCCCGGGCCGGGGCTCGAACGGATCGCCGAGCTGGGTGTGTTGCTGTTGCTCTTCACCATCGGGCTCAAGCTCAATCCGCTGGCGCTGTTGCGCGCGCCGATCATCGGCTCCGCGTCGATCCACATGGCGGCCTGGGTTCTGGTCATCGGCAGCCTGGTCTGGGTCACCGGGCTGATCGGCTTTGGCCAGTTTGCGGGGCTTTCGCCTGCCGAATGCGCGGTGCTGGCGTTTGCGCTCAGCTTTTCCTCGACCGTGTTTGCGGTGAAGGTCTTTGACGAAAAGGGCGAGCTGGGCTCGGTCCACAGCCGCATGGCCATCGGGATCCTGATCTTTCAGGATGTCGCGGCGGCGGTCTTTCTGACGGCGGCCGGTGGCAAGGTGCCCTCGATCTGGGCGCTGGGGCTGGTGGGGCTGTACTTTCTGCGCCCGATCCTGTTTCGCATGCTCGACCGGCTGGGCCATGGCGAGATGCTGCCGCTGTTCGGCTTTTTCTCGATGATCGTGCTGGGCGTCGCCTCGTTCAAGCTGGTGGGCATGAAGCCGGAGCTAGGCGCGCTGATCGTCGGCATGCTGATGGTCGACCACCCCCGCGCGGGCGAGGTGGCGGACAGCCTCTTCAGCTTCAAGGAAGTCTTTCTCATCGGCTTTTTCCTGCAGATCGGGTTCGAGGGGCTGCCCTCGCCCGAGGTGATGCTGACCGCGGTCTCGCTGTTGGGATTGCTGGTGCTCAAGGGCGTGGCGTTTTTCTTTTTGCTGGTCATGTTCCACCTGCGCGCGCGCACCGCCTTTCTGGGCGCGCTGGGCCTGACGACCTATTCCGAGTTCGGGCTGATCGTCGGCCTGGTCGCGGTCAAGGACGGGCTGATGGGGCAGGACTGGCTGCTGGTGATGGCGCTGACGGTCGCGCTGTCGTTTCTGGTGCTCTCGCCCATCAACGCCCATGGCCATGCGCTCTATGCCCGGTTCTCGCGCCCGCTGCGCCGGTTCGAGTATCGCCGCATCGACCGCGACGACGAGCAGTTGCGTACCGGGCGCGCGACGATCCTGATCTTTGGCATGGGGCGGCTGGGCCAGTCGATCTATCGCCGCATGCATGACCGCCACGGCGCCAGCCTGATGGGGATCGAAACCGACCCCGACAAGGTGGCCGCCCTGCGCGCGGACGGGTGGAACGTGGTCCATGGCGATGCGACCGACAGCGACTTCTGGCACCGGGCCAGCCGCACCAGTTCGCGGGCGCGGGCGATCCTGCTGGCCATGCCCGAGCACCACGCCAACATGTATGCGCTCGAGCAGATCCGCGCCCAGGGCTTTACCGGCTATATCGCCGCGATCGCGCGCTATCCCGACGAAGTGGCGCTGTTGGAGGGGGCAGGTGCGAGCTTTGCGCTCGATCTCTTTGGCGAGGCGGGGGCCGGCTTTGCCGAGGATGTCGAAGACCGCCTCGCCTCGCTCGATCTTGACACCGATCTGGTGGCCGAGGATCAGGCGACTTCTCCCAGTTGAGGCGAAAACCGTTTGATTACAAGTGGTTGGATGGAAATCTCCAGCCACTCGAAAAAACTTCACATTTCGCCGAAAAAAGGGATTGCCAGCATTTCGGAATCCCCCTATACCCCGCCTCCACCGGCGACGAGCTACACGGCTTCGTCGCCGATTGCTTCCGGGACCAGGGCATCGCCCACAGGGTTCGGAGGCCGCTCTTTGAGACTGTTATAGTTATGAAGGGATATGCGGGCGGTTTTGTGTGTTACGGCATGCGGACTGTCAGTATATCGTCTCCTTAGGGGTTTTCGGGCCTCGATGATGGGAGTAGTC
>JBCCHW010000236.1:0-3533 GCA_039028555.1 Pseudomonadota bacterium | reverse complement strand
ATGGTCGCGATCCAGATGCTCGAATGCCTTGGCGCAGTTGTCACCCTGGCAGTGGACGGGGCGGAAGCGCTCGGCATTGTCCAGCGTGAGGAATTCGACGTGATGTTGGTGGATATCGAGATGCCGCGGGTCTCGGGCCTCGAAGTGATCAGGGCACTGCGCGCCTCGAATGGCAAACTTGCCGAGATGCCTCTGATCGCCCTGACCGCCTATGTGATGCGCGAGCACAAGATGGCGATAGACGAGGCAGGTGCGGATGGTGTGATCGCCAAACCGATCCTGTCGATCGAACAATTTGGCGACGACATCATTCACCACATGAACAAGCGCGGCGCGACCCCGCGGCGCGAGGCGATCACATCCACAACCCAAGCGACCGAGGGCAAAGCCCAGATCGAACAGGATATCTATAACGCGCTAGAGAATGCCATCGGCAAGGGCCAGATGCTCGAGTTGCTGGAAAAGGTGAAGTTCGACATCGAGGATTCGCAAAAAACACTCGAACGCTCGCTCAATTCGATGACGTTCAAGGGGATCCGCTCTTCGACCCATGTGCTGATCTCTGTTGCGGGCGCGATTGGCGCCACAGGACTGCAGCGTCAGGCGCAGGAGATGAATACTGCTGCCAACAATCACGACGAGGCGATGATACGTGAGGGCGGCCCCGAAATCCTGGCCGAGATTTCCCGCGTTCTTACCTTCGTTAACGAAAGCATGAAGCGGTAGGCGATGTCATTGATTTACGCAGACGAAATCTTGCTGGTCGAGGACACGCATTCGCTGTCGATGTTGTATACCAAGGTGCTGACATCGGCCGGATTAAAGGTGACCTGTGCCTATACGGTGGCCGAGGCGAAAGCTGCCTATGAGAAGGCCCAGAACCGGGTCATTCTGCTCGACCTGATGCTACCCGACGGGGACGGGATCGAGCTTCTGCGCGAGGTGCGGGAAAGAGACCCCAAGGCCAAGGCCATCGTCATTTCCGCCCATGGCTCGATCAATCGCGCGGTCGAGGCAATGCGCGAGGGCGCCTTTGACTTCCTGGTCAAACCGTTCGATGACCGGCGCCTGATGACCGCGGTATCGAACGCCATCGGGTCTTTGGAACTGGAGGCAACCGACGGCGATGTTGCCGAGGAGGCGGATTGGCAGGAACACGGGTTCCAGGGCTTTATCGGCTCCTCCAAGGTCATGCGCGGAATCTATGAAATGATGAACAATATCGGGCGCTCGACCGCGACCGTGTTCATCACCGGCGAAAGCGGGACCGGCAAAGAGGTTTGTGCGCAGGCGATCCACAATCTCTCGACCCGCCGCAAGGGGCCGTTCATCGCGATGAACTGTGGTGCCATTCCGCGCGATCTTTTGGAATCGGAGGTCTTTGGCCACCTGAAAGGCTCATTCACCGGTGCAATCACCGACAAGCAGGGCGCAGCCGCCGCAGCCGATGGAGGCACGTTGTTCCTGGACGAGATTTGCGAAATGGACCTGGCACTGCAGACCAAGCTGTTGCGCTTTTTGCAGACCTCGACCGTACAGCCCGTCGGTGCGACGCAGCCCGTCAAAGTTGATGTGCGCATCGTTTGTGCCACCAACCGCGACCCCGCGGCCGAAGTCAAGGCGGGGCGATTCCGCGAGGATCTCTATTACCGGCTGCATGTTGTGCCGATCCACCTGCCTCCCCTGCGCGACCGCGGCAGCGATGTGATCGAGATTGCCGAACGGATGCTGAACGAAATCGCCGAGGAGGAAGGCAAACCCTTCCGCCGTCTCAGCGATGCCGCGAAAGAGCGGCTGATGCAGCATCCTTGGCCGGGCAATGTCCGCCAGTTGCAGAATGTATTGCGCCATATCGTGGTCTTGAACGACAGCGAGTATGTGACGGGTGAGATGGTCCCCTCTGACATCGAGGTCAGCCCGGGATCGCTTACGCCTGACACGATGACTACCGAGCCGATCCTGGCCCCCGGTGTATCGGTAGAGCCTGCGCAGTCGACCGGCGAGACGATCAAGGCTTTGGTCGGTCTTTCGCTGGATTCACTCGAGCGCCGCTTTATCGAGGCGACGATCGACGAGTGTGACGGGTCGGTCACCCGTGCGGCGCGTCTGCTCGATGTCAGCCCTTCGACCCTTTACCGCAAGCGCGAGGCCTGGGCCAAAACCGCCTGAGACGGTCGCGGCCGACAGGTATGAAGTTTCCAACAGACCCCGAAAACCGTACCGCCCCGACCATAGGGCCGGGGCGGAGATACCCGAGATGGGTATGGGGCTACCTGTGGCGGATCCTCGCCTGAATGGGTGTGAGAACGGGGGGGTGATCCACATCCAGACAATGATTTCGCGTCAGGCAGGTTATGGTTAATCCGATAGCGGTAAATTCCAGGTTAAGATCGCGGCAGAACATGAGAAAAGGCGCAAAAATCGCCACTGATCGGCCGCTGGACGGGCTTTTCAACGTTTTGACAGACCTTCACGACGGCACGCATGAGGCTGGCAAACCTCCCGTGCGATGGTCTAGATCAAAATCGGGTGAACCATAAGCAGGTTGAACACGAGTTTTGGTCCAGACTCAAATGTTTGAGCAAGATCCCGGGATATGATCGGTTCAATCAGATCCGGTTTTGCTCTAGGAAGACAGGACGATGACACAGGTTTCCACACGATCCTCCGGACAGGTCCGCTCGCTAACCCGCGCGCTCTCGCTCTTGCGTCATCTTGCGGCAAGCGCCGATGGTCTGACGCTGACCGAGTTGGCCGAGGCCGCGAAACTGCCTCCCTCCACAACCCACCGCCTGCTCACAACGCTCGAAGCGGAGCGCTTTGTGCGCCCGGATCCCAATGGCGGGGTCTGGCGGATTGGTGTCGCAGCCTTTTTCGTCGGGGCGGCCTTTTCCCGTTCGCGCGACGTCCTGACCATGGCACGCCCCTATATGCGCCGGCTGATGGAGACCTCGGGCGAAACCTCGAACCTGTTCCTGGAAAGCGAGGGAGAGGCGGTTTGCATCGGGCAGATCGAGTCGCGCCATGCCATGCGCGCGATCACCGGCGTGGGCGGGCGCGTGATGCTGCATTCATCGGGCGCGGGCAAAGCGCTCCTGGCTTTCGCAGAGCCTGCTCGGCGCTCGGCGCTCAACGAGGTCATGACCTTCCCCTCGATCACACCAATGACCATTACCGACCCGGCCAATCTGGACATGGAACTCGATGATATCCGTGCAACGGGTTATGCAATCGACGAGGAGGAACACGCCCTTGGCCTGCGTTGCGTTGCGGCACCGATCTTTGACGAGTTCTCCCGCGCCGTCGCCGCAATCTCGGTCTCGGGCCCCAGCGCGCGCATCCCGCGCGAGCGGCTGGAGAGCCTAGGTGAGCTCGTCGCCCAGGCAGCCTCAGAGATCACCCGCGAGTATGGCGGCACAATCCCCAACAAAGGCAAATTTCCCGACTAGACGCGCGAAAACCCCTTTGATATACGCGCCGATACCGCACCGACTTGGCTGATCCGGCGTAGCTCAGTGGTAGAGCATCGGACT
>JBCCHW010000235.1:0-3646 GCA_039028555.1 Pseudomonadota bacterium | reverse complement strand
CAATCCGCCCCGCCAAAAAGGGCGATCAGATGCGGGCTGGCCGATCCGATGGTCAGCGCCCCGACCAGCGAGCCGACCAGAAGGGCGCGATCCGACTTGCCCCAGCCGACGGCGATCTTCATGCCCACCGGGTAGACACCCGCCATCGCCGCCCCCGTAAGCGCACGCAACGCCATTGCTTCGGCGCCACCAAGCGGCACGACCAACAGCCCGAGATTGCAGAGCGCGGCGATAACGGCCGAGATCGCCAGAACCCGGCGCGGGTCGTAGCGGTCAGACAGACCAAGAAAGGCAAAGGCCAGCGCGCCCAGGCCGAACCCGATCTGGACCGCCGTCGACAGCCAGGCGAGCCGCGCGGCGCTCAGCCCCGCTTCGGCGGCCATCTCCGACAGAACGGCTGCCGAGGAGAACCACAGCGACAGAACACCGATCTGGGTCACGATCAGGATCGCGACCGAATAAGATTTGGATTTGCCAGACATGATCACCCGGGGCTAGAGACACCTCAATAGCATGCAAACGGAGCGCCGCCCATGTCAGACCAAGACAAACCCGATCACCGTTCCGTGGTCCGCCGCCAGGGATTGCCAAGCTCGGTCTCGCATCCGGTGGTCAACCCGATCTGTCCCTCGGTGGTGTTTGCCTCGCCCGACGCCGATGTGCTGGACGCCCAGTACGAGGGCCGCGCCGAGGGCTATACCTATGCCCGCGAGGGGCATCCCAACTGGACGGCGCTGGCAGCCAAACTCGATTGGATGGAGGGCGCCAGGGGGGGCTTGATCACCGGGTCCGGCATGGCGGCGGTGGGCGCGATGTTTCAGGCGATGGTCTCAGCCGGCGACCATGTCGTGGCGGGTGACCAGCTGTATGGGCGCTCGCTCAGGATGCTGAACGCGGAATTGCCGCGCTGGGGCGTTGATGTCAGCTTTGCCGACCCGACCGACGCACGGGCATTCGCTGCCGCGATCCGGCCGGAAACCAAACTGGTTCTTGTCGAGGTTGTTTCCAATCCGACCCTCAGGGTGGCCGACCTGCCCGCGATCGCTGCGATCTGCCGCGAGCGGGGTGTCCTGTTGGCGGTGGACAATACATTCACGACGCCCCGCCTGCTGCGCCCGTTCGAGGCGGGTGCCGATATCGTCCTTCATTCGGTGACCAAGATGCTCGCGGGCCATTCGGATGTCACCCTTGGCTATCTGGCGGCGCGCGACCCCGCCCATGCCCGGCGCATGCGCGATGTGATGATCACCTTTGGCGCAACGCCCAGCCCGTTTGACTGCTGGCTGGCCGAGCGGGGCCTGCACACATTCGACCTCAGGTTCGACCGGGCGCAACAGAACGCTGCCGCGCTGGCCGATCACCTGGCGGGGCTCGAGGGGATCGATACCGTGCTTTATCCCACCCGCCCCGATCACCCGGACCACAACCGGGCAGTCGCGCTGTTGCCCCGGGGCGGCGGCACCATGGTGAGCTTTTGCCTGAGGGGCGGACGCGACGAGGTGAACCGGTTCCTGCGCGCGGCCGAGCACCTGCCCTTTGCCCCGACGCTGGGCGATGTGGCGACCACGCTGTCGCACCCGGCCTCGAGCTCCCACCGCGTGCTGGGCGAGGCGGGGCGCGCTGCGATCGGGATCAGCGAGGGGTTCATCCGCGTCTCGGTCGGGATCGAGGAGATCGATCTGTTGCGGCGGGAATTCGAAGCCGCCGTGGCCGCCGCGCGCGCCTAACCAACCGCGGGGATGTCCTCGTAATAGGCGATCCGTTCGGGGTCGGCTTTCGCGGCCTCGATCCAGCGTTTAATCGAGGGATGCGCCAACAACTGGCCTGCATAGGCCTCGGTCCGCTCGTCGAGCAGCCCGTAGCTGACCAGCCGTGTTGCCAGTGGTGCCATGAAGACATCGGCCACCGAAAACCGGGGACCGCCCAGCCAGGGACCGCCCGTCTCGGCCAGGGCCCAGCTCCAGAGCTCGCCGGCCCGGGCGACATCGCGGTGGAGCGCGTCGGTCGGGTCGGGCCGGGGGGTGCCTTCACGATGCAGGTTCATCGGGCATTTGTCGCGGATCTCGGCAAATCCCGCATGCATCTCGGCGGCGACGACGCGGGCAACGGCGCGATGGGCCGGTTGATCGGGCCAAAGACCGGCTTCGGGATGGCGCTCGGCAAGCGTCTCAGCGATGGCGAGGCTCTCCCACAGGCGCAGTCGGCGCCCATCCTCTTCCCATTCGAGAATGGGAACCGTTTGCGCCGGCGCCTTCTCGACGGTCATTTCCGTGAATTCAGGTTGATAGAGGCGCACCAGTCTTTCCTCGACCGGGATCCCGAAGGCATCAAACAACAGCCAGCCGCGCAGCGACCAGCTGGAATAGGCCTTTTGGGCGGTTGTCAGCGTGTACATCATGGCTCTCCGTGTGGTTTGTCGGGCAAATCATGCCATTGATGCTCGATGAAGAGGCGTGAAGAATTGTGGGCCGACCCATCGGGTTCGGTGATGCAGCGGGACGATTTCACTGCTTGATGGCCGAGTTTGTCGGAAATCGAGTTGCTTTTGACCGGGTGCGACCGGCACCGTTTCGGGAGGCATAATCGGAGGTCACGATGCTCAGGACTGGTCCCGTCGATTTTATCCATCAGATGCAATGGTCCGATATGACGCCAAAGGCGCGGGCGATGACGCGCCTGCTGGTGCTGGACTTGCTGGGAGTTGCCGCATCGGCGCGTGTCACGCCCTGCTCGGAGATCATCTGCAACCATGCCGCCCGGCATTTCGGGGTGGGCGCAGAGGCGGCGACACTCCTGTTTGATGGCCGCAAGGCCAGCCCGGTCGGCGCGGCCCTGGCGGCTGGGATGACCATCGATGCGGTGGACGGCCATGACGGCTGGCGCCCCTCGAAGGGGCATGCGGGATGCCATGTGCTGCCCGCGGCACTGGCCCTCGCCGAAGCCTCCGGCCAGTTGGACGGAGAGGCATTTCTGGCGGCGATCGCGCTGGGGTATGAATTCGGATGCCGGGTTTCGGTCGCCCAGCACGCAACGGTCCCGGATTATCACACCTCGGGATCCTGGGGTGCGGTCGGCTGTGCCGCGGTCGGATCCCGGATGCTCGGGCTCGATCGCGACAAGACCCGTGAAGCCCTGGGAATTTCCGAGTATCACGGACCGCGCAGTCAGATGATGCGGGGCGTGGAGTTTCCGACCATGTTGAAGGATGGCTCCGGCTGGGGCGCGATGGCGGGAGTCTCGGCCACCTATCTGGCCGCCGACGGCTTTACCGGCGCGCCGGCGGTTACGGTGGAGGGTGAGGACGTCGCCGCGTACTGGCAGGATCTCGGCAATCACTGGCTGATGGAGGAGCAATACATCAAGCCCTACCCGGTCTGCCGGTGGACCCATGCGCCGCTCGCCGGCGCCGCGTTTCTGATGAAGGAGCACGGGGTGAGCCATGAACAGATCGACCGGGTCGAAGTGGTGAGCTTTCGCAACATGCTCTCGCTCGCGACATGGCGGCCTGAAAACACCGAGCAGGCGCAGTATTCGGTCCCGTTCCCGGTCGCGACCATGATCGTGAAGGGGCAGGTGGGGCCCGCGGATGTGATGGATGAGGCGCTCACCGACCGGGATGTGCTGCGGCTGGCCGAAACCATGGCAT
>JBCCHW010000234.1:0-3736 GCA_039028555.1 Pseudomonadota bacterium | reverse complement strand
GGGCGGGGGGGGGCATGTGCATCACACCGTCGGGCAAGGTCCTGCCCTGCCACGCGGCCGAGACGATCACGACGCTCGATTTTGACAATGTGCGAGACAAGCCGCTGCGCGATATCTGGGCACGCGGCGACGCGTTCAGGGCCTATCGCGGCACCGACTGGATGGCGGATCCCTGCAAATCCTGCGACCGCCAGACCAAGGACTGGGGCGGCTGCCGCTGTCAGGCCTTTGCCTGGACCGGCGATGCCGGCGCGGTCGACCCGGCCTGCTCCAAGGCCCCCAACCATGCCGAGATGCGCGAGGCCGCCCTCGCCGAGGCGGCGCAGGCGACCGAAGAGTTCGAATACCGGATGATGTGAGCGGGGCGGCTCTCGCAAAACCGGATCTGATCGACCCGATCTGATCCCAGGGTTTTGCTCAAACGATCAGGTCTGGACCAAAACGCCAGGTCAATCCGAACAAGATTGAGCATGCTCCGGTCCAGACGCAGCCGTATTTCCGGCCAGTCGGCGTGGTCAGGACGAACAGTCGAGCCGGAAATAGGCCGACCGGTCCGCAACCCCTTCGAGAATGGCCTCGCACCCGCCGACAGCCACTTCGTCGCCATACGGGCTGAGGTCGACCTTGTCGCCTCCGACCACCATCGCATTGACCCCGTCCTCGGACACGCGGGAGATAAAGAGCTTGCCGTCGCCGATCTTACCGGTCTCGCCGGCTTTGAGGATCAGACCGTCCGCCCCAATCTTGTCGGCAAGTTTGGCCGCCGGTGAATCGTCGGCAGCAGCCGGTTCCGACGCGCCGACCGCCGCAGCCGTTGTGGTGTCTGTGTCGCCACCGCTGCCATCGCCGGCATCGCCATGGCGCTCGGCATGGAACTCGGCCATCGCCGACTTGAACCCGGCTTTGAGTTTGTCGGCTGAAACCGCGAGACCCGTGCCCAACTGGTCGACGATTCCGGCGATCTGGGCCCCCACGGCGGCCTGGCCTTCGCCCAGCACGGCATTCTGGGACTCGAGAGACGACAACCGGTCACCGATCGAGGATTCGACCCGGGAGAGATCATCCTTCAGATCCGCCATCGCGCCCTTGACCTCGGCCACGCTGTCGGAGAGGAGCGTGTGCTTTTCGGACACGCCCGAAATCGCCGTCGTGGTATCCGACTTTGCGGTGTCGATTTTCTCGCTAACCGACGCTTCGAGCGCCTTCAGCCGGTCTTCAAGATCGTCATCGTCCCCGCCGCTCGATCCGATGATCAGGCCCAGCAAAAGACCGATAACGACGCCGCCACCGGCCAAAATGTACCAAGGTTGTTTATCTGACATGTTTTTCTCCCAATCCGCGCACGTAGCTGTGTCGCTTGGCGCCAAACTATAGAGCAAATCTGTAGCGTCTGGTCAGTCCTTTGTCGCGACTGTAACTGAAACATCTTCCGGCGCGACCAGCATAAAGCCGACACCGCGAAGGGTCTCGATCCGCACATCGCTGCCGGCAACGTTCAGTTTGCGGCGCAGATAACCGATATAGACATCCACGCTGTTCTCGGTGACCTCGGTGCCGACCCCCCAGGCGTTTTCGAGAATCTCATGCCGGCTCACCCCTGTGCCACGACGGTCGAGCAAATAGCGAAACAACGGGAACTCGCGTTTGGTGAAACGGATCTGTGACTGGCCCAGTCGAAAGAGCCGTGCCGCCGGATCGATGTACACCTCGGGGCTTGGCGGGGTCGCACGGCGCAGCAAGGCGCGCAGCCGCGCCATAAGCTCGTCGAACTCAAAGGGTTTGGTCAGATAATCATCGGCCCCGGCATCAAACCCCGAGAGTTTGTCATCGAGCGAATCGCGCGCCGTCAGCATGCAGACCGGAATGCTCGATCCGAATTTGCGCAATGCCGAGCAAAAGGCCGACCCATCGCCGTCGGGGAGCATTCGGTCGAGCACAACGATCTGGTGATTTCCATCGCGCACCTTCTGGATCGCGGTGCGCAGGTCGCGGACCCAGTCGACACAGAAACCCTCTGCCGTCAGGCCGCGTTCGAGCATGCGCCCGATGCCGGTATCATCCTCCACCAGCAAAAGAAACGTCCGGCTCATCTCGGGATCTCCAATGTGAATTCGGCGCCGCCTGCTGCCCGGTTTGTCACCGTGATATGCCCATGGTGCTGCTCGACGATCCATTTCGCGATCGACAGTCCCAAACCGGTACCACCCGCGGCGCGGCCGGTGCTTTCCTGCGCATAGCGGTCAAACAGGGCCTGCGGATCCTCGCCTTCGAACCCCGGGCCGGAATCCGAGACGGTGATGACCCCGCAGGACCTGGTGGCATGGGTAGCGACGACAACCTCGGCATCGGGCGGCGAGAATTTGATCGCGTTGTCAATCAGGGCCAGGGTCGCCTGACGCAGCGCCTCGCCATCGCCTGTCAGAGGGATCGGGTCACCGGTGGCGTCCGACAGCGTGACTTCGTTGGCCGCGGCATAGCCGCCCGCAATCTCGACCGCGCTGCGGGCCGCGTTCGAGAGATCGGTTTTGGCGAAACTGAGCGAGATCTCGCCATCTTCCGACCGCGCAAGGCGCATCAGATCGTCGAGCCGCCGGCGCAGGAACCCGCCCGAGGCGGCGATGCGCTCCAACGCTGCGTGCATGTCTTCGGGGTCCCTGGCCCGCGCGGCCAGTTGCGCCTCGCCCAGCAGCACGGTGACCGGCGTGCGCAGCTCGTGGCTGATATTGGCAAAGAACCGGCGCCGGGTCTCGTCGATGCGGCGAAGTTCGGTGTTTGCAGCGGCGAGTTCTTCGGTCCGCTCGGCCACATCTTCTTGCAGCCGCGACTGCTCGCCCGAGATGCGTTCGGCCATATGGTTGAACTGTTCGGACAGGGCCGCGAATTCACCGGGCAGGTTTTCGGGTGCCCGGGTCGACAGGACCCCCGCGCCAAACGAGGCGGCCGCCGCCGCCAGCCGGCGGATCGGGCGCATCAACCCCTGATGAAACAGCAAGGTAAAGATGACCACCGCCAGGATCAGCAGCAACCCCAGCAAAGCGCCGGCCTGGGTCAATCGGTTGCGTGTCTGTTCGAGGTCTGTAAAGGCCGCCGCCGCCTCTTGGTTTTCGTCGCTGATGATTTCGTAGACGACGGCGCGGAAGGCGTCTTCGCGTCCGCTCGCAATCCGGGCCTGGAAATTGCGTGCCGAGACAGCGGCGTCGAACTCTTCGCCGCGCGCCCGGTCGATCATGGCACCGGTCTCGATCCGTTCAAAGATATCCGAGAGGATCGAGGCACGAACCATCTCGGCGCGCTCCTGATCGCGATCTTCCTCGTTCCTAGCGGTCGCGATCTCGCGCCCGATCCGGCGGTGATACATGAGCAGCGCACCCCTGAGATCCGCGGCCGCGTCGCTTTCCGCCGGGTCGCCTCCGCTGTCGATACGGCGCATCAGCTCAAAGGCAAGATACCGGTTGAACGCGGCTTCCAACTGGCGGGCATTCTCGAGCTGGCGAAACGAGTGCTCGGCCCGGCGCAGATCCGCCATGGTCGCCTGCATGCCCCAATAGGCAAGCCCGGCCGCCGCAAGCAGCAGCATTACCAAGACACCCAGTCCGATCATCTGCCGACGCAGGATCGAGCGCTTGCCCAGTGGATCTAGTGGCACATCTTTTCCTTCCCTGCGCCAACCTTAGATCGCTCCTCTCGACAGAGCCAATGTTTGGAGCGCGGCACGCAAGGAGATTCTTAAATTCTT
>JBCCHW010000233.1:0-3909 GCA_039028555.1 Pseudomonadota bacterium | reverse complement strand
GTCTCGTCGTCGGGGAAGCTGATGAAGTGAAAGAAACAGCGGCGTAAAAAGGCGTCGGGCAGTTCTTTCTCGTTGTTCGAGGTGATGATCACGATCGGCCGCTGAACCGCCTTCACCGTCTCGCCGGTTTCGTAGACATGGAACTCCATCCGGTCGAGCTCCTGCAACAGGTCGTTGGGAAACTCGATATCCGCCTTGTCGATCTCGTCGATCAGCAGAACCAGGCGTTCGTCGGCCGAGAAGGCCTCCCACAGCTTGCCCTGCTTGATGTAGTTCTTCACATCCTTGACCCGCTCGTCGCCCAGCTGGCTGTCGCGCAGGCGGCTGACCGCGTCATACTCGTACAGGCCCTGCTGCGCGCGGGTCGTCGATTTCACATGCCACTCGATCAGCCTGAGATTGAGCGACGAGGCCACCTGACGCGCAAGTTCGGTTTTGCCGGTGCCGGGCTCTCCCTTGACCAGAAGCGGACGCTCGAGCCGGATCGCGGCGTTGACGGCAATCTTCAGATCTTCGGTAGCGACGTAATCGGCGGTGCCTTGAAACTGCATTGCAAGCGGCCTTTCGGTTTCCGTTCGGAGGTTCGGCGAGAGATTCCAGTGTTAAATTCCACCTATAAAGACATTTTTTTGCTGTGATAAGGCGTGACATGCAGACGCGGTGGTTCTATGACTTGGCGCGACTCGGGTGTGCTTCGTGCTGTGCGTGAAGAGGAGGAGCCATGAATATCGAAACCACGATAGATGCTGACTATCGCCCCTCGGAAGATGAAGACTTCATGTGTGACCGGCACAAGGAATACTTCAAGACCAAACTGCTCCAATGGAAAAACTCCATCCTTGAAGGGAGCCGCGAGACCGTCAACGAGATGCAGGCGGAAACCCGCAACATCCCCGACATCGCCGACCGTGCCTCGGAAGAGACCGACCGTGCCCTCCAGCTTCGAACCCGTGATCGAGAGCGCAAACTGATCTCGAAGATCGACGCGGCCCTGCGCCGGATCGATGACGGCAGCTATGGCTATTGCGAAGAGACGGGAGAGCCGATTTCGCTGCGCAGGCTGGATGCACGACCCATCGCGACCCTGTCGCTGGAGGCGCAGGAAAAGCACGAACGCAAGGAAAAGGTTCACCGCGACCTTTGAAAGAGCGACAGTTGAAAGCGCGACCGTTGAAAGCGCGACGGGTGCAAGAGCGACCCTGAAAAGCGCGACCCGCGAAAGCGCGACCCTGGAAAGAGGATCGTGCGACGAAAACAAAAAAAGCCCGCCGAGTGTCGGCGGGCTTTTTTGCTGCCCCGCACGGGTCACTCAGAGCCGGTTTTGCTCTGGTTGCCTTGCGGCGCGCTGTTCGCGTCGAGTCTGAGAAAAACCAATGTGCGATTCAGCGCGGCCTTGTCTTTCAGCGAGACGCGATAGGTGACCTCGCCAGCGTTCAACTCGCGCAGGTCATAGCTGTCGGGGTGGTTGACCCGAATATCAGGCCCCAGCACCACGCCCGAACGACAGCGCGTGAGGGTCGACCACAGCTCATCGGCGTGGTGTTGTGCGGCCGCGCCTCTGAACGCAAACTCCCAATGGCACGAGACGCCGCTCCCCCCCGAGAGGCCCAGATAGGTGGTGCAAACGGCCCCCTCCGGCCCGTCGTTGCCTGACTGAAACCCATCGATCCGGTCGGCAAGCCCGCATGACGCGGCGAGCGCCGCGCCCGCTGTGACCTGTGCGGCCAACAGCAAAACGGCGTGCCGTATGACGAGTCGAATAGTTCTGGGTCGCATGATGCCCATCCGTCGATCCGGGGTGTTGATCCGCGAGAGCTTGGGATCATTCATAAGCCACGTCGGCGTCCCGGTCCAATGGTCGCTGGCTTGCTGTGCCCCGGCATTGCGATTGCGCCTTGGTTTCCCGACAGCGCCACCTGCGCGGGGAACACCGGCATGACCGATCTTTCCGGGTTGATCCCTCGCGCGGGGCACCACAGTGTGGCAAAGAGTGGTGATGCATCGATCAGCCGCCGCGCGGGCTGTTTTGGAGAGAGAGGCAATGGCCGACAAGACCGACACATCCGCCATTACTTCGGCCAATATCGACGCCTGGGACGAGGCGGCGGCGCTGCACCGCGACCAGAACCAGGCCGAACTGTTGCAAGGGTTTGCCAAGCCGGGCTTCTCGGTCCTCGACGAGATCGAGACCGGCGTGCTCGACCGGCTCGACGTGCGCGGCAAGGATGTCGCGCAGGTCTGTTGCAACAACGGGCGCGAACTGCTCTCGGTCAAGAATATGGGGGCAGGGCGATGCGTGGGGTTCGACGGCTCCGAGGGGTTCATCGCTCAGTCCCGCGAACTCGCCGCTGCCGGGGGGATCAAGGCGGAGTTCGTCTGCTGCGATATCCACGATCTGGATCCCGCCTATGCTGGCGCGTTCGATCTGGTGACCATCACGATTGGCGTGCTCTCGTGGATGCCCGATCTCGATCGCTTTTTCGATGTCGTCACCCGGCTGATCCGCCCGGGAGGGGCGTTGTTCATCTATGAACAGCACCCGATCCTCGATATGTTCGCAGGCGGTGACCAGGATGCGCCGGTCGATTGGGAGCTCTCGTATTTCAACGAAGAGCCCTATGTCGAGACCGACGGCCTCGACTATTACGGCGGCGGAACCTATGAGGGCAAACCCCTCACCTCGTTCACGCACACCATGTCAGAGGTGATCATGGCAGGCGTCGATTGCGGCCTGACGCTCGAAGGTTTTCGCGAATACCCGCACCATATCTCGAACTATTGGTGGAACATCGAGGCCGCCGGTCTGGGCCTGCCAATGTGCTACACGCTGGTGATGCGCAAAGACTGAGCGCCAGCGGGGCGTTCTGCCCCTTTTCCCCGGGCGCTCCTCACGCTAAGAGACCCGCTCCACCAAACGAGCGTTCAGTGAGACCGATGGAAAAGACATTCGATGCACGCGAGGCCGAGGCCCGCATCTCCGCGACATGGGAAGCCGCCGGGGCGTTCGCCGCCGGTGCCAACAAATCGTCCGAGGAGACCTTCTGCATCGTGATCCCGCCCCCCAATGTGACCGGGTCGCTCCACATGGGCCATGCGCTCAACAACACGATCCAGGACATTCTGGTGCGCTGGCACCGGATGCGCGGGCACGACACGCTGTGGCAGCCGGGCACCGACCATGCCGGCATCGCCACCCAGATGGTGGTCGAGCGCAAGCTGGCTGATGAGGGCAATATCCGCCGCCAGGAGATGGGCCGCGCGGCCTTCATCGAGCGGGTCTGGAAGCAAAAGGCCGAGTCCGAGGGCGTCATCCTCGGCCAGCTCAAACGCCTCGGCGCGTCCTGCGACTGGTCGCGGACCGAGTTCACCATGTCCGACACCCTGTCGGCCGCCGTCCTCAAGGTCTTTGTCCAGCTCTACAACGAGGGGCTGATCTACAAGGGCAAGCGGCTGGTCAACTGGGACCCGATGTTCGAGACGGCGATCAGCGACCTCGAGGTCGAGAACATCGAGGTCGACGGCCATATGTGGCACTTCAAATACCCGCTCGCTGGCGGGGCGACCTATGAGTACGTCGAGAAGGACGAAGACGGGAATGTGACGCTCCGCGAGCCACGCGACTATATCTCGATCGCCACCACCCGGCCCGAGACGATGCTGGGCGACGGCGCGGTCGCGGTCCATCCCTCGGACGAACGCTATGCGCCCATCGTCGGCCAGCTCTGCGAAATCCCCGTCGGGCCAAAGGAACACCGCCGCCTGATCCCGATCATCACCGACGAGTACCCGGACCCGGATTTCGGCTCGGGCGCGGTCAAGATCACCGGCGCCCATGACTTCAACGACTACCAGGTTGCCAAGCGCGGCGGCATCCCGATGTACAACCTCATGGACACCAAAGCCGCCATG
>JBCCHW010000232.1:0-4080 GCA_039028555.1 Pseudomonadota bacterium | reverse complement strand
GTCTGCCGATTGTAGCATGAGCTCCAGAAGACGTACTACAAGTGGGGTGTAGCAGTTCATTCGTTTGAAATGTGAGTAGAACTACGTCAAGCGGCTAAGGCTATAATCAGGCTCTGGTCCTGGAGGCTTGAATATCATCCCGATCGTGCCGGGTTTGCAGCGATAGGTTCGGACGTCGAGCAGCATGGGCTTTCTCCTTTTTGCGACTGGGGCATGATTGCCGGGGCGGCCATGGCTGCGTCAAGGCCGCTTGAGTGTCCCGGCAGGTGAAAGGCCGCTTTGACCAATCGGCGGTTGTGCGCGGCGGCGGGGCTGCGATGATGCGTCATCATGACTCCCTTCCGGGGCATCGCCCTCAAGCTCTTATCGGTCGCGCTGTTTGCAGTGATGGTCGCCTGTGTCAAGGCGGCGCGCATGACGGTACCGGCGGGGGAGGCGGTGTTCTTTCGCGCCTTTATCGCGCTCATCCCGGTGACGCTCTGGGCTATCGCTTCGGGCCAGGGTACCCGCGCCCTGTCCACGAGCAACTTCCGCGGCCATTTCTGGCGGGGTGCAGTTGGGGCTTCGGCAATGATGCTGAGCTTTGCGGCCCTCGGCTTTCTGCCGTTGCCGGAGCTGACCGCAATCGGGTTTTCCGCCCCCCTGATGACCACGATCCTGGCAGTGTTTCTGTTGGGCGAGACCGTGCGGATCTATCGCTGGACTGCGGTGGTTGTCGGCCTGTTCGGTGTCCTGGTGATGATCTGGCCCCGGTTGACCGAGCTGCAAAACGGCATCTCGGCCGCCGATGGTACAGGCGTTTTGCTGGGCCTCGCATCAGCCGGGCTGATGGCGCTGGCCGTGATCCATGTCCGCTGGCTGTCGCGGAGCGAGAGTACGCTCGCCATTGTCTTTTGGTTCCATGTCTCCTGTTCGGCCGTGGCGCTGGTGAGCCTGCCATTTGGCTGGGTCTGGCCTGATCTGACGACCTGGGCCCTGTTAATCGGTGCGGGCATCTTTGGCGGCGTGGCGCAGATTTTGTTAACCATCAGCTATCGCATGGCGGATGCGTCGACGCTCTCGCCGTTTGACTATTCAATGATGCTCTACAGCCTGCTGATCGCCTGGATTTTGTTTGAGGAAACCCCAACGACCGAGGTTATGCTGGGCGCCGGTATTGTCATCGGCGCCGGGCTCTATATCCTGATGCGAGAGAGGCGCCTCGGCGTCACCCGGCCGGCTCCGCTACGCAGGAACACACCATGATCATTTACAAGATCCTCACCACGGATCAGTGGGAGGACTTGCAGAAAAATGGCGAGACGCGGGGCGCCCCGGTGGATATCGCCGACGGGTTCGTTCATTTCTCGACTGCGGATCAGGTGCGCGAGACGGCGGCGCGTCATTTCGCTGGTCAGGCGGGTCTGTGGTTGTTGGCCTACAAGGCCGACGGAATGGAAAAGCTGGAATGGGAAGCGTCGCGCGGCGGAGACCTCTTTCCCCATCTTTACGCCCCGCTGTCGATGGAGGGGCTGGTCGCATCGACCGAACTTCCACTGGGCGAGGATGGTCATCGCTTCCCTGAGGGGATTGCGTGACCCTGTTTGAACGCTTTGGCCTAACGGCGCTGCGCTGCCTGGATCCCGAAGTCGCCCATGGCGTGGCGCTAACAGCATTGGGCGCTGGGCTGGCGGCTGGACCGGGCCCGGTCACATCTCCCCGGCTGGCCACACGGGTTTTTGGCATCGACTTTCCCAACCCGGTAGGCACGGCGGCGGGGTTCGACAAGAACGGGGTGGCGATCGGCGCGACTTTGCGCACGGGGTTTGGTTTTGTCGAGGTCGGCGCCGTGACACCGCGCCCGCAGGCCGGCAACCCCAAACCGCGCCTGTTTCGGTTGAGCGAGGATCTCGCGGTCATCAATCGTTTCGGGTTCAACAACGCCGGCGTTGCAGCGCTGGCTCCTAGATTGACGGCGAGCGCCGGCACGGGTGTGCGAGGCGTCAATCTGGGCGCAAACAAGGACAGCGAGGACCGGGTTGCGGATTATGTCGCCGGGCTGACGACGCTCTATCCCGATGCGGATTTCTTTACCGTCAACGTTTCGTCGCCCAATACCGAAAAGCTGCGCGACCTGCAGGGACGCGACGCGCTGACGTCGTTGTTGATCCAGGTCATCGCCGCACGCGATGCCGCAACAGGGCCGCGCCGGCCCGTCATGGTCAAGATCGCGCCGGATCTGAGCGACTCAGAGATTGCCGATATCGCGCTTGCGGCGGCAGATTCGGGGGTCGACGGGATTGTCGCCACCAACACAACGCTAGACCGCGAAGGGATCCGATCGATCCACCGGGCGCAGGCCGGCGGGCTTTCGGGTGTGCCTTTGCGCGACAAGGCGCAGGCGGTGCTGCGTCGGCTCAGGCTCGAGACCGGCGGCGCCATTCCGTTGATTGGTGTCGGGGGGATCACATCTGCCGAGGACGCCTATGCCAGGATCCGCGCCGGCGCGTCGTTGGTACAGCTTTATTCGGCGCTGGTTTTCCATGGCATCTCGCTCGGCGCCCGGATCGCGTGCGGGCTCGATTCCCTGCTCGAACGGGACGGGTTCTCCAACGTCGCCGAGGCGGTCGGCGCCGATGTGCCGCGGGTAGAGGGATAGCATGCAGAAACTCGAAGTTTTCCAATCCCTTTGGGCGATGCAGCCCCATGCGCCCGATGGTGTGAAAATCCCGGTCGAAGAAGCGTTCGAGATGGTTGCGGCTGCGGGCTATGATGGCATGGCGATCGATCTCGGTGCCTCGGACATGGCGAGCATGCAGGCAACCCGGCCTCTGTTTGCGCGCCACGGCCTCGGCTGTCTGATCATGGCCTTTCCAAAGACGGTCGAGGGGTTGCGCCCCGTCCTTCACATGGCCAAGGACTTTGGTGCAATCGGCGTCAATATCATTGGTCAGGTGCCGGCGTTGACGCTGGCGGAGATGATCCCAGTGCTCCGCGTCTGGCACGAGATGAGCCTCGAGGAAGGCGTGACCGTCCAGTTCGAGACGCATCGCAACTGTATCACCAATGATCTATACACCACGCTGCAGTTGATCGATGCGTTGCCCGAGATCCGCCTATGCGCCGATCTTTCCCATTTCGTGGTGGATCGGGAGTTCTGGTTCCCGCTTTCAGACTTCGACAAGGGCTTGATGAGCCGAATCCTGGCACGTGCCGACAGTTTTCAGGGACGGATCGCCACCCGCGAACAAATCCAGGTGTCGATCTCCTTCCCCCAACATCAGAAATGGTATGATCAGTTCGCCGAATGGTGGGACGAGGGCTTTCGCGGCTGGCGGGCCCGAAACCCCGAAGGGGTATGCAATTTCCTATGCGAACTCGGCCCGCCAGAATATGCGATCACCGGACCCGATGGTCTTGAAATCTCGAACCGTTGGGAAGAGGCATTGATGATCCGCGAGAGGGTCCGCGCAATCTGGGAGCGTCTGGACGCAGGGTCGCCTTAGGCCGCGGCCGCCTCAGTCGCACAGATGCAGTTGCGCCCGGGCGGCCTCGACACAGGCATCTTGGGCTGCGTCGATCTCCATCAGGGCTTCGTGTACGGCACGTTCTGCGGCGATGATCTGGGCGCGAACGCCTGCCGGTGGCATACGCGGGGGAAGATTCGACATCGCGGTGATGTGGCGCGCACGGTCTAGGGCCTCGATCACGCGGCAGAGAGCCGCGCGTGTATCTGCATAATCGTGAGTCGTCATAATCGCATGCTCTCGCTTTGCTTGATGGTCCGCCGCCCCTCCCGCGTCGGTCACCCTGACATTCTGCATGGAGTCCTAGTTGACCCAGCGATTCGGGCACCTTGCAGGCTGAAATGTGTCGCAGTGGGGCAATCCAACGATTTGCGGACCGAGGGCGTGTAACTTTTCTCACATCCCGAAAGCCGGATCCGCGATGCAATCATAGGGTGAGCGCTAAAAGGCGCTTGAAACAAGCGAAACAGCCAGGAGTTCGAGATGACCAAGCATCATGGAATGACAGCCCTGACGGGCATGGCGGCGTATTGTAAGCGGTCGCACAGTCCGACCCGAGAAGACCGGTTCGGGC
>JBCCHW010000231.1:0-4186 GCA_039028555.1 Pseudomonadota bacterium | reverse complement strand
CAGATGCAGAAACTCGATCAACAGATCCCGCCGACGCGGCCGGTCGCCCAGCAGCGCGCAAACCTCCGAAAGCGCCTGATCGTCAAACTGACGCCCCTTCGGCGTCTTGCGACCCTTCCCACGACCGGACTTCCAGACGCCTTTCCTGTCGCTTGCCTTGGTGTCGAGCGGGCTCATATGCGTCTCCTGGGATTCCCTTTTGTATCTGGTATACCAGCGTCCAGCCGTTCCGTCGAGAGGGCCCGTGGCAGTCGGGAGCGGCGCCGGTTCTGGCGGTGTCCGGCGCAGTGATGTCGCTGACGCATTGTCATGCGCGGCTACCTCTCGCTATCTCGCACGGGCGGCCGAGGCCCACCGGGCCCGCGCCACAGCGCCCGTCTCCCATGACACGGCATTTGCGGGCTTTGTATCGGCGAAACGACATATTGCACGCGTCCGCGACAATCTATCGGAGGGGACGGTTTTCCGCGGCAGCGCGACAGCCTTGAGGCCGGGTGAGGATTCTGCTGCCAACCACCGTCAGGGTGAAACGCGTCTGGTCTGACCCGCAGTCCGGCGCCGGCGCGCCAGCCCCAAGGCCGCGAGCGCGCCCAACAGCATCAGCCCCGGCGCGGGCAGCGGCACCCCCTCGACGATGCGATAGGAGCCAAGGCCCAGCCCCCCGGCCCGGTCGACCACATCGCCGCGCGACCCGATCGCCGCCCAGTCGCTGGCGGTCAGGATCCGCGCCCGGATCCTGCCCGATGGCGCGGCGCCCGCCTGGACGTCCTGATCAAAGCGGAGCAGGAACGAGCTGGGAGAGCCGGCGATCAGCGCATCGGTCACGGTCGCGGCACCGGCGGTCATGCTGCCGCGCAGAAAGACCAGCCCGTTGCCCCCGTCGCTGACCGCCGACAGGAACAGAATCCCGTTGTCAGAACTGGGACTGTCAAAGCTGCCCGACCCGGTGATGCGCGCCACCTTGTCCGACAGGCGGGCAATCTCGAACACCACGGCGGCCTGCGCGCGCGGCGGCGCAACGCTGGCGACGATCAGGCAGATGGCGATCAGAGCGGGAGCCCGCAACATCACAGAGATCCCTTTCATCGACCGAAAACGCACCCCTCTGCGCCTGCAGACCCGTTACCCCGGCTCGACCAGTTCGATCACCATTCGCGACGTCGAATCGATCAGCAGCACGTCGCGCCCCATGCGCACATATTGCTGGCCGGGCGGCGGCTCGGGCAGGTCAAAGCGCCACCAGTCGAGCGTCACGAAGGGCTCACGCGGGGGCAGCGGCTGGCCGACGGCAAAGGGCGGCACCGAAGGCAGGACGCCGCGCGCAGGCGCAAAGCGGGGACCGCGGACATCCGGCACCGGCACCGGCACCGGCACCGGGACGACCACGTCGATCTCGGGCGGCGGCGGGGCGGGCACCGGGCGGGGCACCACCACGATGGTTTCATCGCGCCGGATGGTGTCGCCGTAATAGATCGGACGGTCATTGCGGTGATACTTGCGCCGCCGATGCTCGCGCCGGTCCCAGTCGTCGAGGCGATAATACTGGCGCCGGGGCACCTGGGCAGGCCCATAGCGGCCCTGCGCACGGCCCCGGATCTCGGCCGCCGAGGGGCCACCGATGGTCGCCCGGGGCTGAGGCCGATACCCGTAAGAACGCTTGTGGCCGCCACCATAAGAGGGGCCCGGCCCCGGCGAATAGGGTTTGGCAAACCCGCCGGTTCTGAAGCCAGAGGCAAAATCCGCCGCGGCGGGGCCCGCCATCAGCACCAGGCCCAGGCAGATCAGGGCAAGCAGTCGCATACGCGTCACCTCCCCCCGCCGCGTCCGAGCGATCGCGCGGGGTCACTCGACCGGCAAATGCCCGGTCGCGGGGACAATTTTATCAGAAAATCGCCGATCCACCTATTCACGGTCGGGCGAGAGACCCGTGGCGTGGTTCGAAGCGGCCCGTCGCGGCTCACGATTTGCTGATGGGTTTTGGCGAGATCACGGGCGCTCCGGCCCGATTCTGGCCGATATTCCGGTTGCCCTGAACACCGGGGCGGGTCAAACTCGCGCCCATGCGCCTGGCCCTGCCCCTGTTCCTCCTGATGACCGCCCCCGCCTTCGCCCAGGAGGCCGACCGCGAGATCGTCTCGCCCGACATGTTCCGTGACTATGCCGAGGGATACACGCTGTATTTCGAGCAGGGCGGCGAACCCTTTGGCACCGAACGGTTCGACGAGGGCGGCGCCACCACATGGCGGTTCGACGACGGCTCCTGCATCGACGGTGCCTGGCGCCCCCATGGCGCGCAGATCTGTTTCTTTTACGGCGACAGCCAGGGCGTTCTTTGCTGGCGGATGTACCGGCGAGAGGGGGTGAACGGCCTGTTTGCGGAACTGTTGGGCGAGGGCGAGAATGCGGGCATGGAGCTGCATATCACCCGGCGCGACAAGCTGCCCCTGCTCTGCGGCGCGCCGGGCACCGAGTCCTGACCATGACGCCGCTCCGGATCATCATTTGACCTCACCGCCCGAACCTGTCACTCGACTGTAACCACACCGATCACTTCACGAAGGAAAGCAGATGCGCGATCTCGAATTGCCGGGCCGCTCGCCCGCCCATGGCATGGCGGCAATGGCGGCGACCAGCCACACCCTCTCGACCCAGACCGCCATCGACATTCTGCGCCGGGGGGGCAATGCGCTGGATGCGGCAATCGCGGCCTGTGCGGTGCAATGCGTGGTCGAGCCGGGATCGACCGGGATCGGGGGCGACAATTTCTGCCTCTACAAGCCGGCGGGCGGCGAGGTGGTGGCGTTCAACGGGTCGGGCAAGGCGCCAAGCGGGGCGACCTGCGAATACTTTGCGGGCGAGGGCATCTCGGAGATCCAGCGCCAGACGCCCCACGCCTGCGTGGTCCCGGGCGCGATCGACGCCTGGTGCCGGCTGAACGCCGACCACGGCAAGCTGGCGCTGAAAGACCTGCTGGCACCGGCGATCGGCTATGCGCGCGAGGGCTATCCCGTCTCGTCGCGCGTCTCGGTCGACTGGGCGGGGGCTGTCGACCTGATGAAGGCCGAACCCACCATGGCGCGGATCTTCCTCAACAACGGCGAGCCGCCAAAGGCCGGCACCCTGCACCGCCAGCCCGAACTGGCAGCCACCATGGAGGCAGTCGCCCAGGGCGGGCGCGACGCCTTCTATACCGGCGAGATCGCCGAGGACATGGTCAGCTATCTGCGCGGGCTGGGCGGCCTGCACACCATGGAGGACTTCGCGAGCCTGAGCGGGCGCTACGAGACGCCGATCTCGGCCGAGTTCCGCGGCCACACCATCTGGCAGTGCCCGCCGAACGGCCAGGGGGTGATCGCGCTTTTGATGCTCAACATCATGGCGGAGGTCGCCACCGGCGAAACCCCGATCTCGACCCGGCGGATCCATGCAGAGATCGAGGCCTGCCGGCTCGCCTATACCGCGCGCAACCTCTATGTGGCGGACCCGGCCTATGCGGAGGTGGATCTCGAGACGCTCCTGAGCGCCGAGTACGCGGCACGGCTGCGGGGCCAGATCGAGCCCGGGCGCGCCCGCCATCCGCTGCCCGATCCCGATCTCGTGCGCCATGACGACACGGTCTATATCTCGGTGGTGGATGACGAGGGCAATGCCTGCTCCTTCATCAACACGCTGTTCTGGGGCTGGGGCTCGGGCCTCTGCGCGCCGAAATCGGGGGTGGTGTTCACCAACCGGGCCGAGGGGTTCAGCCTCGACCCCACCTCCCCCAACCGGATCGAACCGGGCAAGCGCCCGCTGCACACGATCATCCCGGGCATGGTTGCCCGCGGCGACAAGGCGGTGATGCCCTACGGCGTGATGGGGGGCGAATACCAGGCAATGGGGCACATGCAGTTCCTGACCCGGTTCTTCGATTACGGGATGGATGTGCAGGAGGCGATGGACGCGCCCCGCTTCATGGCCGACCCCTTCACCGGCGAGGTCGAAATGGAGGAAACCGTGCCGCAGGCGATCCGCGCCGAACTCGCGGATCTGGGACATGCGATCGTCAAGCCGGGCAAGCCGATCGGCGGCAGCCAGGCGATCTGGATCGATCCCGACACCGGCATCCTGACCGGCGGCGCGGACCCCCGCAAGGACGGCTGCGCCATGGGCTACTGATCCCAACGCCCTCGCATCGCCTGCACCT
>JBCCHW010000230.1:0-4494 GCA_039028555.1 Pseudomonadota bacterium | reverse complement strand
TTGAACCCCCAACCAAACCGTTATGAGCGGTCTGCTCTGACCAATTGAGCTACGGGCCCCGATCCAGGCGAGTTTTGCTTCATTAGGACGGGTCGGGTCGGGCGTCAACCATCGGGGCGTTGCAAGAGCGCGGCCATGGGCGTAAACCGGGCCGCGATTTTGCAGGAGGGCTCTCATGACTCGTGGCCGCAATGGTCTCACCTATGCCGAAGCGGGTGTCGATATCGATGCCGGGAACGCGCTGGTCGATCGGATCAAACCGGCGGCGAAGTCAACCGACCGCCCCGGCGTGATGGCGGGGCTCGGCGGGTTTGGCGGGCTGTTCGACCTTGCAGCCGCGGGGTATCGCGATCCGATTCTGGTGGCCGCGACCGATGGTGTCGGGACCAAGCTTCGCATCGCGATTGATACAGGTCTGGTCGATACGGTCGGGATCGACCTTGTCGCGATGTGCGTCAACGACCTTGTGTGCCAGGGGGCGGAGCCTCTGTTTTTCCTCGACTATTTCGCTACCGGCAAGCTCGAAGTCGATGCCGCGGCCCGTGTCGTCGAAGGGATCGCCGAGGGGTGCCGCCAGGCGGGTGCCGCGCTGATCGGCGGCGAGACGGCCGAGATGCCCGGTATGTATGGCGACGGCGATTTCGATCTCGCCGGATTTGCCGTTGGCGCAATGGAACGCGGCGAGGGCCTGCCCGCCCATGTCGCCGATGGCGACATTCTGCTGGGCCTCGGCTCGGATGGCGTCCATTCGAACGGCTATTCGCTGGTGCGCAAGATTGTCGAGACCGCGGGTCTCGACTGGGGGGATCCCGCGCCCTTTGGCGATACGACGCTGGGCGAGGCCCTGCTTGCGCCGACGCGGATCTATGTGCGCCCGGCGCTCGAGGCAATCCGCGCGGGCGGTGTGCGCGCGCTCGCCCATATCACCGGAGGCGGCCTGACCGAGAACATTCCCCGGGTGCTGCCCGGCGGGCTTGCCGCGGATATCGACCTGGCGAGCTGGGATCTGCCGCCGGTCTTTCGCTGGCTGCTCCATGAGGCGGGGCTCGATGAGGCCGAGGCGCTGAAAACCTTCAATTGCGGGATCGGGATGGTGATCGCGGTTGCCCCTGACCATGTGGACGCGGTCACCGAGGTCCTCGCGGCGGCCGGGGAGCGGGTGCATCGCATCGGCCACATCACCGGGGGAGAGGGCGTCGGCTATCGCGGCACGCTCGGATGACGCGCGTCGGCATTCTGCTGTCTGGCAATGGCAGCAACATGGAGGCGCTGGTCCGCGGCATGCAGGCCCAGCCGGAGGAGGCGCAGCCCAAGCTGGTCCTCTCGAACAATCCCGACGCCGGCGGGCTGGCACGGGCCGCGGCGCTGGGCGTCGCGACGGCGGTTGTCGATCATCGCCCCTTCACGGGCGACCGGGCGGCGTTCGAGGCCGCGATGATGGTGGAGCTCGACAGGGCCGGGATCGAGATGATCGCGCTGGCGGGCTTCATGCGGATCATGACTCCGGCCACGATCCAGCACTGGCAGGGGCGGATGATCAACATCCACCCCTCGATCCTGCCGCTCTTCAAGGGGCTGCACACCCATGCGCGGGCGCTGGAGGCGGGTGTCGCCGTCCATGGCTGTACGGTGCATGTCGTGACCGAAGAGCTCGATTCCGGCCCGATTCTGGGGCAGGCGGTGGTCCCGGTTCGTGGCGGCGATACGCCTGATCGCCTCGCCGCCCGGGTGCTGAAGGCGGAGCATCTGATCTATCCCCGCGCCTTGCAGGCTTTTGCCCGCGACCCCGACGCGTTGCTCGCGGCCCCGATCTCGATGCTGGGTCTGCCCGATGACGGATGAGCCGGTCTCGGCGATCCGAAATCTGGGACCGAAATCGGTCGAAAGCTTTGCGCGTGCTGGCATCAAAAGCGCGGCCGAGTTGCGCGCGCTTGGCGCGGACGAGGCCTATCGCCGTCTGTTGAACGCGGGAACCCGGCCGCATTTCATCGGTTACTATGCGCTGGTGATGGGCTTGCAGGGCCGCGCCTGGAACGATCTCGACCCGGCGGAGAAGGCGCATCTCAGAACCCGGTTCGACGCGCTGGTTGCCGAGGCGGGCGGGCAGGGCGCCTCCCGGCTCGAGGCCGCGCTCGACCGGCTTGGGGTCGTGAACCGCTCCTGACCCCTTGCCCGGACATTGGCGGCAGGGCAGTCTGGCGCGAAAACCGGGAGGACATCATGCGCATCACCTCGATCGAGAGCCTGCATTGCGATGCGGGCTGGCGGGTCTGGTCATTCCTCAAGATCTCGACCGACGAGGGCATTACCGGCTGGTCCGAATACAACGAAAGCTATGGCTCGCCCGGGCTGAGCGAGGTGATCCGGCGCCTCGGCGAGGGGTTGATCGGGCAGGATCCGCGCCCCGTCGAGCGTCACACCGCCTGGCTCTACGCCAAGACCCGGCAGGCGCCTGGCGGGCTGATCGCGCAGGCCATCGCGGCGATCGAGAATGCGCTGGTCGATATCAAGGCCCGCGCGCTCGGCATTCCGGTGGCGGCCCTCTTGAACGGGCCGGTCAGGGAGCGTCTGCGCCTGTACTGGTCGCATTGCGGCTCTTACCGGCTACAGCACGGCGCGCTGATGGGCACGCCCCCGCTGCGCGGGCTCGCGGATGTGCGCGCCCTGGGCGCCGAAATCCGCGAACGCGGCTTTACCGCGCTCAAGACCAATATCTTCCGCTTTGATCTGGATCCTGCGCTGATGCATCAGCCGGGCTTTACCCTGAACGACGGCTGGCCGGAGCTGAATGTCGACCGCGCCATGCTGCGCCTTATTGCCGATCAGATGGCCGCATTCCGCGACGGCGCGGGTGCCGAGATGGACCTGTTGCTGGATCTCAATTTCAACTTCAAGACCGAAGGCTACCGGCAGGTCGCGCGCGCAGTTGAAGAGTTTGATCTGATGTGGCTCGAGATCGATCAGTTCGATGCCGGGACGCTGGCCCTGATCCGGCGCGGGACCACGACGCCGATCGCCTCTTGCGAGTCGCTGTTTGGCCGGCGCCAGTTCCGCCCTTTCCTCGACCGGGGCAGCGTCGATGTCGCGATCATCGACGTGCCCTGGAACGGCATTCTGGAGGCGGTGAAGATCGCGGCGATGGCCGAGGCGCATGAGGTCAACTGCGCGCCCCACAATTTCTATGGCAATCTCTCCACCATGATGAGCGCGCATTTCTGCGCGGCGATCCCGAATTTCCGGATCATGGAGATCGATATCGACGATGTCCCCTGGAAGGACGATGTCGTCAGCCCGCCCCGGATCGAGGACGGGCACCTGATTCTGGGCGATGCCCCAGGCTGGGGATGCGAGGTGAACGAGGAGGCGATCCGCGCGCACCCGCCGCGGTAGGGGGCTAAGGCCGGATCACAATGGTCAGCGGCGCCCCGAAGAAAACGCCAAGGCCTGGCCGAGGCCCATAGTACCGCCGATCATCGTAATAGCGCGGCTTGCGATAGTCCCGACGCGCATGCTTGTGCGCATATCAATCATAACCATAGCGGTTGTACCGCTTTTCGGCGTGCCGGTGCTTGTCGCTGCGCTTGCCATAATGTTTGTGGCCCTTCTTGCCATAGCGGTCGTCTTTGTACCGCTTTTTGGCGTGCTTCTTGCCGTGCCGGTCCCGGCCCCGGTCGTCGGCTTTGGCCGGTGACGCGGTGAAGAGGCTCACCTGTCCGGGTGTTGTTGTTTGTGAAACCGGCGGCAAGCCCAACATGCCCAAGCCGACAGCGGCGGCTGCTAAGGTCCTGATGATGGTCATCGTGGTACTCCTTGCTTGTCGTTTTTCCTTGCCAATTGGCACGCCCCACCAGCGCCGATCCGTCGCAGCCTGGATCACAAGCGCGTGACGGTGGCATCCGGTAAAATGGCGCCCTTACAAGCAGATCCGGCATCGATTGCCCGGCCTGAATACTGGATTCTGGCCCTATCGAACGGGCATTCTATCGGCCAGACTTGGCGGCGAATCTCGATAGGTGGAGGGTTTAGAATGTGCGCTGCGACAGGGTCGGCTCAGCCGACGGTGATTATTGACAACGACCGCATCCGGGTGACCGAGTGGCGCTTTGCCCAGCGCGGCGATAACACCGGCTGGCACCGCCATGAATACGATTACGTCGTCATACCGCTTTTTACCGGTGCGCTCGAAATCGATCTCGGCGGCGGTGAAAAGGTGCAGGCGCCGATGCAGAACGGCGTGCCGTACTATCGCGAAATTGGCGTCGAGCATGATGTGATCAACGCCAACGACTTTGAATGCGCCTTCATCGAGGTGGAACTGCTGGAGGCGCGGCGCGAAGACTGAAAGCCTGTGGCAACGGTGCGCCTTGCGCGTCCGGGGCGTCATGGCCGATCCGGCTGTCGCCGGGCATCAGCTTCGCTTGCAAATCCGCGTCGGCTGGCCTATTTGGGAAAGCGAGAGGTTGGCGCGGGTAAGCGCCTCGCCAACCCGGTCAG
>JBCCHW010000229.1:0-4584 GCA_039028555.1 Pseudomonadota bacterium | reverse complement strand
GCCTATTTGGGAAAGCGAGAGGTTGGCGCGGGTAAGCGCCTCGCCAACCCGGTCAGATCCGGAAGGAAGCAGCCGTAACGAGCCCCGCTTGGGTCGTTGTCCAGCCTCTCACCCGGCCCATTCAGGATCCGCCCCGGTCAGACCGGGGCGTTTGTTTTTAAGGCGACAGGCGCGTTGCGGCCACTGTTACTCGGGAATGGCGGCCAGCGCGTAGAAGAGCGCGATCTCGGGCGTCGGCTTGCCGAAATACCGGGTCAGGATCTCATAGATCTTGCCGCTGCGGTAAAGCTGGCTGAGGGCCCGGTCCACCGCCAGACGCAGATCCTCGTCGCCGCGGGGCAGGGCGATGGCATAGGGTTCCTCGGTAAAGGTCTTGGCCGAGACCACGACCTTCTCGCCCAGTCCGGCCTCCTGGATGCTGGCGCCCAAAATCGCCTTGTCGCCGAAATAGGCGTCGAGCCGCCCGTCGGCCACAGCGGCGATCCCGTCTTCGTGGTCCGAAATCTCCATCAGCGGCACGCCGGTCACCTCGGCGATGTTGCCTGCGCGCAGCCATTCCTCGGCCGTGGTGCCCGAGCGCATGCCGATTTTCTTGCCCTTCAGCGCTTCGGCCGTCGCCGCGGCGGAAAAGGCGGCGGGGCTTTTCTCGACCAGGACTTCCTTCAACAGATCCGAGGCACCGGTCGAGACGACGGCGCTCACACCGGTCAGAAATGTCGGGATCGAGAACGAGACAATCTCGCGGCGTGACAATGTGCGGGTCGTGGCGCCGCACAACAGGTCGACATCGCCGCGCTCGATTGCTTGGAAACGGTCGGTGGTGTCGACCTCGACGACGGTGGCGGCAAATTCGCTCAGCCCCAGATTCTGCTTCATCAGCGTGCCGACCGCCACGCAAAGCTCGACCGTGAACCCGTGGGCCTTGTCACCCGACACCGACGAGAACGGCGGCGCATCGGTGCGATAGCCCAGGTGCAGCCGCTTTTCGGCGAGGATTTTGTCCATCCGCTCGCCCGCATCAGCGGGTGCCGAGGCCACCCCCATTCCAAAACCGCCGATCAGGCTGCAAAGCATGATCCGGCCCAAAAGCCGAGATGTCATCATTGGAGATCCCCTTTATTACCTGTTTCGCAAAAGTCGTGCCGAATCCGCGCGCACTATCCCCGGAAAGACCCCCGACGGCAAGGGGCGCGGCCTGCCGGATCAGGATCCGAGATGCCTGTCGACGACCCGCTGGAGCAAAGGCGCATAGTGCGCAAAGTCGGGCGTCTGCTTGCCCTCGATCTTGCCTTCGTCATCCCAGTGGCGCACCTGGACGATATCCCTGGCATTGGGGTTGCGGTTGAAGGCGGCAACCTCGTCCTCGGTCATCGGGCCGCCCTGCAGCCCCAGCGAGTGGACCGAGGCTGGCGAGAGCTGCCCGAAATACCCGTCATCGGTCGCGCAAAGATAGCGTTTGGCGTCCACGTGATAGCGCACGCAATCGACGACGATGGTGGGAAAGAATCTCTCCAGCACGCGGGCACCGGCCTCCTCGTGGCGGCTGTCGATGCCCAGCTCGGCGGCCTCCATCGGGAACTCATGGGTGAAATGGCCGATATCGTGGAGCAGGGCGGCGGCGACCACCTCGTCGCTGGCGCCGGCTTCCTCGGCCAACTGGGCGCCCTGGAGCATATGCTCGGCCATGCTGACGGGCTCGCCCAGATACTCGTCGGCGCCGTTGCGTTCAAAGATCTCCGCGAGAAAGGGGACAATGGTTTTGCGGGTAAGGTCGATATCGGTCATCTCTCTGCCTTTTCCTGGTGTCGCCTGTCAAAACGCTGCGCCGCCCGTGCGCCACGTCATTTGCCGATGGTCGTGATCGGCGCGGTCGTCTCGATCATTTCATCCAGAATCGAGCCCGCTTCATAGCCCAAAAGATCCACCTCCATCCGCCCGGGGTCGCCAAAGGCCCAGGCGCCGACATGGCGCTGCATCCTGACATAGCCGACATAGCGGATCATGTCGTCCTTGCCATGCCTGTTCTCGGCAAACAGTACCCTCCCGGCGGCAAACTTGTTTGGCATCACGCGTTGGAGATAGAGCCGAACCACATTGACCGCACGCACGCTCGCCCCGCCATGCGAGACGATATAGAGATCCTCCCATTCCGCGTCGCTCAGACCGGCGCGAGCGGCCGTCACGGCGGTGTCGAGCGCGTTCAGCTCGGTGCGTGCAGAGGCGCGCATGTTTGCCACCCAGACAGGGCGCATCTGGTTGATCGCGCGGGCCACCGCATCTGGCGAGAGCGCGTCGCGGCTCAGCGCATCGTCGATAAACTCCTTTGCGGTCACAAGCATGGCGCGCTGGCTGGCCAGCGTCTTGTCGGAAAGCCCGACGCCATCAATGGCGCCCAGCAAGGTATCGATTTCCTGTTTGATCCGGGTGAAATCACCCTTCCAGCGCGCCTTGCCGGCATCGTCCTCGGGCCAGGGCGTGACCGCGCCGATGATGCCGAGCAGCACATGCGAGGTCGATTTCAGCTTGTCATAGAGGGGGCCCTTGCGCGGGTAGGTCCGCTCGCCCGTCTCGGTAATCACGGTAACGTCGCGGGCGATGATCATGATCGGGCGGGTCGTGGTGGTCAGCGCATCCTGCCCACGGAAAAAGATCGACATCATTGCCTTGTCAAAAGCCCTGACCGGGTCGTCGGCTTTCGGCTGCTCTGCAGCGATGCCCGGCGCGGCGCCCGTGATCACGAAACTGCCGATGGTGATGGCGCTGGCTATTCCTATCAAAGTGTTCCTCATACCGAGTATCCTTTGGTCTTGGTTTGCTTGCCCAGTTACACTGCCGGCTGCCCGGGTGGGATAGTCCCGGCATGACAGTCGGCTCCAACAGTCTACACGATCCACGTCGCGTCCACCTTTTTCGACACGCCGAGGGGTATGGTCTGATCAGGCGTGACGCCATATGCTGGCGGTCGAGGTTGACCGGGCGGGCGCAAGCGAGTGGATGAGATTCAGGGATTGAGGCCGGTCGGGCCCGGGCACCAGTTTGCCTTTTACGGCGATAGCTGCTCGGGCGTGCCGGGCGCACTGCACGCGCGCAAGCTCGCACAGGTAAACGCGGTCGTGCAGCGGCTCGACCCGGCGCCCGAGCTGATCATCTTCCCCGGCGACGAGGTGATCGGCCTGGTCCCCGACGAGGCCGGTTTGCGCGCGCAATGGGCCCATTTCTTCGACGTCGAGATGGCCTGGCAACGTCAGGCGGGCATCGCGATGTATCACTGCACCGGCAACCACACGACCTATGATCGGATGAGCGAGCGGGTCTTTGCCGAGGTCATGGCCCATCTGCCCCGAAACGGCCCACCGGATCAGCCGGGCCTGTCGTACTTCGTGCGCGAGGGCGATCTGCTGTTTGTTTTCGTGAACACCCTCTGGTCGGGCCTGGGCGGCGAAGGCCATCTCGAGCTGACCTGGCTTGACCAGACGCTCACCCGCCACGCGGACGCGGCGTGGACGTTTGTCGTCGGGCATCATCCCGCCTTTGCGGTAAATGGCTATGCGGGCACCTATCAGCGCACGATCGGCGACGAGTATGTGGCACCCTTCTGGGAGATCCTGACCCGCCACCGGGTGCTGGCCTATCTGTGCAGCCACATCCTGGCCTTTGACGTGCAGTGTCATCAGGGGGTGCTGCAGATCACCAGCGCCGGGGCGGGCACGGCGCATCGGATGCCCGAGGGCGTGGAGTATCTGCACTGCGTGCAGATGGCCGTCGACCGGCAGGGCCTGCGCTATCAGGTTCTGGATGAGGACGGGGGCCTGCGCGAACGCCTCTCGTGGCCGCCCGGCGAGATCGAGACCTTTGTGCCACTGGCTGCGGGGCAGAACGCGGCCCCCTGGCGCGGCGGGCAGGGCCCTGGCCGGGCGGTCCAGTTCAAGCTCTCGGGCTCGCTGGCCTCAACGCCCGCGCGGCAAACGATTCTGGCGGCGCTGGAGGATGATGGTCGCTGCCCGCTGTGGATCGGCCTGGTCGGGCGCGATCAGCAATTGACAATCGTCCTGCAGCCGGAGACTGGGCGCAGCCCGCACCAGTGGCTCGGTCCCAGCCTCGCCGGGGCCGAGACCTTTGATCTCGAGATTGTGATAGAGCCCGATATGGGGCCGGGCGGCTTTTTGTGGCGCGATAGCGGCTCGACGATCTGGACCGGGCTTCACGGCCAGTCGGCCTGGGGTGCCGGGCGACTCGATTGGCCTGACAGGCTCTGCGTCGGGGCACGCACCGGCACGGCGGACGAGATGCGCTTTGCCGGGGCGGCACTGTCGGTCGAGATCGCGGTGCACTGAGAGCCGGGCGCGACCGCCGGGCGCTGCGCTCGCAGCCCTACCCCCCCTGGCGGCGGGCCAGAAAGGCGAGCCGTTCGAACAGGTGCACATCCTGCTCGTTCTTCAACAGCGCGCCATGCAGGGGCGGGATCGCCTGTTTGGGGTCGGCGCGCAGGGTCGCGGGATCCACGTCATCGGCCATCAGCAGTTTAAGCCAGTCCAGCACTTCGCTGGTCGAGGGCTTCTTTTTCAGCCCCGGCGTGTCGCGGAT
>JBCCHW010000228.1:0-4609 GCA_039028555.1 Pseudomonadota bacterium | reverse complement strand
TCCTCCCCCAAAGCCGTGCTGCGGAGGAGGAGCTCAACAAACAGGCAATCGCAGACGCGTCATGGTTTTTGACCGCTGTGGATCGAGGCAGGCACCCGCAACGAAGCCGCCTGCGAAAACGGCATCGCCCATTTCCTGGAACACATGGCCTTCAAGGGCACGACCCGGCGCACCGCGTTGCAGATCGCCGAAGAGATCGAGGATGTGGGCGGTTATCTGAACGCCTATACCTCGCGTGAGCGCACGGCCTATTACGCCCGCGTCCTCTCGGCCGATGTGCCGCTGGCGCTGGATGTGCTCGCCGATATCCTGCGCGACCCGATCTTTGACGAAAGCGAGATCGAGACCGAGCGTGGCGTGATCCTGCAGGAGATCGGCCAGGCGCTCGACACGCCCGACGACATCATCTGGGACTGGCTGCAGGAAACCGCCTTTCCCGACCAGCCCATGGGCCGCGCGATCCTGGGCCCGCCCGAGCGGGTAAAGGGCTTTGGCAAGGCCGATTTCCGCCAGTTCATCGGCACCCATTACCGGCCCGAGCGGATGATCCTGTCAGCCGCCGGCGATGTGGACCATGTGCGCCTGACCCGGATGGCCGAGCAACTCTTTGGCGACATGGAGCCGCTCGCGCGTCCCGTGCGGGAGGCGGCGCGTTATGCCGGCGGCGAAGTGCGCCATGAGAAGAACCTCGAACAGGCCCATCTGGCGCTGGCCTTTGCCGCACCGGGCTATCGCGACCCCGATTACTATGCCGCACAGATCCTCGCGACCGCGCTGGGCGGGGGGATGTCGTCGCGGCTGTTCCAGGAAGCGCGCGAGAAACGCGGCCTGTGCTATACGATCTTTGCCAACTGCGCCTCGTATGAGGAATGCGGCCTGTTCAGCGTCTATGCCGGCACCGGCGCGGGCGAGGTCGCCGGGCTTGCCGATCTGACCGTCGACGAGATCGCGCGCGCGGCCCGCGACCTGACCGAGCGTGAGGTCGACCGCGCCCGCGCCCAGACCAAGGCGGGGCTGGTCATGGGCCTCGAAGGCTCGTCGAGCCGGGCCGAGCGCATGGCGGCGATGCTCTCGATCTGGGGCGAGGTGCCGCCGCTGATCGACACGATCGCCAAGATCGACGCGGTCGATGTGGCCGCAACCCGGGGCGCGGCGGCGCGGCTGATCGGGCAGGCGCCGGTGCTGGCCCTGTACGGGCCGGTCGGCACGGCCCCCACGGTTGGCGATCTGGCGGCGCGCCTGGTGGCATGAGCCTTTTCGCTCGGCGCAGCAAGGCGATCGCCGAGATCGAGACCGCGCGGTTGACCCTGCGCCCCCCCCGGATGGAGGACCACGCCCTGTGGGCCCGGGTGCGCCGCGACAGCCGCGCCTTCCTCTCACCCTGGGAGCCGACCTGGTCGCGCGATCACCTGACCCAGCGCGCCTTTCGCAACCGGGTCGCGTGGGCCGAACGCTCGATCCGCAATGACGAGGCCTGGCCGCTGTTCCTGGTGCGCCGCGAGGATCAGGCGATCGTGGGCGGGCTCACCCTGTCGAACATCCGCCGCCAGCCTGCCGATGCCGCGACGCTCGGCTATTGGGTGGGCGAGGCCTTTTCCAAACAGGGGTACATGTCCGAGGCGCTGAACGCGCTGTGCGATCACGCCTTTGGATCTCTCGACCTCTCGCGGCTCGAGGCGGCGTGCCTTGCGGAAAACCGCGCCTCGCGCCGCCTGTTGGAGCGGTGCGGGTTCAAATACGAAGGCGTCGCGCAGGCCTATCTGCAGATCAACGGACGCTGGCGCAACCATGTCCTCTATGCAGCACTGCGCCCCGACCGCCGCGGCCGGGTCGAGGGGGCGTGAGGCCCGGGATCGCCGAGCCGACACGGGCACATGTCTTGTCCGGGTGGGGCCAGACATCAAGGTTCTTTCCCTCGGCCCCGACCTCGATCGGCTCCCTGCTTGCGACGGTTGCTTTCGCCTTCTTGCGCCGTTCTGCTATCTCGTTGGTGCAGCCCGTCACACCAACAGCCGCGATGCCCAGGATCGCGATGCGGGTCGAATTCTTGATGAAACAGCTCCTGACCGGCGTAGGTGCCATGGCCGCGTCAGGTTGGCCCGGGCTTGTGACCGGATAAGGGACGGGGCGTCAGGCGCTGCCGCCGGTCGACAGCACGCTCGGGTCGATGCCGAGTTTGGCCATCGCGCGGTCCCATTTGCCGCCATTCTCGGTGCCGAACAACAGCTCGTGGTCCGGCGGGCACAGCAGCCAGCCATTGGCCTGCAACTCGCTTTCCAGCTGGCCCGGCGACCAGCCCGCATAGCCTAGCGCGACCATCCGCTCGACCGGCCCCTCGCCGCCCGCCATCAGGTGCAGTATTTCCAGCGTTGCGGTCATCGAGATGCGCCGATCCACCCGCACGGTTGCCTCGGGCGCATGGTAGTCGGCCGAATGCAGCACAAAGCCCCGCCCCGTCTCGACCGGGCCGCCAAAGCGCACGGGCTCGTCGGGCAGGTCCGGCGAGTGGGCGATGTCGAGCCGCTCGTAGAGATCCGACACCATCAGCGTCTCGGCCGGTTTGTTGATGATCAGCCCCATCGCCCCCTCGGCGGAATGGGCGCAGAGATAGACGACGGTCTTGTGAAACCGCGGATCGCGCATGCCGGGCATCGCGATCAACAACTGTCCGTCTAGGAAGCTGCCGGCCTCAGGGGATACGTGCTCGGATCCTGTGTTCATGCCCCGGATGATGGGGCCTTAATCGCCCCAGCGCAACATTCCGTGAGGGGTTCTGGCACAATCAATCGGTGTCGTGTACCTGATGGGGATGAAACACCTGACGCGACTCCTTTTGGCGGGCACGGCCTGTGCGCCGCTGATGACCCTGCCGGCGTCGGCGCAATCGCTGGTCTCGCGGGGGCAGTCCTTTGTGACGGCCGAGCTTTTGCCCGGCGCGCCGGTCTCTGACGGGGTGCGTGTCATCGGGCTGGAGCTCGACCTCGAGCCGCACTGGAAGACCTATTGGCGCAGCCCCGGCGAAGTGGGGATCCCGCCCAAGTTCGACTTCTCGAAATCGACCAATCTCGACAATGTCGAGGTCTACTGGCCCCGGCCCGAACTGTTCGAGAGCTTTGGCCAGCGCACGGTGGGCTATGCGGACAAGGTCGTGCTGCCGATCGCCGTGACGCCAAAGGATCCGATGGCGCCGGTGGGGCTGGATCTCGCGATGGAAGTGGGCGTCTGCCATCAGGTCTGTGTGCTGGAAGTGGCCGAGCTTGCCCGCACGATCCCCGCCGATCAGAGCGACCGGGCCGGCGAGGTTGCCGCCGCGATGCGCTCGGTACCCCAGCCGGGTGCGGCCCAGGGCATGGAGCAGGCCACCTGCCGGATCTCGGGCGCGGGTCGCGACCGACAGTTTGACGCCGCCATCACCTTTGACCGGCCGCTCAGCGACCCGACCGTGCTGATCGAGGGGCCCGAGGGCGCCTGGTTTCACCAGACCGAGACCACGGCCGAGGGCGGGCAGATCGACGTCTCCTCGACGCTCACGCTGTTGTTCGACGATGTCTGGGTCTCGCGCAATGGGGTCCGCATGACCGTGCTTGCGGGCGATGTGGCCGCCGATATCCAGGGCTGCACGGCCCCGGCGGGCTGACCGCCGCGCACCGTGAGCCGACGCGGTTCCATATCCGGTCGGGATTGATCCCGCTCCTGGCACACGCCACCCGGGTCGCGGCGCCCGCGTGCCACGGGTGTTTGTGCCTGGGCGTCAGTCCTTGGGACGCCACCGATCTTTCCAGGGTTGCGTAATCCCGGCTGCCGCCTCCAATGCCGCGAGACGTGCCAGGCTCTCCTGCGACCAGGTCGCGTTGGGATCATAGAATTCCTCGGCGGCATGATGTGTCGAGGGCAGGATGACCCATGCCTGCTTGCTAGACGTAAAGATATGGACGTCGGGGGGCATGCGATCGGGGTCGTCGAGCGAGCCAACGCGGATGAAACGGACACGCTCCCTCAGACCGCCCATGAAATAACTGCTCCAGAGCGTGACCCGGCACTTTGGGCAGCGGGTGATGGTCTGGCCATTGCCGCTGGGTGACTGAGCCGTCAGTTCTTCGACAGTACCGGCCACCAGCTCGACACGGTCCGCTTCGATCAACGCATTCACCGCAAAGGCGCTGCCGTTCTGACGCTGACAAACACTGCAGTGGCAACAATGAACGATCATCGGCTCCGCGGTCACGCGATACCGCACATAGCCACAGGCACAGCCGCCATCACAAGATGAGAATTCGCCGGTCATAAACGCCCCCGTGGTCCAAGGTTGCCTGCTCGTCTCCACCAGCAGAGTATCAGCGGAGCTTATGATGCGCCAATCTGTCTTGAGCCCTCCGATCCAGCGCGTGCATGGCTGACCGCCCCCGCCCGCCGGCGCCGTGGTGTTTGAAAAACGCCCAAGCAAAAAGCCCCCGCGCGGACGCGGAGGCTTTGTGTTTTCTGCCAGTGGCTGGCGCGGGTGTCAGGCCAGTTCGCGCAGCATGCCCTTTTCCTGAGCGAGGTTGCGCATGCGCTTTTGCAGCTTTTCAAAGGCGCGGACCTCGATCTGGCGGATCCGCTCGCGGCTGAC
>JBCCHW010000227.1:0-4676 GCA_039028555.1 Pseudomonadota bacterium | reverse complement strand
TGGCGCGGGTGTCAGGCCAGTTCGCGCAGCATGCCCTTTTCCTGAGCGAGGTTGCGCATGCGCTTTTGCAGCTTTTCAAAGGCGCGGACCTCGATCTGGCGGATCCGCTCGCGGCTGACTTTGTATTGCTGCGAAAGCTCCTCCAGCGTGACGGGGTCTTCGCGCAGGCGCCGCTCGGTCAGGATGTGGCTTTCGCGTTCGTTCAGCCCTTCCATCGCTGCGAGCAGCAGTTCGCGCCGCGCGTCCAGCTCCTGGCTTTCGGCGTATTGCGCGGCCTGGTCGGCGTCGTCATCGGCCAGCCAGTCCTGCCATTCCGAGCTGCCCTCGGTATCGCCTTTGAGCGGCACGTTCAGCGAGCTGTCGCCGCCGCCCGACATGCGCCGGTTCATCGACACGACTTCGTCCTCGGTCACGCTCAGATCGTTCGCGATCTTTTCCACATGTTCGGGGCGCAGATCGCCGTCTTCCAGCGCGCCGATCTTGGATTTCGCCTTGCGCAGGTTGAAAAACAGCTTCTTCTGCGCTGCCGTCGTGCCGAGCTTCACCAGGCTCCATGAGCGCAGGATGTATTCCTGGATCGAGGCGCGGATCCACCACATGGCATAGGTGGCGAGCCGGAACCCTTTGTCCGGGTCAAAGCGTTTGACGGCCTGCATCAGGCCCACATTCGCCTCGGAAATCACCTCGGCCGTCGGCAGGCCATAGCCGCGATAGCCCATCGCGATCTTTGCCGCCAGGCGCAGATGCGAGGTCACCAGCTTGTGCGCGGCTTCACTGTCGCCGCGATCCGCCCAGGCCTTGGCCAGCATGAACTCTTCCTGCTGTTCCAGCATCGGGAACTTGCGGATTTCGGTGAGGTACCGGCTGAGCCCCTGCTCCGGCGAGGGCGCCGGCAGATTGGTGTATGTAGATGACATTGAAGTCCCCTTTCCTCTTACAGGAAATATGGTTGCCCCTTACGTCACGTTCAAGATCCGCGGCCTGTTCGGGGTCTTGAGGTCTGTTACGGCGACCGGGCCGCACTCCGGCGGAGATCCGCCAGCAGCCCGGCCATGTCGTCCGGCGGATCTGCTTCAAAATACAGGGATTTTCTGGAGAGAGGATGAACAAAACCTAAACTCGTCGCATGAAGCGCCTGGCGCGGAAAAGCCCTCAATTGGTGAATAATGGACATCTCAGGCTCGATATTGCCCGCCGCGCGTCTGCCATATGTGGGGTCGCCCACCAGCGCATGGCCCAGGTAGTTTGCATGGACCCGGATCTGATGCGTGCGCCCGGTTTCGAGCCGCCATTCGACCAGGGCGGCCAGCGGTGCGGGCCCCGATCCGAATGTTTCAAGGGAACGCAAATTCGTGATGGCCTCTTTGCCCTCCTCATCGCCGCGCAGCACGGCCATGCGCTTGCGGTCGGCCGGGTGGCGCCCGATGCGGGTCGTCACCCTGATCCAGTCCGGCACCAGCCGCACGCCGGGCAGGCCGGTCAGCCGCGGGTCGGCCCGGTCGGGCGCGCCCCAGGTGAGGGCGAGATAGCGCCGCTCGATATCATGGGCGGCAAACAGGGCGGCCAGCCCCGCATGGGCGGCCTGGGTCTTTGCCACCACCAACAGGCCCGAGGTGTCCTTGTCGATCCGGTGCACGATGCCGGGGCGCCGTTCGCCGCCGATCCCGGCCAGGCTCTCGCCGCAATGATAAAGCAGCGCGTTGACCAGGGTGCCCCGGTCCGATCCCGGGGCGGGGTGCACCACCATGCCGGCGGGCTTGTTGACCACCAGCAGCTCGGCATCCTCATACAGGATGTCGAGCGCGATCGCCTCGGGCCCGGGCCGCGCGTCGA
Source organism: Pseudomonadota bacterium (assembly GCA_039028555.1). Lineage (GTDB taxonomy): Bacteria > Pseudomonadota > Alphaproteobacteria > Rhodobacterales > Rhodobacteraceae > Thermohalobaculum. The sequence continues at coordinate 2,843 of JBCCHW010000227.1, read as the reverse complement.
CCGGTTCGGGCAGGGTCAGGTGCCACGCGGTCCCCGGCTTGACTTTGCGCTTTGTCTCGGTGACGGTCGCGCCGCTCTGGTCCGCCACCGCGCCCTGTTCGATCAGCTGCACGAGGCGCGAGCGCGAGAGGCCGGGCAGATGCGAGGCGACTTTGGCAAGCGCCTTGTCCAGCCGCTGGCCCGCGTCCTCCGGCGCGACAACCAGCACCAGCTTTTGGGGATCGGAGGCCGCCGGGTCAGACATGAATGCTCCACAGAAAGACGCGCCTCAGCCCGTCGGCGGCGACGAGGATGTGCCCGAGCCGCCCGCGCTGCGCCGCTTGCGCCTGTTGGTGACGGTGCTGACCTCGGTGCTGATCATCGGCATGCTAACCATGATCGTGGTCTTTGTCATCCAGGTGCTGGGCGTGGCCGGGCAGGGCCCGGCGCCCCAGGGCGGGGTGAGCGCCGAAGAGATCACGCTGCCCGCGGGTGAGCAGATCACCGCGATCGGCAGGGGGCGGGCGACATTGCTGATCACGACCGAGGGGGCCGGCGGCGAAACCCTGCGCATCTTTGATGCCGCGACGGGCGCGCCGCTGTCGTCCACGCTGATCCGCCGAACACCCGATTGAGCCGCTTGCCCGGCCTGGCCGGGGATGCGCTCCGGGCGGCTGGCCCGCCCGGAGCATCATGGACCGTTGATGGTGGGAGGTTAACCCTCAACGATCCTGCGGCGGCGCCATCCTGCAAGGCCAAGTGCTGCGAGGCCTGAGGCAAGGATCGGCAATGCCGCCGGGAGAGGCACCGTGGCGGCGCCGGTAAACTTGAAATTGTCCAGCGCCACAAAGTTCGTGTCCAGACGATTGAAGATCACCCGGTTCAGATTGGTGAACCTGTCCGGCAGCGTAAACGACGCGAGCGCGCCACCGGTATCGCCCACCGCCGGCAGCACAAAGGTCTCGGAGGTCGTACCGCCGCCCTGAAAGGCGCCGATCACCTCGACCATCCCGCCAGGGCTCGAAAAGATCGCCAGCGCGTCAAAGGAGACAAAGTTGAACGGGCTCGGCCCCTCGATCCGAACCGAATTGGCCGCGTTCTGGATGAACAGCACGGTGTTGTCGTCGGTCAGGCCGCCGCGCTGGTTCGAGAGAAAGCCCTGTCGCGGGTCGTTCAGGCCGAAGTTAAAGCGCTTTTCGACCAGAGGGGCCCGTTGTGTGGCTGTCAAGACGGGCACGCTTCTGCCCGGGGCGATCCCGTAATCTTCGAATTCGACCACCAGCGCCGGGGCATTGGTGGCCGCGAGGGCCATCGCCCCCGCAAGAAGTGCTGCGAAAAGTCTCATGGTGGTTAGTCCCCTGCGAGTATCCGGGGGGAGTTGGTGGCTCCGATCCCATCGAAAACCATTAAGCAGCAGGTATGTGGTCTGAATATGTCTCGATTCGTTGTTTTTAAGGACAGTTATTATTGGCGCGTTGTGCAAGAATCCCGTTTGTTTTCTGGAACTGTATTAGCCGAGTGGGCGCCTATAAATGGTGATGCACAGACAGTTGTATCGGTGGCCGGGTGTCCTTTGCGGTCGAGACCGGGTGCTCAGCTGTGTTCTGCGATCCACTTCTGATACACCTTCTGAACACTCTCCCGCGTCATCACCTTGTCCGCGATGCGCGCCACATTGGGGAACTCGGTATGCGAGGGCTGCCCGCGCCGGGGCTGCAGCCAGGTGATCAGCATGAAGAGATAGATATCCGCCGCGCTGAAGGTCTCGCCCAGCACCCAGTCATTGTCGCCGATCTGGTCGTCGATCACCTGCCATGTCTCGCGCAGGCGCCGCTGGCCCCGGCGCTGGGCGCTAGGCTCATCCGCGGGTGTGTCGGCGAAGCGGTCGGGATAGTAATCGAGCTGAAAGGCGTTCTGCACCGAGCTGGTGAAATAGACCAGCGTCTGCAGAAACAGCGCCTGCTCGGGCGTGCCGCGGGGCGGGGCGAGGGCGGCGTCGGGGTGGCGGTCGCACAAAAAGACCGTGATCGCCGCGCATTCATACATCGCGCCCGCGTCCCAGACCAGCACCGGCACCCAGCCATTGGGGTTGACCGCCAGCTGCTCCGGCGGGCGGGGTTTGTCCATGTCGATGGTCGAGTCGATCAGCTCATAGGGCGCGCCGATTTCCTCGAGCAGGACCCGCACCCCCATCGAGGCGCTGCCATGGGCGTAGAACAGTTTGTAGCTCATCATCGTCTCCTTGACGGTCGCGTCAGTATGTCCAGGTCTCGGTCGCGGGGCGGATCTCGACCTCGTTGCTCCAGGCACCTTTGGGTTGCTGATAGGTCAGCCAATAGGTCTGCGCCACATCCGCCGGCTGCGCCAGTTTCGCGCGATCACAGGCATCGCCGTAGAGCGCGCGCATCACCGGCACGTCGAGATCGCAGTCGAGCCGCATATGCGCGACATGCACGCCCTCGGGCCCATAGGCCTTGGCGAGGCTCTGCGACAGGCCGCGCAGGGCGAACTTCCCCACGGCATAATGCGCAAAGCGCGCCGAGCCGCGAAACGCCGCCGTGGCGCTGGAGAAAAAGATCATGCCCGTGCCCCGGGCGCGCATCGCGGGCAGCACGGCCTTGGCGGCGGCAAAGGCGCCGATGACTTCAAGGCGCAAGGTCTGCTCCAGCGCGTCATAGCTCAGATCAAGCGGGGCAGAGGGGGTAAAGGCGCCGCGCACATTATAGATCAGCACGTCGATCTCGCCCATCTCGGCCGCAACGGTGCCGAGCGCCGCCTCCAGGCCCTCCGGCTCGCGGGCATCGGCAGCGGTATGCCGGATGCGGGCGTCGGGCCGGGCGGCACGCGCGGCCTCGATGGCGCTG
>JBCCHW010000226.1:0-4730 GCA_039028555.1 Pseudomonadota bacterium | reverse complement strand
TTGACAAACCTTTTCATGGTAAATAAACAGCGTAGAAAACAACAGAATACAACGTTGAATATCACCGTACCGCGCCATGGGCGTTTATTTAAAATTTTGAGTTTTACTTGTCCAAGATTGGCACTATTTCGAGAGGGGTTTTGATTATGAAAAATATCTCTTGAAATAGTGCCAATCTTGGACAAGTAACACTCAAAATTTTAAATAAACGCCCAGGGCGCGGTACGGTGATATTCAACGTTGTATTCTGTTGTTTTCTACGCTGTTTATTTACCATGAAAAGGTTTGTTAATTAGAAACAAAATCTGTGTCACACAACAAAAAACATATTGAAATTCCGTCTGGTCAACTTAGTATTCGAACCAATTTTGTGAAATTCGTTCCTGGCCCGCGGCGGCTTTCAGCCGCGGCAGCACGGCCTCTTCGCGGCCCATGAAGTCGGAAAAGAACACCGCCTTGCCGGTGCGGCGATCGGCGATCATGGGCGGGGTGCCATAGTCGTGCTCTTCCACATCCGAGGTCGCCAACAGCGCGCCGATCTGCAGGATCTGACGCTCGCCGGTCAGCGCCCGCTCCGCCGCGGTGCCGATCAGGCCGAAACGCTCTCCCCCGCGGGTGAGCAGCACGCACAGCGCCAGCGACAACAGCTTTGCCCGGTCGGCCTTGGTCCGCTCGACACTGGCCGAGCGGTACTGCATCGCCTTGCTGCGGTCGCACCACAGCATCACCGTTTCGGCCGCTTCCCATTCGAGTTCGCGCACATAAAGCCGGTCCGACCGGGCCGAGCGGCGCCAGTCGATCATGCCCAGCGTATCGCCGGGATTGGCCGGCCGGTACTGCCAGAAACTCTCCCCCGGCCCGGCCCGCCTGCGGCCATGGACCCCGTGCAAGAGCGAGAGCGCCAGGCGCTCGGCCTCGACCAATAGCGGCGGCAGCGCGCCCGAGACCCGCTCCGCATCGCGGCGCAGCCAGCCGGCGCGGCTGCGCTGGGCGGTCTCGGCACTCATTGCGCCGCCTCGTCCGTCGCGGCGTCAGGTTGAAGCCCCGACACATGGCCCATCCCGCGATCCGCGACCTGCATGCCCATCACGGCAATGCCTTGCGCGCTCATCCCGGCGGTGACCGAGACCAGCCCGATGCCGTCCAGCTCGAAATCCCAAAGAACCGGGTCGGTATGAAAGGCGGGCGCGGTTTCCTTCAGCGATCCCGGCTGTGACAGCCTGGCAAGCGCGCTGCGCAAGCCCAGCACCAGCACCGGGAGTTTACCGTCCTCGATCAGCACCGAGCATTGGCGGCCCAGCACCTCACCGGCCTGCATCGCGACGACACCCCCATAGAGCCCCCGCTCCGGCAGGCGAAACGCGGTCATCTCCGGCGGGCGCTGAAAGCCCATGGCCTGAAAGATCACCGGCGTCGTCACGAAATCAGGCGCCTGGCTGAGGCAGGCATCCTCGAACAGCGAGAGAGCCTGGCGGTGGCGCACCGCCGCGTCGTCAAAGGGTTCGCCAGCCCCGGCCGGTGCCCCGCCCGGCAACAGCAGGAACGGCGCCAGCAGCACAAGCGGGAAAAAAGGCCTCAAGCCGCCTTCTCCAGTGCAACTTCGCCCACCAGCGCGTCGATGACCTCGCGGATCCGCGCCCCCTCGGCGCGGGCGGCAAAGGTCAGCGCCATGCGGTGCTGGAGCGCCCCATGGGCCAGGGCCGTCACATCCGCCATCGACGGGGCCAGCCGCCCCTCGATCAGCGCCCGGGCGCGTACCGCCAGCATCAGCGACTGGGCCGCCCGCGGCCCCGGCCCCCAGGCCAGACGCGAGGTGGCAACCTCGGCCGCCTCCGCCGCGCCCGGGCGGGCGCTGCGAACCAGCGTCAGGATGGCCTCCATCACCTGCTCGCCCACGGGCATGACCCGCACCAGCCGCTGCAACGCGATCAGCGCCCCGGCATCCAGAACCTGGGCCGCCGGCTCGTCGGCAACACCTGTCGTGGCCAACAGCACCGCGCGCTCTTCGTCGCGGTCGGGATAATCCACATCGATCTGCAACAGGAACCGGTCGAGCTGCGCCTCGGGCAGCGGATAGGTGCCCTCCTGCTCGATCGGGTTCTGGGTCGCGAGCACATGAAACGGCGCGCCCAGCGGGCGGTTTTCGCCCGCGACGGTCACACGATGCTCCTGCATCGCCTGCAACAGGGCCGACTGGGTCCGCGGGCTGGCCCGGTTGATCTCGTCCGCCATCAACAGCGAGGTAAAGATCGGCCCGGGAATGAACTTGAAGGCCCGGCTGCCATCGGCCCCGGTCTCGAGCACTTCGGCACCCAGGATATCGGCGGGCATCAGATCTGGCGTGAACTGCACCCGGTTGTTGGGCAGGCCCAGCACGGTGCCCAGCGTCTCGACCAGCCGGGTCTTGGCCAGCCCCGGCACACCGACCAACAGCGCATGCCCCCCCGACAGGATCGCGGTGAGCGTCTGGCGCACCACCTCGCGCTGGCCGACGATTCGCTTGGCGATCTCGGCCTCGACCCGCGCCAGTGTCTCACCTGCCTGTTCGATTTCCTGCACTGGGTCGGTCATGACCGTCGCTCCTGCATTTTATATGTTATCTCACCTTCATTAAGGTAAGGTCCAACGGCGAAAGGCAACAGGGGCTCGCGATGTCGTCAGAAAAAAAGCCCGAAGCGCAATCGGAGTCATTGGATGACCCCGGTGCCGCGGACAATTTTGCCAAAGCGGTCAAGCAAGCGACCAAGGGCAAAAAAGGCCTGCCGCCCGTCCACCTTTGGAACCCACCCTTTTGCGGGGACCTTGATATCAGGATCGCGCGCAATGGCCAATGGTGGTATCTGGGCACACCGATCGGGCGGCTGGAGCTGGTCAGGCTTTTTGCCTCGGTCCTCAAGCTCGAATACGGCAAGTACTTCCTGGTGACACCGGTCGAGAAGATCGGGATCACGGTCGACGACGCCCCCTTTGTCGCGGTGGATTTCCGGGTCGAGGCCAACGGCCACCAGACCCTGATATTCGAGACGAATTTCGGCGACGAAACCCTTGCAGGGCCCGAGAATCCGATCCGCGTGGTCCGCGACCCCAAGACCGGTGAGCCGTCCCCTTATGTCCATGTCCGCCGCGGGCTCGAGGCGCTGATCGATCGCAAGAGCTTCTATCGCCTCGTCGATATCGGCGAGCATCGCGACGTGGATGGCGAGCGCTGGTTCGGCGTCTCCTCGGGTGGTCAATTTTTCGCGATCATCCCCTCGGTCGAGATGGAAGTCTGAGCAGGGCGGGCCGGCTCAGCCCGTTTCGGGCACGAATTGCACCAGTTGTTCGGCGATGCAGGCGGGGCGCTCCTCGCCCTCGATCTCAAAGAGGCATTCAAAGGTCATCAGGAACGCCGTGCCCCTGGCCTCGCAGGCCCGCGCGGTCTGGCGCAGGCGTATCCGCTGGCCCGCGCGGACCGGCTGGGTAAAGCGCACGCGGTTCAGGCCATAGTTCAGCCGGTGCTGTTGGCCCGCCACTTTCAACAAGGGATTGGCCAGCCGCGGGATCAGCGACAGGGTCAGAAAGCCATGGGCAATGGTGCTGCCGATCTCGCGGGTTGCGCGGGCGCGGTCCACGTGGATCCACTGGTGGTCGCCGGTCGCGTCGGCGAAATCATCGATCATCGCCTGATCGACGGTCACCCAGTCAGAAAGCCCCGTCTCGCGGCCCACAAGGTCCGGGAGCAGGCTGAACTCCGTCTCGATCATGGCTCCCTCCGAAACCGGTCTGGCGGGGCGCTGGCGTGAGACCGGCCCCGAATGCTCTGCTGCTTATCCACTGGCGGTCGCGGCGGCCATGGTTTTCTTGGTCCGCACACCGATCTCGGGTTCCGAGCCACGGGCGGGTGCCGGGATCGCCCAAAAAGAAACGCCGGCCAGTTGCCCGGACCGGCGTCTGTTTTCTTCTATGGCCCGGCATGGGTCGCCGGGCGGATCACCCCGATCAGGCGCCGGGCTGCGGGCGCATGTCCGCCTTGTCGATCCCGGCGACCGCGACCGGCTTTTTCATCGCATCGCGGCGGAAGGGCTCGCCCAGCTCCTGGTTCAGGACGCATTCGATGAAGGTCGTCACATTCTCCTCCATCTGGAGACGGATCGACTCGCGAAGTTGGTCGGTCAACTGGTCCATGCTCCGGACCTGAACACCGCGCACTCCACACCCCTCGGCAACCTTGGCATATTCGACGCCGAGATTGAGCTCTGTGCCGACAAAGTTATCCTCGAACCAGAGCGTGGTGTTCCGCTTCTCGGCGCCCCACTGATAGTTACGGAAGATCACCATGGTGATCGCCGGCCAGTCGCCCCGACCGCACGCCGTCATCTCATTGAAAAAAATTTCTCTCGCAAAATCCCTAGGAGGAGTTTTTGAACACCCGTGGAAAAAAAGGAAGAAGGAAAAGAACGGCTAATTGTGTTTGGACCTCTACACCCAAACCGGCACAGCGGATCCGGGCGAAAATTATCGGGTAGGTGGGTAGTGTAGAGGCCTATATGCATACAAAGTTTCATCCAAATCCCTTTCGAACTGTTGGAGATACGGACGAAAATGTATGTTCACGGGGTGCAATCTGGGATTCTCCGCATATTATAGGGTGTGCACTGCCGTTCAACCCTATAATAAACAATTTTTGTCGGTTTTTCGTGGAACTTTGGCAAATTGTAGTAGTCACGCCTACTTTATACCCACAAAAGCGC
>JBCCHW010000225.1:0-4770 GCA_039028555.1 Pseudomonadota bacterium | reverse complement strand
GCCCGGCATAGGCCTTGATCAAGGCCCCGATAAGCTCCATCGACCCTGCCCCGCAAAGGACCGATAAGGGATCCACACGGTGCACCTCGGCGATCGCGGCCCGCAAGTCGTTCCAGTCTGGGTCGGGGTAGAGCGCGCCATCGACAATCGCCGCGCCAATGGCCGCTAGAACCCGGGGGCTGGGTGCCACAGCGCTTTCATTCTGGGCGAGTGAGATCGTCTGCACGCCAGCTGGAACGCCAAGATCGGCAAGCGCATAGGGCGCCATGGCCGCGATGTGTTCCCGCGCCCGGATCACTCCTCACCTCCCCAGCCATACTGATCTCGTGCAGCGGTCGGGCTGACCAAGCCATCTTCGACATCGCGTGCGACATCGGCGGGGTTTCGTTGCAAGGGGTCGCCGAACCCTCCGCCGCCTGGGGTCGCGAAGATCAACTTCTCGCCCGGGTTGACCCTGATGGTGCCTTTGCTGGGAAAGGCCGCTCCCTCGTCGATCTGGACGAGACCGGGTGCGCCAGCGCCGCCCCTCGCCCGGCCAGCCGCCGGGAACGTCATCCGCTCGACCGACAGGAACAACAGGAAGGCGTCGCTGCCCCTGGGCGAAAGCTCGATCCGTTGGCCCAAACCGCCCCGCCAAGTACCGACACCGCCGCTGTCGACGCGCAGCTCACGGCGATGAAAGTGAACAGGCGCGACAGCCTCGGCAATCTCGACCTGGGTCCCCCAGACACCTGAGGGAAAGGCAGTGGCCGAAAGCCCGTCCTTTGCCGGACGGGCACCGGTGCCACCGTTATGCACGAATTCGACGGCAAAGCCTTCGCCACCCGCCTGAACGACCTCGGGCGCGCTGCGCAGTGGCAGATCATACATCGCCGTTGCCCCTTCAGCAGGCACCTGATTTGGTACTGCCTGGGCAAGACAGCCGTAAACGAGATCGACCGTCATCTGTCCCAGGGTATGCCGCATCGCGACCGGAGCCGGATGCCGGGCATTCAGGATACAATTCTTTGGCCCGGTTACCCGAAATGCTCCCAACGAGCCTGCATTGTTGGGGATATCCGGGCCAATCAGGCAGCGCAGCGCAAAGACAGAATAGGCGGCGGCATAATTGAGCGGAACGTTGATGCCCCTGGCTGAGAGACCCGACGTGCCGGTATAGTCCAGCCAGATACCGTCCGAACTGATCGTCAGGGTCGCAACCAACTCGATCGGTTCTTCATAACCATCAACCATCAGTCGGGAACTGTAGCGGCCAACAGGCAGCCGGGCGATTGCCTCCATGGTGCCGCGCCGCGAGGTTTCGATGATATGCTCTGCCAGTGGATCGAGTTGGTCGAGACCGAACTCGTCCATCATGTCTGCCAGACGCCGGGCCCCCGCTTCGCAACAGGCGATCAGAGCATAGATATCGCCCTCATTCGCAATGGGTTCGCGCGAGTTCGCCTTGATAATCTCCATCAGCAGGGCATTTATCTCGCCGCCATCAACCAACTTGCAAGGCGGGATCATCAATCCTTCGTCATAGATATCGGTCCCGTCCGGTCCCATACCCTGCCCGCCCAGATCCACCAGGTGGGACGTACACGAGGTGAAGCCGACCACCTGAGTGCCGTGAAAGCACGGCATCATCAGCAGAAAATCATTCAGATGGCCCGAAGCGATCCAGGGGTCGTTCGGCAAAAAGATATCTCCCGGGCGCATGTCTTGCCGCGGAAAGCGCGAGAGGAGCGTCTTTACCGCCTCGGCCATCGTGTTGATATGGCCGGGCGTCCCGGTTACGGCCTGGGCCAACATGCGCCCCTGGAGGTCAAAAACACCCGCCGAAATGTCCCCGCATTCACGAACGATCGGGCTGAAGGCCGCGCGGATCAGCGTCTGGCCCTGTTCCTCGACCACGGCGAGGAGGCGATTCCACATGACTTGCAGTCGGGTTGCGCTCAAGGTCATTAGATGGCCTCCTTGCGGGTCAGATGCAGGTTACCAGCCCCATCAACAAAGGCGTCGAAATCGGCGCTGACCAGGGTGGTCGTTTGCGGCTCTGCGATCAGTGCCGGGCCTGCCACGCAATCGCCAGGCGCCAGACCGGGGCGCCAGTAGACCGTTGCCTCGATTTCGCTGCCCGTGACGTCGCAGCGGATGCGACGACCCCGGATTGGGGCGGCGGGCTGTGTCGGCGGCGCTTCCTTCTTACCCGGCGGCGCGGCATCGACCGTGCCAAGACGGAGCGACCAGTTCAACACTTCGATCGTCATGCCGGGCACAGTGCGCGAGAACTGACGCGCGTATTCAGCGTCGAACGCCGCGATCAGCCCGGGCAAATCGGTTGGCGATAACCGATGCGGCGGCAATGCGATCTCGATTTCATGCCCCTGCCCGCGATACCGCATAAAGGCGGATCGTTGCCGTGCCAGTTCCAGTTTCGGGGCACCGGCCCGGACGACGCTCTGTGCCTCGGCTTCCAGCTCTTCGAAGAGCGCGTTGACGGCGTCGAAGTCGAGGTTGGGGAGCTTTGCGTAATGGCTCCGGATGATCTCAAAGCTGACCGGCGCATATAGAAAACCAGCGGCCGAGCCGACGCCCGGATTGGGGGGCACGATGATGCGCCCAACCCCGGTACGCCGGGCGACGCGCGTCGCGTGCAACGGACCATTGCCGCCAAAGGCGATCATGGTGCGTCTGGCGAGGTCCTTGCCCGACTCAACCGCATGGATGCGTCCGGCGGCGGCCATGTTCTCATCGACGATCTCGCTGATGCCGCCAGCCGCCTCACCGGTCGAAAGGGCGAGCGGCGCGCCGACATCGCGGTACACCGCAGCACGCGCGGCGTCGGAGTCGATTTTCAGACGACCTTCGGCAAAGAGATCGGGGTCGATCAGGCCAAGACAGACATCCGAGTCGGTCACGGTCGCCCGATCCCCCCCTTTGGCAAAAGCAGACGGGCCTGGCTCGGAACCGGCACTCTCGGGCCCGACCGACAGGCGCCCCAGCCCATCGACGGAGGCAATCGAGCCGCCACCCGCGCCAATTTCGATCATCTCGACCACGGGTATGCGCACAGGCATCCCACTGCCCTTCACAAACCGTTCGGCGCGCGCAATCTCGAAGTGCCGGGCGGTCTGCGCGCGATACCCGTCGATCAGGCAGAGCTTTGCAGTTGTGCCACCCATGTCAAAGGACAGCACCTCGCCAGCGCGACACTCGCGCGCCACCCGCTGGGCCAGAATAGCTCCACCTGCCGGGCCAGACTCGACGAGCCGGATCGGGTATCGCGCCGCCGTCTCGAGCGTTGTCATGCCTGCGCCCGCCGTCATCATCAGGATCGGGCAGCGCATGCCGCGCGCCGCGAACCCTTTGGCCAAGGCCGCGAGATAGCGCCCCATCAAGGGCTGGACATAGGCATTTGCGATGGTGGTGCAGAGCCGGTCGAATTCCCGCGCCTCTGGGCTGACCTGGCTCGAGATCGAAATCGCTAGATCGGGCCGCGCATCGTGCAACAGATCGCGCAAGCGTTCCTCGTGAGCGGGGTTGGCATAGGCATGCAACAGGCAGATCGCCACCGCCTCGGCGCCACAGGCATCGAGATCGCGAAGCAACCCTGCGACGGCGCTTTCGTCCAGCGCGGTCAGAACTTCGCCGCGGGCGGAGATCCGCTCCGGGATCGTGAAGGCCCGGCGCCGCGGCACGATCAGTTCGGGCTTCTCGATATTGATGTCATATTGACTGTAGCGCCGCTCATAGGCGATCTCGAGAATATCACGAAATCCTGCTGTAGTGACGCTGGCGACCACGGCGCCCCGGCGCTCGATCAGGGCATTGGTGGCGAGCGTCGTGCCGTGGACCATGCCTTCGAGCCGTGCAAAGTCGACGCCCGCACTGGCGAGCACCTGCTCTGCCCCCTCGATCGCACCGATCGCTGGATTGTCATGGGTGGTCAATGTCTTGGTCGTGGCCAGAATTGTGGTGCCAAGCGCCAGAACCGTATCGGTAAAAGTTCCGCCGATATCAACGGCGATGCGATAGTCGCAAGATTTGGTCATAGAGCGGCCGATGTGATCGAATTGAGGAAGAGGCGTCGCTGATACGGCACCAGTGCCGAGATGCAGAAGCCAGCCGGTCAGATCACCAGATCACACCCCGTCGCGCGGCGCGTCGTCAGCAGCAAGGCGATCTGGTGATGCATCAACCCGCACCGTCCTTTGTTCCGATACGGATAGCGTTGGTGCCGCATGCCCCGCATGTCAATCCGGAAAAAAGTCAGCCGGCCGCCGACATGAGCGATTCCGCCGCCGAGCGTGCCTCCGGCGTGATTTCATCGCCGGCGAGCATCCGGGCGATTTCGAGCACCCTTTCGTCTTGTCCCAACGCGGCAACATCCGTGCGGGTGATTTCACCGGTGGATGTTTTGGCAATCTGCCAGTGATGGGCGCCCTCGGCCGCGACTTGCGGGGAATGGGTGACCACCAGAACCTGCCCACCCTCGGCCAGCCGGGCAAGGCGCCGGCCCACAGCGGCCGCAGTCGCACCGCCCACCCCCCGGTCAATCTCGTCAAAGATCATCACGCGATCGGGGCCCTCTGCGACCAGACAAACCTTGAGCGCCAGCAGAAAGCGGGAAAGCTCACCGCCAGAGGCAATCTTGTCGACCGGGCCCGCGGGGGCTCCAGGATTGATCGACGCCGTGAAGCTGACCCGGTCCTGTCCGGCGGGTCCTGCCTCGGCAGGCTCGATCAAAGTCTTGAAGACCGCGCTCTCCATCTTGAGCGGCGCGAG
>JBCCHW010000224.1:0-4788 GCA_039028555.1 Pseudomonadota bacterium | reverse complement strand
GGGCATAATCCGCCGCGAGCGCGATCAGGACAATCGCTGCAAAGGCTGCAAACATCGCTTTCATTCACTTTCTCCTGCGTCTTGCCCCGGAGCCGGCCCGGTATTCGCCTTCAGAAAGGCAATCAGATCGCGCCGGTCATCCAGCTTTGCGATCCGCTGCATCGGCATCTTGGTTCCCGGAGTATAGTGATCCGGACCCTCGTCGAACAGTCTGTCGATGGTATCTTCGCGCCAGACGATGTCAGATTCTCTGAGCGTATCGGAGTAACGATAGCCCGCCACGGTGCCCGCCTTGCGCCCGAAAAGGCCATAAAGCGTCGGCCCCGCCCGGCGCGACTGGCCGGGCGTCAGATCGTGGCAGACGGCGCATTTGCGGGTGAACTGACGCTCCCCATTGCCCATTTCGCCGGGATCCTTGTGGAAATGCCGCTTGCCCTCGGCAAACAGCGCATCATCGCCGCCCACGGGCCACAACACCGCGCTGTCCGAGATCCCGCCCGCCAACAGGCGCGCATCGCCGTCCCAGGCAAGCGCCCAGATCGGGCCGGTCTTTGCGGCGCGGAAGTCGTGCAGGATGGTCCAGCCGCCGGTGTCGATCACCATGATATAGCCCTCGCCATCGCCCACCGCGATGCGGCTTAGATCGTGATTTGCGGCCAGCGCCAGGATCGGCCGGCGATCCGCTGTCAGATCGGCGAGCTGCTCGCGGGTGCCAAGGTCGATGGCGCGCACGGTGCCATCGACCGCGCCATAGGCAAGCCAGCCGGCCGCCTCGTTCAGAACCAGATGGTTCACGCCAAAGCCATGGCTCACCACGGTGGCAATCATCGTGCCATCGGCCCGCCAGTGCCGGATGGTGCCGTCATAGGACGCGGTATAGAGGGTCCCGTCGGCGGCAAAGAGCGTGGCATTCACGTTGGCGCGGTGCCCCGTCAACCATACGGGCGCCCCGCCATCGAGGGGCCAGAGCGCCGCCTTGCCATCCCAGCCGCTGGTCGCGATCATGCTGCCATCGGGCGAGGGGGTGACGGCGATCAGCTTGCCCCGGTGCCCCTCCATGCGGCGCAGCAGGTGGCCGGTTTCCAGATCCCACAGGATCAGATCGAAATCGTCGCCGACGCTGACCGCCCGGTTGCCGGGCAGAAAGGCCACATCATTGGCGGCGGCTTCGTGCCCCTCGAGCCAGCGGATCAGCCGGTTGGTTCCCAGATCCCACAGGCCGACCGAGTAATCAAAACTCGCGGTCAGCGCGCGGCTGCGATCGGGGGCGACAGCCACCCCCTTGATCGGCCCGCCATGCCCCTCAAGCCGGGCATAGCCGTCCTGAGCGCCGAGCGGGGCGGCAATCACGGCGAGCAAGGTCGCGCCCAGCCAAACTCCCCGGCGTCCTGCGCTTGGGCGCATCCCGGGTTACTCGGCCGGTGTGCGGAAGCCAGTTTTGGCGTCCTCCTCCTCGACCCACAGGTCGTGGTGCTCCATCGCCCAGTTCCGGTCGACCTGACCGGTGCCCATGGCGTCAAAGGCGCCTTCCATGCCGACCGAGCCGATATAGATATGCGCGATGATCATGAAGATCATGGCGAAGGCGACAATCGTATGCCAGATCTGCGCATAGTGCAGTTCCTGCATTGGCGACAGCGTCTCGGGCAGGGCCACGCCCATGATCGCGGGATAGCCGAGGCTGTTGAGCACCGCAAACGTCTTGGCAAACATCGGAAACTCGCCCGGCATCAACAGCGAGATACCCGAGAGCGAGATCGACGCGCCCAGCACGATCGTGCCCCAGAAGATCAGCTTTTGCCCTGCATTGAACTTGCGTGCCGGGGGGTGCACGCCCTTGGAGAACAGGCCGCCCCCCTGCGCGATCCATTTCAGATCAACGCGTGAGGGCACGTTGTGCACCACCCACATCAGGAACACCATGATCAGGCCCAGCATAAAGGCCCAGGCCATGTTGTTATGGGCCCATTTGCCCGCCAGCGCGACCGAGGCAAAGGCCTCCTTGCCGATCAGCGGCATCAGGTAGTCCTTGCCATAAAGCAGGCTCAGACCCGAGAGCGCGAGCACGATGAACGAGCCCGCCAGCAGCCAGTGGCCAAACCGCTCGATCGGCTTGAACCGCTCGATCGTCAGCTTCGACGAGCCGTGTTCGATCCGGATCCGCCCGCGCAGCAGAAAGAACAGCAGCAACAGGACGACGATCGCGATCAGCGCATAGCCACCGTATTTCTGCAGATGACCGCCCTTTGCGCGCCATTGCAGCCAGTTCATGCCGCCATCCTGCACCAGAACGGCGGCCTTTTTATCGGGGATCGAGACCGTGGCCGTCTCCCCGGCGCGTAACTCACCCCATATCGTGGAAACCGAGTTGGGCCCCTGGCTCTTGAGCGTCGTGTCCGATTTTGCGGGGTTCATCGCGTCGACCACATCGCGCACCCGGCCTTCGCCGGGCTGGGCGGGCGCATTCGTCACCGCGTTGTCGGGCGGGCGCACCGATGAGGATTGCGCCAGCGCGTCACCGCCCAGGATCGGGGAAACCGCGCCCGCAAAGACAAAAACGGCAATCATGATTGCGAAAAATCTCACGAGTTCCGACCGGCATGCCTGCCACATGGGTCTCTCCTCCAAGGCTCGTCATAGAAAAGAGGGCGGGTGCTGACACCCACCCTTTCGTCAGTCGTCAACATCACCCGGGCGGAGCGATGCCCCGCCTTGATGTCGGGCGGACTTAGATGCCCTTCTGGTCATAGGCGGTGCCCCAGCCCCAGGCGCCCGAGCCAAAGCCGCGCGCCACGACCCGCTCGCGATAGATGTCCGAGACATCGTCGCCGTCACCGGCAAGCAGGGCCTTGGTCGAGCACATCTCGGCGCAGAGCGGCAGCTTGCCCTCGGCGACCCGGTTGCGGCCGTATTTCTGGAACTCCATGTCGGAATGGGTCTCTTCGGGACCGCCGTTGCAGAAGGTGCATTTGTCCATCTTGCCACGGCTGCCGAAATTGCCCGCCTGCGGGTACTGCGGCGCGCCAAAGGGGCAGGCATAAAAGCAGTAGCCGCACCCGATGCAGAGATCCTTGGAGTGCAGCACCACACCGAAATCGGTCTGGTAAAAGCAATCCACGGGGCAGACCGCCATGCAGGGCGCGTCCGAACAATGCATGCAGGCGACCGAGATCGACCTCTCGCCGGGCTTGCCGTCGTTCAGCGTGACGACCCGGCGACGGTTGATGCCCCAGGGCACCTCGTGCTCGTTCTTGCAGGCGGTGACGCAGGCGTTGCATTCGATGCAGCGTTCGGCGTCGCAAAGGAATTTAGCGCGTGCCATTCTCGCGTCCTCCTCAGGCTTTTTCGATTTTGCAGAGGGTGGCTTTGGTCTCCTGCATTTGCGTCACGGAGTCATAGCCATACGTCTGCGCGGTATTGGTGGATTCCCCCAGGACATAAGGATCGGCCCCGGCGGGATATTTGTGCCGGCGATCCTCTCCCTGGAAGTGGCCGCCAAAGTGGAACGGCATGAAGGCGACGCCCTCGCCGCACCTTTCGGTGACCATGGCGGCGACTTTCACGCGGCCCTTTTCCGGCCCTTCGACCCAGACCTGTTCGCCGTCCTTGATGCCGAGATTGTTGGCATCGCGGGTGTTGATCTCGACGAACATCTCCTGTTGCAGTTCGGCGAGCCACGGGTTTGACCGGGTCTCGTCGCCGCCGCCCTCATACTCGACCAGTCGGCCCGAGGTGAGGATGATCGGATAGTCCTGGCTGAAGTCGTTCTTTTGGATCGAGGCATACAATGTCGGCAGGCGATAGGCCTGACGGTCATCATATGTCGGGTAATCCGCCACCAGATCGCGCCGGTTGGTATAGAGCGGCTCGCGATGGAGCGGCACCGGATCCGGGAAGGTCCAGACCACCGCCCGGGCCTTGGCGTTGCCAAAGGGTGCACAGCCATGCGCGATGGCCACCCGCTGGATCCCGCCCGAGAGGTCGGTTTTCCAGTTGGTCTTGGGCCCCGCGACCCCGTCGATGACGGCGCGTTCCTCGTCGGTCAGATCCCCGTCCCAGCCCAGATCCGTCAGCATCTGCATGGTGAATTCCGGGTATCCGTCCTGAATTTCCGATCCTGCGGAATAGACGCCTTCGGCCAGCAGGTTCTGACCGTCACGCTCCACGCCGAAACGGGCGCGGAAGGTCAGGCCACCCTCGGCCACCGGTTTGGACATGTCGTAGAGGTTGGGCGTGCCGGTATGGCCCATCTCGGCCGTGCCCCAACAGGGCCATGGCAGACCATAATACTCACCGTCATTGGGTCCGCCCACCGCCTGTAGCGTCGTGCGGTCAAAGGTGTGCTGGTTGGCCATGTGGCTCTTGATCCGCTCTGGCGCCCAGCCGGTATAGCCGATCGTCCACATGCCCGCGTTGAACTCACGCGTGATGTCCTCGACATTGGGCACATCGCCTTCCATGGCGATGTTCTGGAAGAAGCGGTCGGCAAAGCCGAACTTGTTGGCGAACTTGGCCATGATCACTTCGTCGGGCAGGCTTTCGAACAGCGGTGCCACGACCGTGTCGCGCCACTGGACCGAGCGGTTCGAGGCGGTGACCGAGCCGCGGGTTTCAAACTGCGTACAGGCCGGCAGCAGATAGACCCCGTCGGTGCGGTCATGCATCACCGCCGAGACGGTCGGATAGGGGTCGACCACGACCAGCATATCCAGCTTTTCCATCGCCGCCTTCATCTCGACACCGCGGGTCTGCGAGTTGGGCGCATGGCCCCACAGAACCATGGCACGG
>JBCCHW010000223.1:0-4796 GCA_039028555.1 Pseudomonadota bacterium | reverse complement strand
CTGTCGATGCCGCGCTTGAGGTCCATGGGGTTCATGCCCGCCGCGACGCGCTTCATGCCTTCACGCACGATGGCGCGAGCCAGAACGGTGGCGGTGGTGGTGCCGTCGCCGGCTTCGTCATTGGTGCGCGAAGCAACTTCACGAACCATCTGGGCGCCCATGTTCTCGAACTTGTTCTCGAGTTCGATTTCCTTGGCAACCGTCACGCCGTCCTTGGTGATGCGCGGCGCGCCGAACGATTTGTCGAGGACCACGTTGCGGCCTTTCGGGCCCAGGGTCACTTTGACGGCGTCTGCCAGCGTGTTGACGCCTTTCAGCATCTTGTCACGGGCATCCGTATCGAATTTTACGTCTTTTGCAGCCATGAGTCAGGCTCCTTGTATTAGGTGTTCAGATCAGAGACCAGACGAGGTGTTCAGGCAGCTTTTGCTGCTGCGTCGTCCGCCATGATGCCGAGGATATCGCTCTCTTTCATGATCAGAAGGTCTTCGCCATCGATCTTGACCTCGGTGCCCGACCATTTGCCGAACAGGATCCGGTCGCCGGCCTTGACGTCCATCGCGATGCGATCGCCGCCTTCGTCCTTGGCGCCGGCGCCAACTGCGACGACCTCGCCTTCCGACGGCTTTTCCTTGGCACTGTCGGGGATGATCAGGCCGCCAGAAGTCTTTTCGTCTGACTCGATGCGGCGGACCAAAACACGGTCATGCAGGGGAGTGAATTGCATGGAAGCGCTCCTATTATGCAGGTTCCAGTTTTCATTCGTGGTTGCGTTCGCCAGACCGGATACCTCCCGGGATCAAGCCTGTTAGCACTCACCCGAAGGGAGTGCTAATAATGCGACAGAGCGCAGATAGTTGGTTGAAAATTTCGTGTCAAGGGCTTGGCGGCGAAAACCGTCTCGCCTGCAATCTTTCGTGGGCTTTTTCGGCCCATGGGGCGGCCCGGGCCCCATGGGCGCGGGAGCTAATGAATCATAAATTCATCATCCACCAGGCGGATCTCCGCCGGCTTGATCAGCGAGGTATGCACGACCCTGACCGAATGCAACGGGCCATCCAGCTCGCGTTGCCAAAAGTCCAGAAATTTTCGGAGTTGAGGGAATTTCGGGGCGTGATCGTATTGCTGCCAGATAAAGGTCTGCAGCAGCCCCAGGGCGTCAGGCATGTGATAGTAGATTTCTGCCGTCGCCAATGAGTAACCGTCCAGCTGACGGCGAAAGTCTTCGTCGACTTTTTGCATATTTTGTCCTTGCTCGTCTCCTTCTGTCTGTTTCGCGCTACCCCGCCAGCGCGCGTCCCGGCACGGTCCTGATCGGGCGCGGTCTTTCAAGCGTGCCAGAACTTCGTTACTTTTGCGAACACAAAATGCTGCAACGCGAAATCGCCTCATTTTGGAACATTCTTCGCCGGCCGGATTGGCAAATCGCAGGTCGTCGCCATCTATCAGTCACACTGTGCGCAATCAGGAGCCGCCGATGACGCTGAAACGACTTCGAACCGCCGGTGTTGCAATCGGCCTCGGCATCCTTGCATCGGGGCCCGCGCTCGCGGAATGCGGTGGGGCCAGCATGCTGCCCGGCCTCGCGCAATCGGACCCCGCAGGCCATGCGGCGATGTTCGAACGGGCCCACACGGTCCCCAACGCCCAGGGCCGGTTCTGGAAAATCGAAAAGCCTGGCGTCGCGCCCTCGTATCTGCTCGGCACCTATCACAACACCCAGGCGGTCGAGACATTGCCCGAGTCGGTCTGGGAGCATCTCGACACCGCCCGCAGCACCTGGTTCGAGATCAGCCTCGAGGAAAAGGAGCGGATGGAAGCAGACATGCTCAACGACCCGTTGACGCTGCTCTACGACATGTCGCTGCCGCCATTGTCACAGCGCATTCCCGCCACCGCCCGCCCGGTGCTCGAGGCCGCGCTTGCCGAGCGTGGCGTGCCAATGGCGGCGGCCGAACAGATGCGCGGCTGGATGCTGTTCTCCCTGCTTGGCTTTCCCGCCTGCCAGTTGCAGGCAATCCAGTCCGGCGAGGTCGTTCTGGACGCGGCCCTCGCGCTGCGCGCCGCCCAAAACGGCATCCCGAACCATGGGCTCGAGACCTATGAGCAGTCGCTGGCCGCCATCGAGGCTATGTCCTCCACCGATGTCTCGGCCATGATGGTCGATTTCAGCGCCGCGCTGGCCGAGGAGGAAGACTATCACCGCACCATGCTCGAACTGTATGCCCAGGGCGAGATCATGGCGATCTATGAGTTTGGCAACTGGTACTCCGAGAAACTCGGCATTGCAGGTGCCAAGCGGCGCGCGGAAGCGTTCCTGGACGCGGCCCTGACACGACGCAACCATGCCTGGATGGAGCCCCTGCTTCCCGCACTGGCCGAGGGGGGCGCTTTTGTCGGTGTCGGAGCACTGCATTTGCCGGGCGAGGACGGCGTGATCGAACTCATCCGGCAGGCGGGGTACGATGTGACGCGGATCGACTGACCGCCCGCATCTCAGGCGACCCCGGCAAGCACCAGACCCGTGCACGCCCCCAATGTCAGCGGCCGGCGCAAGGCGGGCCACCACTGCGGCACGCGCCCCTCGGCCGCGAGGCGCAGATCCGCGATCAGCAGCGCGACAAACCCCAGGGCGAGCGCGAAGAAGGGCATGGCCCCGGGCAGCTCTACCACGATCCAGGCATAGAGGCACGGCAGAACCGAGAGTGCATAGTCGCGCAGCGACGCCCCCCCGCCCATACCGGCGGCGGCGAACCCCCAGCGACAGCCCCCCATGAACGACAGGATCGCGACCCCATAGCCCAGCATCAACGACCGCAGGAGCCCCGAGTCCGGGGCAACATACAACGCGACAGCGCCCGCCAGAAACGGGAGCACCCCCGCCAGGCCCAGCCACGAGGCGGGCGCGGGAACCTCTGGCATCAGCCGCTCGATCAGGTCAGGCATCACGTTCCCCTTGGAATGGCCGGTGCGCCGGCTAGATGATACCCTGTGCAACCTAACCAACCTCATCAGATTTCAAGGGCGGCGCGGCGCGTCTATTACGATGGCGCCTGCCCCGTTTGCCGGCGCGAAATCGCCTGGTACAGGTCGCGACGCGGCGGTGGCGACGTGGACTGGGTAGACCTCACCCAAGCGGCCCTGCCCCCGGGGCTGGATCGTGCGGCAATGATGAAACGTTTTACGGTCGAACGGGCCGACGGGGCCATGGTCAGCGGCGCCGCTGGCTTTGTGGCGTTGTGGCGGGCCTTGCCGGCGACCGGTCTGCTGGGCCGGATGGTCGATAACCGCGCCGCCATCTGGGTGCTCGAGCGGGCCTATCGCGGGTTCCTGAGCATCCGGGGGATGTGGCGAAGCGCGCCTTGAAGCCGGGCCCGTGGCGGAGTACTCCGCCGCGAGACCAGCGAGGTACCCCATGACATGCACGCCGATCCAATCCCTGTCCGAGATTCAAGACTCCTACGACGCGATCCTTTGTGACCTGTGGGGCTGTTACCACAACGGGATCGAGCCCTATCCCGCCGCGGTCGAGGCCTGCCGCGGGTTCCGCGAAAAGGGCGGCACCGTCATTCTGTTTACCAATGCACCGCGGCCACCCGCCCATGTGAAAAGCTTCCTCGACCGCATCGGCGGGCCCGAGGACAGCTATGACGCCATCGTCTCGTCGGGTGGCGCGTGTCAGGCGATGCTGAAATCGGGCGAACACGGCACGCGGTTTTACTATCTGGGGCCCGAGCGGGATCTGCACATGCTGACCCATGCGGGCCTCGACCCGGTTCCAGAGGCCGACGCGAATGCCGTGCTTTGCACCGGCCTTGTGGATGAGTGGAACGAGGAACTCGAAGGCTATACCGATCTGCTCGACCGGCTGAGCGCGCGCAATCTGCCGTTTCTCTGCGCCAATCCCGACATAATCGTCGACCGCGGCGAGCGCCGTTTCTGGTGCGCCGGTGCGCTGGCGCAGATCTATGGCAAGATGGGCGGGGAGGTTTTCTACTTTGGCAAACCCCATGCGCCGATCTACGAGCGCGCCTTTGATGTGATCCGCGAAACCACGGGCCGGGCGATGGATCCCGGCAAGGTTCTGGCGATCGGCGACGGCCCCGCAACCGACGTCAAGGGCGGGTGCGACTTTGGCCTCGACACCCTGTTTGTCACCGGCGGTCTTGCAGCCGGTGAGCTGGGTGCCGATCCCGAGCATCCTGAGCAGGCGCTGCTTGAAACCTATCTCGCCGAGCATGGATTGACCCCGAGATACTCGATGGGGCGGCTTCGCTAGGCTAACAATCTTCTCGCTTGCGTCAAATTGGCGTAATTAAATTGCGCAATTTAATTGCGCTTCGCCTCCGGCATGGGTATGTTGTTGCAACGCAATAAAGTGATTCTCTGATTGCGGTGAGCGAGGTGAACATGTTGGACAATCTCCCACGCGGTACGATCTGTATCGAGGACCTGGAAATCGGGATGTCCCGGTATGTCGAGAAAACAATCACAGATACCGACATCCGTATGTTCGCTGACGTATCGACCGATCACAATCCGGTGCATCTTGACGAGGAATATGCCCAGGAGACCATGTTCGGGGGGCGAATCGCCCATGGCATGCTGACTGCCAGCCTGATTTCGGCTGTCATTGGCGAGCAACTCCCCGGACATGGAACAATTTACCTCGGACAGTCGCTGAAGTTTCTGGCGCCTGTCTTTCCCGGCGATCGGGTGCTGGCCGATTAAAAACACAGAATTAGTACAGAAGATCTATGCTATTGTAGACAGTCCCTCTCCAGAAGGGTTTATGT
>JBCCHW010000222.1:0-4833 GCA_039028555.1 Pseudomonadota bacterium | reverse complement strand
GACACAATGCCCGTTCAGTAGTATCAATACTCATCGCCCCCATATGGCCCGATGGTGATAGCGCTCGAATGTGACCATTATTGGGTCAGTTGGCGTCGTTATCGATCACCCCAGACGCCGATCGAAGGCGACCGACTTGATCAGTGCGGTCACCTGCATGCCCGGCGCCAGGCCCAGCTCGGCAATCGACATGCGGGTCGAGCGGGCGCGAAAGCTTTGCCCCGCACAACTCAGCACCACCTCGGCAAACGACCCCGCCTCGGGCTCGATCGACTGCACGGTGGCGGGGATCTGGTTGCGGATCGAGAGGCCCTCGACCGGGCCAAGCGCGACCGAGACATCGCGGGCGCGCAGGCGCAGCCGGATCCGTTGGCCCGTCGCCAGCGGTGTGCGGGTGGGGATCCAGATTCGCGTGGGGCCGAGATCGACCGACTGCATGGCAAACTCGGCCTCATAGTCCGACGCGGTTCCCGTGATCAGCGCGCCCGCCTCAAAGCGCCCCGTGGTTTCGGGATCCAGCGTCTCGATGATCGTCTCGAGCGGCCCGTCGCCCACAATGCGCCCGCCGCGCATGGCGATCATGCGGCTGGCGATCTGGGTGATCTCTTCGAGCTGGTGGCTGACAAAAATGACCGGCAGATCGAACGAGCCCGGCAGCGTCGCGATCAGGCTCAGGAGATCCGCCTTGGCCCGCCGGTCGAGCGCGCCCAACGGCTCGTCCATCAGCAACAGGCGGGGGCGCGTCATCAGGGCGCGCGCAATGGCGACGCGCTGGATCTCGCCGCCCGAGAGGGTGCCGGCACGCTGCGCGAGCAGCCGCCCGATCCCCAGCGCTTCGACCACCAGATCGCGGCTGATGCGGCCATCGCCGGGGGGCGCGCGACGCTCGGCATAGCCCAGATTGCCCGCCACCGTCAGATGAGTGAACAGCCGCCCGGATTGAAACACCATGCCCACGGGGCGCCGGTGCGGGGGGGTCATCCGGGGCCCGTCCTGCCAGGTCGTGCCATCCACCGCGACCCGCCCGAGCCCGGGGCGAAAGCCCGCGATCGCCAGAAGGACCGAGGATTTGCCCGCCCCCGACGGCCCGAAAAGCGCCGTGATCCCCTCGAGCGCGAAGGCACCTGACGCGGCCAGCTCAAAGGCGCCATAGGTGGCGTTCAACTCGACCTCCAGGCGCATCAGCCGACCCGTGCGCGATAGCGTGAATTGGTGAGATAGACCGTCAGCAGAATGACGAACGAGACCACCAGCAACAGCCCCGCAAGCCGGTGAGCCCCTGCATAATCAAGCACTTCGACGTCTTCGTAGATGGCGATCGAGATCACCCGCGTCTCGCCGGGAATGTTCCCGCCAACCATCAGCAGAACCCCGAACTCGCCCAATGTATGGGCGAATGTCAGCACCGCGGCGGTCACGTAACCGCGCAGCGACAAGGGCAGCGCGAGGGTGAAAAAGGCGTCAAGCGGCGAGGCACGCAGGCTCGCCGCCGTCTCCATCCGCTCCCGCCCCACGGCCTCGAACGCGTTCTGCAGGGGCTGCACGGCAAAGGGCAGCGAGTGGACGCAGCTCGCAATCACCAGGCCGGAAAAGGAGAACGCCAGCGTGTGGCCCGTCAGCTCGACCCACCAGCTTCCGATCCAGCCCGCGGGGCCGAGCAGGATCAGCAGATAAAAGCCCAGCACCGTCGGCGGCAGCACCAGCGGCAGGGCCACCAGCGCCTCGGCGGTTGCCTTCCAGCGGCCCCGGGCGTGGGCCAGGCGCCAGGCGATGGGCGTCGCCAGCGGCAGCAGGATCGCCACCGTCACCAGTGCCAGCACCAGCGTGGTGACCAGAGCGCCGGCGTCCTGCGGGCCGAGGAAGCTAGAGAACATCGTAGCCAAACCGTTGAATGATCGTGCGGGCCTGTGGCGAGCTCAGAAAGGCCAGGAACAGCGCCGAGGCCGGGTTGGCGCTGCCCGGGCGCAGCATCACCGCTTCTTGCCGGATCGGGGGTGCCTGATCGGGGGGCAGGGTCAGATAGCTCACATCCCCCGCCAACGCCGAGGAGAGGGCGACAAGCCCCGCATCGGCAGCCCCGCTGGCGACGGCAGCAAAGGCGCCCGCCGCATTGCGGCCCAGCACCAGGCGGTTTTCAAGTTGGGTCCAAAGCCCCGCCTGCTCGAGATAGGCGCGCGCCGCCATCCCATAGGGCGCGGTTCGCGGATTGGCCAGCGCGATGCGCCGCGCGGCTTGCAGCACTGTGCGCGGGTCGGCGTCTGCGGCGTCGGCGGTGTCGGCACCGATCAGAACCAGCGCACCCTCGGCATAGATCTCGCGAGTCTCGGGCACCGCGTCGCCGGTCGCCACCAGCCGCGCCGGCGTGGCGCTGTCGGCGGCGAGCAGCACGTCAAAGGGCGCGCCCTGTTGGATCTGCGCGGCCAGCTGGCCGGTGGAGCCCGCCGAGATCAGCACCCGGTGCGATGTCTCGTCGTGGAACAGGGGCGCGAGTTCTTCGAGCACCGGGCGGAAGTTCGCCGCAACCGCCACGCGCAGATCCGCAGCCCCGGCGGGCAGGGCGCTCAGCAGCGCGGCGATGATCAAAAGCACCAGATGCATGCCCCCAAGAACGCGATCCCTCTCGCCTGCGTCAACAGGGATTTCTTTCGGCTTTGAGATCGTGGGGTGTTTT
The DNA here is from genome assembly GCA_039028555.1 of Pseudomonadota bacterium. GTDB lineage: Bacteria > Pseudomonadota > Alphaproteobacteria > Rhodobacterales > Rhodobacteraceae > Thermohalobaculum. Next base: position 2,162 of record JBCCHW010000222.1, on the reverse strand, counting down.
CGTGTAGAATACTGCCTGTTTGCTTGCCCGGGGGTGCTTTGATGAACTCGCAAGAAGTTGCTGCGGAGGCTGTTCCGCTGATCGTCGATCTCGACGGGACCCTTCTCAGCACCGATCTGCTGCACGAAAGCATCCTGAACTTTGTCGCCAAGGATCCGGTCAAGGCGCTGCAGATGCCAGCCTGGCTGAAGGATGGCAAGGCGGGCTTCAAGCGCCGCCTCACCGGCCTGACCACGCCCGATTTCGAAACCCTGCCGCTGAACCCCGCCGTGATCGCCGAGATCGAGGCGGCCCGGGCCCAGGGGCGCAAGGTCATTCTGGTCACGGCGTCCGACCAGATCTATGCCGATCAGATCGGCGAGCATGTCGGCCTGTTCGACGAGGTCCACGGCTCGGACGGCACGACCAATCTGGGCGCCGAGGCCAAGGCGGCCTTTCTGGTCGAGCGTTTCGGCAAGGGCGGTTATGACTATATCGGCGACAGCCGGGCGGATCTGCCGGTCTGGGCCTCGGCCCGTGACGCGATCGTGGTCAGGTCGCACCGCAACCTCGACGTTCGGGCGACGGGCACGGTGCGCGAGATCGAAACCCAGGATGGCGGCACCAAGGCGCTGATCCGCGCGCTGCGCCCGCATCAATGGTTCAAGAACACCCTGATCGCGGTCCCCATGCTGACGGCCTATCACTTTGACGGCCCGACGATCCTGATGGTGGCGCTGGCCTTCATCTGCTTCAGCCTCACCGCCTCGGGCGTCTATATCATCAACGATCTGCTGGATCTGCCCTCGGACCGGCGCCATCCGCGCAAACAGAAACGCCCCTTTGCCGCGGGGGTCGTGCCGGTGATGCTGGGGGTCAAGGTGGCCGCCGGGCTGTGGCTGGTGTCGTTCCTGATCGCGTTGGCGGTCCTGCCGGGGGCCTTTGTGCTGACGCTGATCGTCTATTTCGTCGCGACATTCGCCTATTCGCTGGTGCTGAAAAAGCGTGCGATTGTCGATATCTGCACCCTGACGGGGCTTTATTCGCTGCGCGTGATCGCGGGCGGCACGGCGACGGGCATCCTGATCTCGCCCTGGCTATTGGCCTTTGCGATGTTCTTCTTCCTCGCGCTGGCGGCGGTAAAGCGCCAGGCCGAGATGACCGATCTCGCCCATAACGATCCGACCCGCAAGACCGGGCGCCCCTATGAGGTGGAGGATCTGCCGGTGATCCGCGAGATTGCGGTCGCGGCCGGCTATGCCTCGGTGCTGGTGATGGCGCTCTACATCAACTCGACCACGGCGGAGCGGATCTATCCGCTGCCCGAGGCGTTGTGGATGATCTGCCCGCTGCTCCTCTACTGGATGACGCGGCTGGTCATGGTCACCCATCGCGGACGCATGCATGACGACCCCATCGTCTTTGCCCTGCGCGACCGGGTCAGCATTGCCGTCGCCTGCGGCATTCTTCTTTCGGCAGTCATTGCGTGGACAGGTCTGTGAGTATCGCTCGTATCGCTTTTCTTTATACCGTCTTTGCCGTGGTGGCGGCGGCGGTGAACCTGTTGTTTCAACGCGCGAGCCTCGGGGTCTATGATGGTCCGTATGCGCTGGTCCCGGCCATTCTGATCGGCACCATTGCGGGGCTGGTGGTAAAGTATGTGCTCGATAAACGCTGGATCTTTGCCGATCTGACCACCGGTGTCAGCGCCCAGACCAAACAGTTCGGTCTCTACACCCTGATGGGGGTGGTGACGACGGCGATCTTCTGGGGGACCGAGGTCGGGTTCTACCACTATTTCGGCACGGACCACATGCGCGAGGTTGGCGCCGCAATCGGCCTCACAATCGGCTATGTTGTGAAATATCAGCTCGACCGCAAATACGTGTTCAATCAGGCAGCATGAGATGGTGACAAGGCGTGAGATCTGGGGCTGGGGCCGCTCGCCCCGCGCGATCTGCAAGATGGCAGAGCCCCGCGACAAGGCCGATCTGACTGCCATGCTGGCAGAGGGGCCGATGATCGCGCGCGGCGCGGGGCGTGCCTATGGCGACGCGGCGCTCCAGCCACAGCTGACGCTCTCGACTCGCCTTGTGGGATTTCCCAGGGCATACCGTACACCAGTCTGGACAAAGCTTTTCTGGCGGTCTATATCACAAGTGTCAGTAGTTCACAGTTTTGAT
>JBCCHW010000221.1:0-5065 GCA_039028555.1 Pseudomonadota bacterium | reverse complement strand
GCTTTCGGTCGCATTCACCAAGGAATTGGAGAATGTCGACAGCTACTTTAACTCATCGCGCGAAGGCGTTGTGATGCAACGGGCGGTCTGGGACGGCCTGGTCTATCGCGACCCGATCACCAGCGAATACTCGGGCAACCTCGCCACCGAATGGACATGGATCGACGACACGACCATGGAATTCAAACTGCGCGAGGGCGTGACCTTTCACAATGGCGAGCCGTTCAACGCCGATGACGTGGTCTATACCGTCAACTTTGTCGCCGAAAAAGAGAACGGCGCCAAGACGCAGCGCAATGTCAACTGGATGAAATCCGCCGAAAAGATCGACGACTATACCGTGCGGCTCTATCTCAAGGCGCCGTTCCCGGCGGCGCTCGAGTTTCTGTCGGGCCCGGTCTCGATGTATCCCAATGAGTACTATGCCAAGGTCGGCCCGACCGGGATGGGCCTGAAACCCGTCGGCACCGGCCCCTACAAGGTCCTCAACGTCGAACCGGGCAAGCATTTCGTTCTGGAAAAGAACGACAACTACCATGACAGCCCAAAGGGCAAGCCCACCATCAAAACCATCGACATCCGCACCATCCCGGACGTCAACACCCAGATCGCCGAGTTGTTCAACGGCTCGCTTGAACTGATCTGGCAGACCCCGGCCGATCAGGCCGAAAAGCTGGCGGAGATGGAGCAGTTCACCGTTGCCAATGAAAGCACCATGCGGATCGGGTATCTCGCCATGGACGCGATCGGACGGACCGGCAAGGACAACCCCTTCACCAAGCTCGAGGTGCGCCGGGCGATCAACCACGCAATCGACCGCGAGGCCATGGTCAAGGCACTCCTCAAGGGCAAAAGCACCGTGGTGTCCAGCGCCTGTTACCCCAGCCAGTTCGGGTGCACCCAGGATGTGGTCAGCTATGACTATGATCCGGAAAAGGCCAAGGCCCTGCTGGCCGAAGCCGGGTATCCCGACGGGTTCAAGACCGACTTCTACGCCTATCGCAACCGCGACTATGCCGAGGCGCTGGCAAGCTATCTGAACGCCATCGGCATCGAAACCGAGTTCAAGATGCTCAAATACTCGGCGCTGCGCGACCTGCGCAAATCCGAGGGCACGCCGATCTCGTTCCAGACCTGGGGCTCGTATTCGATCAACGATATCTCGGCGATCACCAGCCAGTTCTTTGAATTCGGCGATCTCGACGAGGCACGCGATCCCGAAGTCCGCGACTGGCTGGTCGAAGGCGACTCTGACAACGATCCGGTCCAGCGCAAGGAACTGTACGCACAAGCGCTGAAAAAGATTGCGAAAGAAGCCTATTGGGCGCCGTTGTTCTCGTACAACACGAACTATGTTTACATTAAGGACGTCGACTATACGCCCACCGCGGACGAGGTTCTGCGGTTTACCACGATGACCTGGAAGTAAGCATCGCGACCGCCCCGGCGCAGAGGCCCTCTGCGCCGGGGAAACCCCTCGGCTCGTGCCCCGGCGCGGGCCTGCCGGAGTCCTCCGGTTTTGTGCAGCGGATCGAAGGCGCGCCCTACGCATGCTTCAGTTTACACTCAAGAGATTGGGCCTGGCAGTCCTGGTTGCGCTGACGGTCTCGTTCATCAGCTTCAGCCTTCTGTTCCTGGCGGGCGACCCGGCCACCGACCTCGCCGGCGAAGGCGCGAGCGACGAAGACATTGACGCGATCCGCGTTCTTTACGGGTTCGACCGCCCGATGATCGTGCAATATGGCGACTGGCTGATGAGCGCGCTGAGCGGCGACCTGGGCCAGAGCTATTACTTCAAGCTGCCGGTCGCGGGCCTGATCGCCGAGCGGCTCTCGATCACCATGACGCTGGGGGTCTGCGGCATCAGCTTCGCGCTGTTGACGGCTGTCCCGCTGGGCGTGCTGGCCGCGATCCGGCCCAACTCGATCATCGACCGGCTTGCGCTCTTCATGTCGGTCGCCGGGCAGGCCATGCCGTCCTTTTGGTTCGGGCTGATCCTGATCGTCATCTTCTCTATCAAGCTGCGCTGGCTGCCACCTTCGGGCACGAAATCATGGGAGAATTTCGTGATGCCGACCATCGTGCTCGGCTATTACGCGATGCCTGCCATCATGCGCCTGACCCGGGCCGGCATGCTCGACGTGCTCTCGTCGGATTACATCCGCACGGCCCGGGCCAAGGGCGCCTCGGAAATGCGGGTCATGTTTAAACACGCGCTGCGCAATGCGATCATCCCCGTCGTCAGCCTCGCGGCCGTTCAGATGGGCTTTATGCTGGGCGGCTCGATCGTCGTTGAATCGATCTTTGCCCTGCACGGCGCCGGCTATCTCGCCTGGGAGAGCATCGCGCGCAACGATCTGCCCACGGTGCAGGCGCTGATCCTGGTCTTTTCGATGTTCTATATCGTCTTCACCTTCCTGGCCGATGTGCTGAACGCCTGGCTGGACCCACGGATGAGGAGCGGCTGACATGGTGTTCACCGAGATGCAGAACACGCCCGACCCGTTGCTCCAAGAGATCACCGGGCCGACGCCAGCGCAGATGCTGCGCCGCCGGGTCTTTGGCCATCAGGGCCTGTTGATCGGGGGCGTTGTCCTGGGAATCCTGGTGGTCATCGCCATCCTCGCCCCGGTGCTCGCGCCGCATGATCCTTATGCGCAGGATCTGCTGGCGCGGATGAAACCGCCGGTTTTTCTGGGCGGCACCTGGGAGAATCCGCTCGGAACCGACCATCTGGGGCGCGATTACCTCTCGCGGCTGATCTATGGCGCCCGGGTCTCGTTGCTGATCGGGGTGGTGGCGGCGCTGATCTCGGGCGTGATCGGCACGGCCATGGGGGTTGCCGCGGCCTATTTCGGCGGGCGCGTCGATATGGTCGTGACCTTCATGATCAATGTGCGCCTCGCCATGCCGGTGGTTCTGGTCGCCCTGGCGGTCGTTGCGATCATGGGCGGCTCGCTGCAGGTGGTGATCGTGGTGCTGGGATTGCTGCTCTGGGACCGGTTCGCGGTGGTGATGCGGGCCTCGACCCTGCAGGTGCGCGGGCGCGAATATGTTGCCGCCGCACAGGCGATCGGCGCCTCGACGCCGCGTATTCTCCTCTCGGAGATCATGCCCAACATCGCCAACAATCTGATTGTGGTGGTCACGCTTGAAATGGCCCATGCGATCCTGCTCGAAGCCGCGCTGTCGTTCCTCGGCCTCGGCGTGCAGCCGCCGACCCCCTCATGGGGGCTGATGGTCTCGGAGGGAAAGAACATGATGCTCTTTGAGCCCTGGATGGTTCTGATCCCCGGCGCCGTCCTGTTTGTATTGGTGCTCTCGATCAACCTGATGGGCGACGGGCTGCGCGACGTCACCGCGCCGGAAAACCGGAGCTGACCGCATGACTGCGCAAACGCCCCTGCTCTCGGTCCGCGACCTGACGATCGACATCCCCACCGGGTCCGGCACGCTGCACGCGGTGCGCGGGATCGAGTTCGATCTCTATCGCGGCGAGACATTGTGCATCGTTGGCGAAAGCGGCTCGGGCAAATCGCTGACTTCGCTCGCCCTGATGGGTCTCTTGGGAAAGAACATCCAGCGCCGGGCCGAGCGGATGGATTTCGATGGCACCGATCTGACCCGCGCCAGCGCGCGCACGCTGCGCCAGTTGCGCGGCGCGCGGATGTCGATGATCTTTCAGGAGCCGATGACCTCGCTGAACCCCGCCTATACCATCGGTGACCAACTGGCCGAGGCGCTGACACTGCATGGTGATACCAGTACCGGCAAGGCGCGCGCGCGCGCGATCGAGCTGTTGGAAAAGGTTGGGATCACCGCGGCGGAAAGCCGGCTTTCGCAGTATCCGCACCAGCTGTCGGGCGGGCTGCGCCAGCGGGTGATGATCGCCATGGCACTGATGTGCGGGCCCGAGTTGATCATCGCAGACGAACCCACGACGGCGCTCGACGTCACCATTCAGGCGCAGATCCTGCGCTTGCTGGTCGATCTCCAGCGCGAGATGAACATGGCGATGATCCTGATCACCCATGATCTGGGCGTGGTCGCCCGCGTCGCCGACAAGGTGGCGGTCATGTATGCGGGCGAACTGGTGGAGACCGGCAGCGCGGCCGAGATCTTCAACACACCGTCCCATCCCTATACGCGCGGATTGCTGCGCTGTATCCCGCAGCCCGGCAAAACCGAGCGCGGCGCAGTCTTGGGCACCATTTCGGGGATTGTACCTTCGCTGGTCGGCGAGGTTTCGGGCTGTGCCTTTCGCACGCGATGCGAGCATGCCGTGGACGCATGCCGCGGTGCGATCCCGCTCAACAGGGTCTCTGCGACCGATCACGCCTTTCGCTGTGTCCACCGCCAGGGGCGCGCCGCCGGCGTTGTGGAGGCGGCATCATGACCCAGACGCCGGTTCTGGAACTGAGCCATGTGACCAAGACCTACACGGTCAAACAGGGCATCTTTGGCAGGGCAAAGCCGCTGACCGCAGTCAATGATGTCTCGATCTCGCTCAACCGGGGCGAGGTGCTGGGTCTGGTCGGCGAAAGCGGTTGCGGGAAGTCAACGCTTGCCAAGATCCTGCTGGGGCTGGAAAAACCGACATCGGGCGAGGTGCGCGTCGATGGTTTGGAGCTCGACGGACAGGACAGGCTCGCACTTGCACGGCGGATCCAGCCGATCTTTCAGGATCCCTATTCCTCGCTGAACCCGCGCAAAAGCATCTACGACATCATCGCCTTGCCCCTCAGGGTGCACAGCATCGGCGACGAGGCTGCACGCCAGAAATCGGTGCGCGAGATCCTCGATATCGTCGGCCTGCCGGCCCGGGTGATGAACAGTTATCCCAGCCAGATGTCCGGCGGGCAGCGCCAGCGCGTCGCCATCGCGCGGGCGCTGATCATGAAACCCGAGATCGTCATTTGTGACGAGCCGACCTCGGCGCTGGATGTTTCGGTGCAGAGCCAGATTCTCAACCTGCTGGGTGATCTCAGGCGCGAGTTCGGCCTCACCTATCTCTTCATCAGCCACAACCTCGCCGTGGTCGAGCATCTCGCGACCCGGGTGGCGG
>JBCCHW010000220.1:0-5092 GCA_039028555.1 Pseudomonadota bacterium | reverse complement strand
GTAACCTCGCTACTGCTATCGGAAGAAGGTGAAGCGTCCGTCTACAGAAGGCTTGCAAGAAACCTGAAAGACTTGGATGTCCAAATTCCAAAAGACCTCCCACAAGAGGATTTGCTCATGTACATCCAAATACTTCCAGCAGATGCTCAACTATTGATAAGAGATTCCGTTGAAAGATGGAACTCACTAAAGATTCAGGCCGAGAACATATGCGTACCAATCGGCTCAATATCGATGGTTGCGTTCTTGGTAAAGACCGAGATGCCCCGGTCCTTTTCCATCTGCATGAAGTCCGAGCGCGTGCGCCGTGCCTCGCCCTTGGCGCGCACCTGGCCGGCCATCTGGATCGCGCCGCCATACAGCAACAGCTTTTCCGTCAGCGTGGTCTTGCCCGCATCGGGGTGGCTGATGATCGCGAAAGTCCGGCGCCGCCCGATCTCTGGCGGCAGCACGGGCTGGTTATGTCCCTTGTCTGGCATCCGCGGCATATAGCCGGGACCGCCCCCCTTGTTCAATGGGCGAAACGGGGGGGATGCAAAGGGGGTGTTTGGGGGATGCAAAGGGGATGCAAGTTTTCCCGGGGCGCGCGGGTTGGCCGGGCAGGGCAGGCTTGCCCTTTTGCAAAACCGTCGTCTAAACATGCCACCCTAGCTGGCCCGAACAAGACCACCCCTGGGGGCGCCCATGAGCGATGAACTCACACAGGCCCTGCGTTGGCGCCAAGATTCCCGGCCAGACGCGGGCGCGGCCAACTATGAGGTCGTCGAAGAGATTCAGGCCCTGATCCGCGCGCGCGAAAAGAAACAGGTTCTCAGGGAGCTGAGGACCTGGTCGCGGGTCGACATCATCTCGCTGTTGGTCGCGCTGCGGTTCAAGGCGGCGCGACGGCTGGTGGGCTGGCTGCCCGATGACATTCAGCTTGGCGTGCTTTCCGAGCTCGACCCGCGCATGAACGCGCTGTTGTTCGAGAAACGCACCCAGAAACGCATGGGCAAGCTGTTGCGGCGGCTGAACCACGACAAGGCGCTGCGCCTGCTCGACGCCCTGCCGCCGGACATGGCGGCCGAGTTGATCGGCCAGCTGGACGATCCTGAAAGCTGGCGCGAGGATCTCGCCTATCTCGAGGACACGGCCGGGGCGGTGATGCGCCGCCGCTTCCTCTCGGTCGTCTCGACGCGCACCATCGGCGAGGTGAAAGACGAGCTGCGTGCCCGTGTCGACGAGATCGAAAAGATCGACGCGATCTATGTGGTGGACGAGGCGCGCCATCTGTTGGGCTATCTCAGAATCCGCGATCTGATCCTGCAACCGCCCGAAACCTGCGTTGCCGATGTGGTGCGTGAGGACATTCTGGTGGTCGACTCGGCCACCGATCAGGAGGAGGTGCTGCGCCTGGCCGAGCGGCGCGGGCTGCGCGTCATTGCCGTGCAGGACGCCGAGGGCCGGCTGATCGGCAGCGTGACACCGCGTGAGCTGACCGAGATTGCCCGCGCCGAGGCCGAAGAAGACCTGTTGCTGATGGCCGGGGTCTCGCCCGATGCGACCTCGCAGGACGGGCCCTTTTCGATCGTGCGGCGGCGGCTGCCCTGGCTGCTGGGGGGGCTGGTCGGCTCGACCATCGCGGCCTTTGTGATCGGCTCGTTCGAGGGCGCGCTGCAACAGGCGGCGATCCTGGCAAGCTTTATCCCGATCGTGATGGCAATGGCGGGCAATGCCGGCATCCAGTCCTCGACCGTCACCGTGCATGGCCTCGCCGCGGGCACCATATGGCCGGGCGATACCGTCTCGCGCGTTCTGCGCGAGATCCCCGGCGCCATGATGAACGGGGCGGCAGTTGGCGCGGTGGTCAGCTGTTTGATCTTTGCCGCGACCTTTGTGGTCGAGATCCCGCGGCCCGTTCATCTGGGCGCCTCGGTCAGTCTGGCGCTGATCGTGGTGACCACGCTTGCCAGCACCGTTGGTGCGGTGATTCCGGTGGTGCTGAAGTATCTCAAGCTCGACCCGGCGGTTGCGACGGGGATTTTTATCACCACATCGAATGACGTGTTTGGCGTGCTGACATTTTTCACCATCGCGTCGCTGCTTTATCTCTAGCCCGGGCGCGGCGGGAGCGGGGACGTGGAGGACAATATGTTTGACGAAAAGCTTGTCGAGGTTGCAACGGCCCTGATCACCCATTGCCGCAACGGGACCGAGGGCGAGGGGCTCGACACCCTCTATGCCGAAGACTGCGTCTCGGTCGAAGCGGCGGCGATGGATGGCGGAGGAGAGGTTGTTCACAAGGGTCTCGCGGCCATCCGGGCGAAACATGCCTGGTGGGACGAGCATTCCGAGGTGCACAGCTTTAACGCCGAGGGGCCGTTTTGCCACAACCCCGACCGGTTTTCGGTGATCTTCGAGGTGGATGTCACCAATGCGCAGATGGGCGGGCGCATGGCGTTTCGCGAGGTGGCGGTCTATACGCTGCGCGACGGCAGGATCGCGCGCGAGGAGTTCTTTTTCCAGCTACCCGGCTGAGCCTTGACCAGAGGCACGGGTCGGCCTGCGCCGGGTGTTGCGCGGGATCGGGCGGGTGACCAGACCTGTGGTCGCCAACCCGCCGGGCCGGTTCGAAGGCATGCGGGATGATCACGACCCCATGGTCGCGGCCCAGCGCGCGGCCGAGCCCGTGGCGCAGCCCCCGGCCCGGCGCCGCGGCGAGGCGCGCGCCGCAGCGTCGCGGTTGCCGGCGGGGCCGTCAGATGAACGGCAACTCGCAGATCCGGCCCGGCGCCTGACGGCCATCGGCGAGGTTGATCGTGACAGGGGTGCAGGGCTCGACCGAGGTCGCGACCAGGCAGATCCCGATATTGGTTTCCAGCCGGGGCGACCAGGCATGCGCCGTGACATGGCCGACCAGGGTCGATCGGACGACCACCTGGCTCCACAGATCGATGCCGTTCAGCATGCCCTCGATCTCGATGGTGACCCCCATCTGGTGGCGGGCCGGCCCCGCCTGCGCGATGCGGCGCAGCGCCTGGATCCCGATCACGTCATCGGGCGCGTCGAGATGGACATAGCGGTCGAGCCGCACTTCGTAGGGGTTGGTATCATCGTCGGTATCGCCGCCCCATGACAGCAGGCCGCTTTCCACCCGCTCCATCCCGTTGGGATAGCCCGGGCCGATCCCGTGGGGCTGGCCGGCCTGCCTGACCCGGTTCCACAGCTCGGTCCCGCGGCCGGGGTCGGTGAGGTAGAGCTCGAACCCGCCCTGTTTCGACCAGCCCGAGCGCGCGACCATCAGCGCGATATCGTCCAGCATCATCTCGCGGAAATGGAAATGGCGGATGTCGCGGGTTTCCTCGCCCAGCAGATCGGCGACCACATCGCCGGCCTTTGGCCCCTGAATGGCGAGCGGGGCGACCTCGGGCTCAAAGACGGCGACATCCAGCCCCCGCTCGGCGGCAATCGCGCGGGCGAACAGGCACAGATCCCCGTCGGCGATCGAGAACCAGAACCGGTCTTCGGCCAGCCGCAGCAGGATCGGGTCGTTGATCAGGGTGCCGTCATGGTTGCAGATCGGCACATACCAGCCCACACCGGGTTTCAGATTGTCGAGCTTGCGGGGGCAGAGGATCTGCGCCAGCCGCGCCGCATCGGGGCCGCAAACCTCGACCTGGCGCTCCACCGACACATCCCACATCGAAACGCCCTCGATCAGGCGCCAGTACTCGGCCATCGGGTCGCCATAGCCGGTGGGCATCAGCATGTGGTTATAGGGAGAGAACGAGGTGACGCCATCGGCGACCGTCGCCTCAAAGAACGGGCTGCGGCGGACGCGGGGCGTGGGGGATATCTCGAAGGGCATCTTGGTTCCTCTCCTCAGGCGCGCTTTCTTTTGTCTGACATATGACCGGCGAGGACGGTGCGGCAATCCTGTTTGCGTCGTCTCTATGTCGTTTTACGCCGAGCGGGTCGTCTGCGATACGGCGCAAGAACCGCGTTGCGGCAGGCTTGTCACCGGGGACGGGGATTGCTAGGTCACTGAAAGTCTGATCGAAATGCTCGGACAGCCATCGGAGTTCCATCGTGTCAGATCCGGCCGCGACATCACCACGAATTGCGCTCGACGGTGTGTCGATGCGCTTTGACGGGGTGACGGCGGTCTCGGAGGTGAGTCTCGAGGTGATGGCGGGCGAGATCGCCTGTCTGCTCGGCCCCTCGGGATGCGGCAAGTCCACCACGCTGAGAATCGCCGCAGGGGTCGAGCGCCAGGCGTCGGGACGGGTTTTTGTGGACGGGGTCGAGGTGTCGGGCCCCTCGGTGCATCAGCCGCCCGAGACCCGGTCGATCGGTCTGATGTTTCAGGACTTTGCGCTGTTTCCGCATCTGAACGTTGCCGACAATGTCGGCTTTGGCCTGCGCGGCATGACATCGCGCCAGCGCCGCGAGACGGTCGGGATCTATCTCGAGCGTGTCGGCATGGCGGATTTCGCCACCAAGTTTCCCCATCAGCTCTCGGGCGGCGAGCAACAGCGCGTGGCGCTGGCGCGCGCGCTGGCACCGCGGCCGCGCGTCATGCTGATGGACGAGCCGTTTTCGGGCCTCGACAACCGGCTGCGCGACGAGATCCGCGACGAGACGCTGGCCATCCTGAAACGGGAAGAGACGGCGGTGCTGATGGTGACGCATGAGCCGACCGAGGCCATGCGTATGGCCGACCGCATCGCCCTGATGCGGGCGGGCAGCATCGTGCAGGTGGGCGCGCCCTATCACCTGTATAACGATCCGATCGACCGCCGGGCGGCGGCGTTCTTTTCGGATATCAACACCGTGCATGGCACGGTGGCGAATTTTCAGATCGACACGCCCTTTGGCCTGTTTCTGGCGCCCCGGATGGTGGATGGCGCGGATGTCGAGATCATCGTGCGCCCGCAGCACCTGCGGATCGAGGCGGATGAGGGGCAGGCGCCCGAACCCAGCGCCGAGGCCGGCAGCCCCGCCCGCGCCGTCGTCACCCGCGCGCGGTTTCTCGGCCATGAGAGCCTGATCGAATGCCGCATGGACCATGATGGCAGCCTGATCAAGGCGACCGTGCCCTATGCCTGGCTGC
>JBCCHW010000219.1:0-5159 GCA_039028555.1 Pseudomonadota bacterium | reverse complement strand
GCCAAAGCACCGCCTGAGCTAACGAAAACAGCTGCAATCACCGCTCGCCCGTCCCGTTTCAAATCTCCACCCCCAATCGCTCTGCTACCGCCGGCACGTCCTTGTCCCCCCGGCCGCATAGGTTTGCCAGGATCACCGCGTCACGCTCCATCTCCTTCGCGCGCTTCGTCACCGCCGCGATCGCGTGGCTCGGCTCGAGCGCGGGGATGATCCCCTCGAGCGTCGAGCAGAGCTGGAAGGCGCCCAGCGCCTCCTCATCGGTGACCGAGGCGTATTCGACCCGGCCGATATCGTGCAGCCAGGCATGCTCCGGCCCGATCCCGGGATAGTCGAGCCCGGCCGAGATCGAATGCCCTTCCAGGATCTGGCCCGCGTCGTCCTGCAACAGATAGGTCCGGTTGCCGTGCAGCACCCCGGGGCGCCCGCCGGTCAGCGAGGCGGCGTGTTCCATCCGCTCATCGACCCCGTGGCCGCCCGCCTCGACGCCGATGATGCGCACATCCGTGTCGTCGAGGAAGGGGTGGAACAGCCCCATCGCATTCGAGCCGCCGCCGATGCAGGCAACCAGGCTGTCGGGCAGGCGGCCTTCGCGGTCGATCATCTGGGCGCGGGCCTCCTTGCCGATGATCGCCTGAAAGTCGCGCACCATGGCGGGGTAGGGATGCGGGCCCGCCACCGTGCCGATGCAGTAAAAGGTGCTCTCGACATTGGTGACCCAGTCGCGCAGCGCCTCGTTCATTGCGTCTTTCAGCGTCGCGCGCCCGGCGGTGACCGGGATCACCTTGGCGCCCAGCAGGTTCATGCGAAAGACGTTGGGCTTTTGGCGCTCGACATCGGTGGCACCCATGAAGACGATGCATTCAAGGCCAAAGCGCGCGCAGACGGTGGCGGTGGCCACCCCGTGCTGGCCCGCACCGGTTTCCGCGATGATCCGCTTTTTGCCCATGCGGCGGGCCAGCAGGATCTGGCCCAGCACGTTGTTGATCTTGTGCGCGCCGGTATGATTCAGCTCGTCGCGCTTCATGTAGATCTTGGCACCGCCGAAATGCTCGGTCAGCCGCTCGGCATGATAGAGCGGGCTGGGGCGGCCCACATAGTGCGTCCAGAGGTCGTCCATCTCCGCCCAGAAACTCGCATCGGTTTTGGCGCGCTCGTACTGCGCCTCCAGTTCCAGGATCAGGGGCATCAGGGTTTCCGACACAAAGCGCCCGCCGAACTGGCCAAAGCGGCCGCGCTCATCGGGTCCCGTGCGGAAACTGTTCGGGGTTGCGTCGTTCATGACGATCTCCTGTGACGATGTGCGGTCTCTTAGCGCCGTTTTGGCGAAAGGTCGATCAAAGATCGCGCTTCATGCCCCAATGGCTCGCGGTAAAGCCCAGGCGTTCATAGAACCGGTGCGCCTCGTCGCGCTGCCGGTCGGTGGTCAGTTGCATCAGGCGGCAGCCCGCCGCCTGCGCTCGTTCAATTGCCGCGGTCATCAGCGCATCGCCGATTCGCTTGCCGCGCTGATCGGCGCGCACCCGGACCCCCTCGATCTGGGCCCGCGAGGTGCCGGAGCGTGACAGCCCGTGGATCACGGTGAACTGCAGGCATCCGATGACCTCATCCCCGTCGACTGCGAGGAGGTAGACATTGTCAGGCTGCGCCGACATGCGGGCGAAAGCCTGGGCATAAACCGGGTCGCCGGGGGCCTCGCGGCCCCGGCCCAACCCGTCATCGGCCAGCAGGGCCGCGATCTGGCCGAGGTCCGCCGCCGTTGCCTCGCGGATGATCACGGGCCGGCGGCGCGGATGAAATCGCGGATCAGGTCCGCATCCTTGATCCCGGGTGCCGATTCCACCCCCGAGGCGACATCGAGCTGGTCGGCCCCGGTCCTCCGCGCGGCCTCGGCGGCATTTTCAGGCGTCAGGCCGCCGGCGAGCAGCCAGGGAACGCGCCACTCCCGCCCGGCAATCAGCCGCCAGTCAAAGGTGATCGCGTTGCCGCCGGGGCGGGTCGCGCCCTTTGGCGGTTTTGCGTCGATCAGCAGTTGATCTGCCACCGGGGCGTAGCGGTCGATCTGCGCCAGATCGCCAGCTTCGCGAATACCGATGGCCTTCATGACCGGCAGCCCGGTGCGCGCGCGCAGGGTCGCCAATCGCTCGGGCGGCTCCGAGCCATGCAGCTGGAGCATGTCGATGGGCAGGGCGGCGATTTCGGCCATCAGGGCATCATCGGGGTCGACCAGCAAGGCGACCCGGACGACCCCCTCAGGCACCTCGCTGAGGAGCGCGGGCGCGGCCGCCGGCGTGATCGACCGCGGCGACGGAGGGAAGAAGTTGAAGCCGAGATAGGCCGCACCGGCCTCGGATGCCGCGCGGACATCCTCTGCCCGGGTCAGGCCACAGATTTTAACTCGCATGGGAGGCGCTCAGCGGACCGGGATGCGGGGCAGGTCGTCATCCTCTTCGGGCGCGCTGACCCGCGCCTTGTCAAGCTCGCCCCGCAACTTGGCGACCTCACGGCCCCGGTCGTTGGACATGCGCCGATGCTTGCCCTCGCGCAGCCACTCCATCAGCTGACCGATCACCAGACCGATCAGCACCGAAACCATGATGATGACGGCAAGCGGGATCTGCTTTACAGCAAGTTCCGAGCCCGCGATTTTCGCCGGGACCAGATGAAAATCGACCGGCGCCATATTGCCGATTCCGACGATCACCAGACCGAAGCCGATCACGATCAGAACCAGGGTCTTGAGAAATCGCATCGCCGGCCTCGTCAGTTGTCAGTTGTCGTTCATCCGCTCACGCAGTTCCTTGCCTGCCTTGAAGAAGGGTACGCTTTTCTCTGGCACAGGTACAGCATCGCCTGTCCGCGGATTGCGGCCCATGCGCGCATCGCGCCTTTTGACTGAGAAGGCGCCGAAACCGCGCAGCTCCACCCGGTCGCCGCGGGCAAGGGCGGAAGTAATTTCTTCGAACAGGGTCGAGACGATACGTTCGACGTCGCGCTGGAAAAGATGTGGGTTCTCGTCTGCGATCTGTTGGATCAGTTCTGATTTTATCAATTTGTAACCCCCCAAGTTGATTTATTGTGGTGTTGGCTGAGTCGTTTGTTGTTTTGCGAATAAAGTGTCATCTAGATTGTAAGCCGTCAATCATATGATTCTTCAAAGGCTTGCAGGAAATGCGGCGTTCTTGCCCTGTGCTCGCGGGCATTGGCGGTGGTGGCTGGGCGCTCCCCAATAAGGTGATGCAATTCCTTTAGGTAAAAGGTCGGCGCACGGGGCGCCGGCCCTGGTTTGTTTCGAGCGCTCTCGCGCCGCGGATTCAGTCGTCCGACTGCTGCTTGAGTGCGGCACCCAGAATATCGCCCAGCGAGGCCCCCGAATCGGACGAGCCGTATTGTTCGACGGCTTCCTTTTCTTCGGCGATCTGCAGGGCCTTGATCGACATCGAGAGCCGGCGCGAGGATTTGTCGATATTGGTGATCCGGGCATCGATCCGGTCGCCAACATTGAATCGCTCGGGCCGCTGTTCGCCCCGGTCACGGCTGAGGTCGGAGCGGCGGATAAAGGCCTTGGCGCCTTCGTACTCCACTTCGATCCCGCCATCCTCGATCGAGGTGACGGTGACCGTGACGGTCGCGCCCTTGCGCACGCCCTGGGTCGCGTCGGCGAACTTGTCACCGCCCAGCTGCTTGATGCCGAGCGAGATGCGTTCCTTCTCCGCGTCGATATCGAGGACAACGGCCTTGACCATGTCGCCCTTCTGATAGTCCTGGATCGCGTCCTCGCCCGACCGGTCCCAGTCGAGATCCGAGAGGTGGACCATCCCGTCGATATCGCCTTCGAGGCCGACAAAGAGACCGAACTCGGTGATGTTCTTGACCTCGCCCTCGACTTCGGTTCCCGGGGGGAAGGTGGTCGAGAAGCTGTCCCACGGATTGTCCATGCACTGCTTCAGACCCAGGCTGACGCGGCGCTTGGAGCTGTCGACATCCAGCACCATGACCTCGACTTCCTGCGAGGTGGAGACGATCTTGCCCGGGTGGACGTTCTTTTTGGTCCAGCTCATTTCCGAGACGTGGACCAGCCCCTCGACACCCGGCTCCAGTTCGACAAAGGCACCGTAGTCGGTGATGTTGGTCACGCGGCCGGTGAATTTCGAGCCGAGCGGATAGTTGATCGCCACCGTGTTCCACGGATCGTCCATCATCTGCTTCATGCCGAGCGAGATGCGCTGGGTCTCCTTGTTGACCTTGACGACCTGGACCTTCACCGTCTCGCCGATCTGCACGATCTCCGAGGGGTGGTTGACCCGGCGCCAGGCCATGTCGGTCACGTGGAGCAGACCGTCTACACCGCCCAGATCCACAAAGGCCCCGTAATCTGTGACGTTCTTGACCACGCCTTCGATCACATCGCCTTCTTTCAGCTTGCCGACCACTTCGGCGCGCTGCTCGGCGCGGCTTTCCTCGAGGATCGCACGGCGCGAGACCACGATATTGCCGCGGCGGCGGTCCATTTTCAGGATCTGGAAGGGCTGGGGCACGCCCATCAGCGGGCCCACATCGCGCACCGGGCGCACATCGATCTGGCTGCCGGGCAGGAAGGCGACCGCACCGCCGAGATCGACGGTGAACCCGCCCTTGACCCGGCCAAAGATCGCGCCTTCGACACGCTCCTGTTTGTCGTTTGCTTTTTCCAGCCGGTCCCAGGCCTCTTCGCGGCGGGCCTTGTCACGGCTGATTGCGGCCTCGCCACGGGCGTTCTCGACGCGCTCGAGAAAGACCTCGACCTCGTCGCCCACGACCAGTTCGGCAGGCTTGCCGGGATCGGCGAATTCCTTCAGGTCGACACGGCCTTCGACCTTGAAGCCGACATCGATGATCGCCTGGCCATTCTCGATCGCGAGAACGGTGCCTTTGACCACAGAGCCTTCTTCGGGTGTTTCTGTTGCGAGGCTGTCGTTGAGCAGGGCCTCGAATTCATCCATCAGGGCGGATGCTGACATATATATCGTCTCCTAAGACATCATATTTTGCTGGCCGAACGGTTGTCTCCGCCGGTCTTCGGGTTTCACGGGTCACGAAAAGCAGAAAAGGCCAATGGGCCGGGCGTTATCTTGGTGCCCTGCTCATTGCCTGCTCGACGATTGCCACTGCTTTGGCGACGG
>JBCCHW010000218.1:0-5202 GCA_039028555.1 Pseudomonadota bacterium | reverse complement strand
GTCGTCGCCAAAGCTCGCGGCCGCTTCGTTCTTTTAACTCTGAAAAACGTCGCGGGTCTCTTAGTCGTTCCAGGCGATTCGCCTGCCCGTGCCGCCCCCACCGGCGCGCGCCATGATAAATACAGGATAGCCGATTTCGCCGGCGATCTTCACCGCCTCGTCCGCGTCTCCGATCAGCCCCATATAGCCTGGTACGGTCGAAACACCCGCCTCGGAGGCGAGCTTCTTTGACGTGATCTTGTCGCCCATCGCCTCGATCGCACCCACCGGAGGGCCGATAAAGGCGACGCCTGCCGCATCAAGCGCCTGCGCAAATTCCGCACGCTCCGACAGAAAGCCATAGCCCGGATGCACGGCCTCGGCACCCGTCGCCTCGATCGCCTGCATGATGTTGTCGATCACGATATAGGACTGGTTGGCGGGCGGCGGGCCGATGTGAATGGCCTCGTCGGCCATTTTCACATGCAGCGCGTTCTTGTCGGCATCAGAATAGACCGCGACCGTCTGGATGCCCATCTTGCGCGCCGTCTTGATGACACGGCAGGCGATCTCGCCCCGGTTTGCGATCAGGATCTTCTTGAACATGTCCCCTCCTTCAGACAGCCGCGCGGGCCGCATGCGCCAGCCAGCGGCGCTGATTGTCGGCATTCGTAATCACATCGGCGACACGGTGCCGGTCGCGCTCGGCCACACGCCCGCCCGGCACCCGGCCCCCCGCGCGAAGCATCGCCGTGCCGCCCGCATCCGCAACCCGGACAACAGGGACAAAGCCCCGGACCCGCCTTAGCGCACGCCAAAGATCCTGGCGAACCTGGTGGGCAAGGCGCCGGCGCATCCGCGCCGATGGGGCGCCAAAGGGCAGGGTGGCCTCGGCCGCCAGGTCCCAACCGGGGGCCACGCCCAAGGGCGCCAGCACGGCCGCCACGCCATCATCGGTGAGCGTCCAGCGGGTCACGGCGCCTCCGCCGGTGCGGTGTCGAAATCTGCCGGCGAGATGATCTCGATTAACTCCAGATCGTCGGAATGGCGCACCTCTCGATGCCGGATGCCGGGCGGTTGCAGCACACAAGAGCCCGCGCGCAGGATGTGCTCGGTGACTTCGCCATCGGCCTGCTCATACTCAAAGACGACCCAGCCAGACGTTACGTAAACCATCTGAAAGTCCAGATCATGTGTGTGCCATTGCCCCTCAGAATGCCGCCCCGGCACCGCGCGGATCACGTGGGCGCCATACTTTCCCCGGGTCGCGGTCGCGATGCCGAGGCCGCGATACTCGAAAAAGGCACGCAGGCCACGGCCCTCGAACTTTCCCTCGTCTGCATGACAAATCGTGAAGGCCTGACCTTTCCAGATCTCGTTCATGTCAATCACCTCAATCCTTTTCATCGGGGAGTAATACCATCACCCGCCAGGCGATGCCGACCATGCCAAAAGTGATGCCGGTGAGCAGGAAAAAGACCAGCATCATCAGCGGGCCGGTTTCAGATGCCGACGCCATCGAGCGCAGTTCGTAGGCATCCAACGCCAAGAGCGCGCCGCAAAAGACCCAGCCTGCCAGAACTCCGTCTATCGCACCGGTCGCGACGTATTTCACCAGGCGGTAGGGGTCTTTCTGCGCCATCAGCCCAGCTCCGAACGTTTGGCGATACAATCCACTTCGACCAGGGCGCCAACCGCCAGAGCCGTCACGCCGACGGTCGTGCGGGCAGGGCGGCGGTCTTGTGGAAAGTAGGACTGATAGGTTTCGTTAAAGACCGCGTAGTCGCGCTCGAACTCGGTGAGGAAACAGCGGCATTGCAGGACGTGGGAGAGATCCAGGCCCAGCCCGTTCAGCACGATGCGCAGATTCTCCATCACCCGCCGCGTTTGCGCCTCGATCCCTTCAGGCAGTGGCGCGTCTGGGGCAACTGGGTCGGTGGGCATCTGGCCGGTAAGAATGACCCATCCGTCCTGCTCGACGGCGTGGGAAAACGGAGCGACCGGGCGCGGGCCGCCTGCAATCATATGAAATAGCGGCCCGCTCATCCCGCGCCCTCCGGGGCGGTCATGGCCTCAATGGTGATGGCCGTGATGGTGGTGCCCATCGTGGTTGTGGTGTTCGTCGTCATCATGGTTGTGATCATGATGATGGTGGCCATCCGCGTTGTGGCGCGAGTCGAGATCGCGCGCGACAGCCGTGTCTTCGGCGATCTGGGGGTCGGTGATCGCCCCATTGCTGCCGTCCTCGATGGCTTCGCAGCCGGCCAATAGCACGCTGATTGCCGCCGTTGCTCCGATCTTCCACATATGATGCCCTCCCTATTGCCCTGTGCCTGGCCGTATCCCATCCCAGCGGTGGGATGCGGCATTCGCACGGGAAGCTGACTGTCCACAGGTAAGTCCCGCGGTGCTCTTGTTCGGGAAATCATAGCATGGCCCCCGCGCAGCGGGCAAAATCACTCTTTTTCGAGCTTGTTCTCGTAGGCGCTTTCAAGCGGACCTTCGAGCTCGATGCCTGGATTATCGACACTGGTCTCAGGCCCCGGGCCGTCGATATCGTCCATCCCCAATGCGGGGTCGATCTCGGCGGGGTCGGTCGGCCCGATCCCATGCCAGACATCGTCCTCGGCGACGGGCTCTTCGACCAGCGGGCCGTCATAGCCGCACGCGCAAAGAGTGACGCATACGAGCGCCGCCAGACCCGGTTTCCACATTGTCTTTCCTTCGCATTGGTGCAGGCCCGGCCCGCACATGGTTCTGATCGGCGGGGGCGAGCGCCCGTGCCGCGGCTCGCCCAACAGCCGTTCAGGTCACAACGGATCGGGTTGCGCGTGATTGTCCGAATAGTGATAGGGATGAAACTCGTCCTGAGTGGCAGCCTGCTCCGCCTCCTGGCGATTGGCCCACTCGGTGTCGATATTGGTCTGGTCGCCGGTATTGTCCGCAGCTGTCGTATCCTGTTCCGGCTGCGATGCGGCCGGATCCGCGCCCGGGGCCGTGTCGCCACCGGCGACGCCTCCATTGGGGTCACCGGTACATGCCCCCAGTGCAAAAGTGATCGCGGCGGCATAAACCCAGTTGCGCATATCCGATCCTCCTTAGCTGTCGGACGCCCGGCTTGGTGAGGTAGCGTCCATGTCCATGTCCATCGCCCATGCCCAGCCTGCCATTGGGATTGTACCACGCCTGACGCGTCTAGATCGGCCGGATCGAGCGAATAGTTGCTGCTGAACGCACGCCCGTCTAACTCAACTGGGCTAGCGGTAATAGTATCTGCGCGGTTTGTGGCGATAGCGAGGCTTGTACTTGTGCCGGGGCTTGTAGGCGTAACCGGGTTTGTATCGGTAGGGCCGGTTATAGTAATAGCTCTCACGCCGTCCATCGGCCGTCGCGATCCCAATCCCGGCGCCGGCAACTGCACCCAGGACGGCGCCGAGCGCCGGATCGGCATCGAGGACGCTGGCGCCCAGGGCGCCTGAAGCTGCGCCGATCCCGGCACCCGTGATCCCGCGCTCGGCGCGCGTGTTGCCGCAGGCCGCCAACGCGGCGCACACCATTGCGAATACTCCGACCTTCCACATCTTGGGTCCTCCGACACAACCTCCCCTTTACACGTGGGGTCGGCGCCTGGCCGTCTAAAGGGAGGATCAATGGAACGTGACCGCATTGGTTCAGCCTTTGGCGACATTGGCGCTCAGAGCGGAATATTGTCGTGTTTTTTCCACGGGTTGCTCAGCTCCTTGCCGCGAAGGGCGGCAAAGGCGCGGGTCACCCGGCGGCGGGTCGACTGGGGCATGATCACCTCGTCGATAAAGCCTTTTTCGGCGGCAACAAAGGGATTGGCGAAACGGTCCTCGTAATCCTTGGTGCGGGCGGCGATCTTTTCAGGGTCTCCCAGTTCGCTGCGATAGAGGATCTCGGTCGCGCCCTTGGCGCCCATGACCGCGATTTCCGCCGTGGGCCAGGCATAGTTCACATCGCCGCGCAGATGCTTTGAGGCCATGACGTCATAGGCACCCCCATAGGCCTTGCGCGTGATCACCGTCACCTTGGGCACTGTCGCCTCGCCATAGGCAAAGAGGAGTTTCGCGCCATGCTTGATCACGCCGCCATATTCCTGGCCCGTTCCGGGAAGAAAACCGGGCACATCGACAAAGGTCAGGATCGGGATCGAGAAGGCATCGCAGAACCGCACAAAGCGCGCGGCCTTGCGCGAGCTGTCGATGTCCAGACAACCGGCCAGCACCATCGGCTGGTTCGCCACCACGCCCACCGGGCGGCCTTCGAGCCGGATGAAACCGGTGAGGATGTTCTTGGCAAAGCTTTCCTGTATCTCGTAGAAGTCCCCCTCATCGGCGACCTTCAGGATCAACTCCTTCATGTCATAGGGCTGGTTGGGGTTTTCGGGCACCAGCGTGTCGAGCGAGGGGTCGACCCGTGTGGCATCGTCGAAAAAGGGCCGCTCAGGCAGAGGGGTGCGGTTGGAGAGCGGCAGGAAGTCGAACAGCCGGCGGATTTCTGCCAGCGCATCCACATCGTTCTCGAATGCCCCGTCGGCCACCGAGCTTTTCGAGGTATGGGTCTTGGCCCCGCCCAGTTCCTCTGCCGTGACCTGCTCGTTGGTGACGGTTTTGACCACATCGGGCCCGGTGACGAACATGTAGGAGCTGTCGCGGACCATAAAGATGAAATCGGTCATCGCCGGAGAATAGACGGCACCGCCAGCACAGGGGCCCATGATGACCGAGATCTGCGGGATCACGCCGGAGGCGAGCACATTGCGCTGGAACACATCCGCATAACCTGCAAGCGAGGCTACCCCTTCCTGAATCCGCGCGCCGCCTGAATCGTTGAGCCCGATCACCGGCGCGCCGTTCTTCATCGCCATATCCATGACCTTGCAGATCTTTTGCGCATGGGTTTCCGAGAGCGAGCCGCCAAAGACGGTAAAGTCCTGGCTGAAGACATAGACCTGGCGCCCGTTGATCGTGCCCCATCCGGTGACGACACCGTCGCCGGGGTAGTGAGTCTCCTCCATCCCGAACTCGTCGCAACGGTGACGGACGAACATGTCGAACTCTTCAAAGGAATCGTCGTCGAGGAGCAGGTCGATGCGTTCGCGCGCGGTCAGCTTACCCTTGGCGTGCTGACTGTCGATTCGGCGCTGGCCGCCACCGAGCCGGGCCTCGGCGCGGCGGGTCGCGAGCTGGGTGAGGATGGTGT
>JBCCHW010000217.1:0-5206 GCA_039028555.1 Pseudomonadota bacterium | reverse complement strand
TGCGCACAAGATCGCCTTTGCCAAGGCTGTTCCCATCGGACATTGTTGCGATATCCCACTGATCCGGGCCGGGATTGACAATCACCCGCCCGGGCCTGCCGCTCAACCCGCCTGCGACGCCAAAGGCGGGCTGGCGGCAATTGTCGAGCCGGATGCCGAGCTCGGCCTGATCGGAGAGAACGCGCACATCGCGGACAATCCCGCAGCCGCCGCGATAGCGCCCGGCGCCCCCTGAATCGCGATGGATGCCAAAGGCTTCGATCTCGACGCCAAACTCCATCTCGGCGAACTCGATCGGATAGTTTTCCTGCGCGACATAGTAAACCGCGTCGATCCCGTCGGCAAAGGTCCGCGCCCCGAAACCGACGGCGAGACCTTCGATGCACAGCGGCTCGGTCCCGTCATCGTTGCGCCCGCGCAGGTAGTAGAGCACATAGACGCAAGGTGCGGCCGAGGCCG
This sequence comes from Pseudomonadota bacterium, assembly GCA_039028555.1. GTDB lineage: Bacteria > Pseudomonadota > Alphaproteobacteria > Rhodobacterales > Rhodobacteraceae > Thermohalobaculum. The sequence goes on along the minus strand of JBCCHW010000217.1, from coordinate 4,747 downwards.
CCCCGTCGGTCGCCTGCGCCAGCGCGCCGAACAGCGCCGAGGTGACCCGGATCATGGTATGCGAGCGCAGGCCCAGCGGGGCGGGAAACCGGGGTGCAACGAGGGAACCGGGCCGGGTGATCACCCGGTCGATGGCGCGCTCGAACCCGCCATTCATGCCAATCCCCGGCGCGTCCATCGTCATCCAGAGCCCGAGCATGAATTTCGGCACCGAGTCGTCCATCAGGAAATTGATCGGCCCCGCCGCCTGTTGGTCGGAGGCGGAGAAATCCAGCGTCACCTGGCCCGCGCGATGCGCGATGACCGCATCCACGAAATAGGAGCGCTCGGTCACAGCATCCGAATCGATCCGGTCGCGAAAGGCAAAGCGCCCCTCCGGGATCCGCTGGCGGATCTGTTGGCGCAGCGCGGCGTCGGTCTCGCCGATCATGGTCTCGAAGGCGGCCTCGACCGCCCCGACCCCATAGCGCGCAACCGCCTCCGCCAGCCGTTGCGAGCCCAGGCGGCAGGCGGCCATGATGGCCTTCAGATCGCCCTTGAGCATCTCGGGGAACCGCGAGTTGCGGGTGAAGATCCGCACCACCTCGGCATTTTCGACGCCGTCGCGCATCACGCGCACGGGCGGGATCATGATCCCCTCCTGAAACACGCTGGTCGCGGCGGGCGAGATCGAGCCCGGCACCATGCCGCCGATATCCCACAGATGCCCCCAGGCCTCGGTAAAGGCGATCAGGCGCCCCTCGTGAAAGACCGGCATGATGAACACCATGTCGGGCAGGTGGCTGACCGCGCCGCCGGTGCCATAGCAGTCGTTGTACCAGTAAAGGTCGCCAGGGCGCATGGTCTCGGCCGGGTATTCCGCCAGCACCGCATCGACCAGATTGCCCGCGAGGGTCAGGCTGGTCGAGACGACAAGCTCACCGCCCGGGTTCAGGAAGGCGGTGAAGTAGTCCTTTTTCTCGCGGATAAAGGGCGACATGGCGGTGCGCGCGATCAGCGCCTCCATCTCGGCCCGCGCGGCGTTGAGCGCGCCCTTGATCAGTTCGACGGTAAAGCGGTCGGGGCCGGTCATGGGATGCGCTCCGCGAGGATCAGATTGCCATACCGGTCCGTCTCGGCGCGCTGCCCCGCGAGGATGACGGTGGTGGAGTCGAGCTGGTCGACGATGCCCGGCCCCTCGATCACATGGCCCGCGAGGAGGTCGTCGCGCCGGTAGAGCGGCAGCGGGCACAAAGGCTGGCCGTCGAGGCTGGCCATCCGCTCACCCGCGGGGTCCGGCTGCGTGGTGGGCGCGGGGGCGAGTTCAGGCAGCGTGAGCTTGCCCGTCTCGCCCACCGCTTCGACCCGCAGATTGACGATCTCGACCGGGGCCTCGGGATCGGAAAAGGTGTAGAGGCGCTGGTGCAGCGCATGGAAATCCGCGACCAGTTTTTCGAGGTCGCGGGGCGTGACCTGCTGTGCCTTCGCAAAGGGAACCGTCAGCTCAACCCCTTGTTTCTCATAGCGCATATCGGCGGCATAGCTGATCTGGCGGCGTTCGGGCGGCACAGAGTCGGCGGCGAGCCGGGCCTCGGCCTGTGCCGCCAGGTCGTGAAAGATGTCCTGCGTCAGACCGGCGTCAAAGGCGCCCGCCCGTTGCAGCCGGGTCACCGCGAAGTCATAGCGCAGATCCGTGGTCATCAGGCCGAGCGCGCAGAGAATGCCCGGATAGCGCGGGATCATCAGCCGCCCTGCCCCCAGCTGGCGCATCAGATCGGCGCCATGGACCGGCCCCGCCCCGCCAAAGGCCGCGAGGGTGAAGTCACGCGGGTCGAGGCCGCGTTCCACCGACATGACCTTGAGCGCGCCGGTCATGTTGTTGTCGACCAGCGCGACGATGCCGCGCGCGGCGTCGATCAGGTCGATGCCGAGCGGATCGGCAATATGCGTCGTGATCGCCGCCTCGGCCGCCGCAAGATCCAGCGCCACCTCCCCGTCGAGGAGATGCGGCGGAATGCGGCCCAGCACCAGATTGGCATCCGACACCGTCGGCGCCTGCCCGCCCTTGCCATAACAGGCCGGGCCGGGATCGGCGCCGGCACTTTCCGGGCCGACGCGGATCGAGCCCTGTTCGCTGAGCGTCGCGATCGACCCGCCGCCTGCGCCGATCGTGTGGATATCGATCATCGGTAGCGCCAGTGGATGCTCGGCAATGCGCGCGGTCGTGGTGCGCGCGGGCTCACCACCCCGGATCAGGGCCACATCGGCCGAGGTGCCGCCCATATCGACGGTCAGGATATCGCCCAGCCCCGCCAGACGGCCCAGCGCCGCGGCCCCCCGCGCGCCTGCTGCGGGGCCCGACAGCGCAAGATGAACGGCCCCGCGGGCGGCCTCGTCCGGCGGGCAGGTGCCGCCATTGGATTTCATGATGAAAAGCGGCGCGCCGATCCCGCGCGTCTGCAACCCGTCAGAGAGCTGCCCGATATAGCGCCCCGCCACCGGCTGCACGGCGGCATTCAGACAGGTCGCGATTGCCCGTTCGAACTCGCGAAAGACCGGGAGCACGTCGATAGAGAGGGCAATTTCGACCCCTGGAAGGGCGGCGCGCAGCACCTCGCCCACCCGGCGTTCATGGGCGGGATTGGCATAGGCGTGGAGCAGAACGACGGCCACCGCGTCGAGCCGGGCCGCCCGGATCGCGGCCACCACATCGCCAAGCGCCGCCTCGTCGAGCGGCCGGGCCTCGGACCCGTCGAGGCGGACCCGGCCCGGCACCTCGAAGATATGGCGGGCCTGAACCGGCCGGCGCGGCTTGACCCAGTTAAACAGGTTCGCCGCACGCGGGATATCCGCCCGGCCGATCTCGAGCACATGGCGAAACCCCGCCGTGGTGACCAGCCCCGTGCGCGCGCCCTTGTCCTCGAGTATCGCGTTGGTGACGACGGTCGAGCCATGCAGAACCGTGTGGATCTCGCCCGGCGTGATCCCGGCCCGGGCCAGCATCTTGTCGACGCCGCCAAAGAACCCCTCGGCCGGGGCGCTGGGGACCGAGGGGGACTTGGCGATCCAGAGCGCGCCACCCGCACGCTCGGCCAGAATGACATCGGTGAACGTGCCGCCCACATCCAGCGCCAGGGCATAGCGGCTCATGGTCCCCCCATGACCGGCAGGACCTGGCCGGTGATCCACTCGGCGAACGGAGAGGCGAGGAAGAGGGCCGCGTTGGCGATATCGCGCGGCGTGCCCAGACGGCGCATCGCGATGCCCTCGACCACCGCGGCCTGTCCCTCGGCGCCCAGCGCCTCCCATTGCGGCAGATAGTCGGGCGAGGTCTGGGGCATGTAGCCCGGCGCGATGGCGTTGACCGTGATGCCAAAGGGGCCAAGCTCGGCCGAGAGCTGGCGGACCAGACCGATCTGCGCGGTCTTTGCGGTGCCATAGGCATGGATCCCGGTGCGCGAGACGCGCATGCCGGCCCCCGACGAGATCACGATGATCCGGCCCCGGCCGCGCGCCTTCATGCCCGGCGCGACCGCCCGGGCCACGAAAAACGCGGCATCGGTGTTGACCGCCTGGATCGCCTGCCAATCGGCATCCGTCACCGCCTCGATCGGCTTTGCCCGTTGCCCGCGGATCCCGCCGGCGGCATGGATCGCGATATCGAAGGGGCCGGCCGCGTCGACAAGCTGCGCGATCGCGGCCCCATCGGTGACGTCGAGCCGGTGGGCGGTGACACTGCCCGGTGCCCCGGGCTTTGCGGGCATGTCGGGCATGTCGGGCATGGCGACCGCCGCGATATCGGCGGCGTCGACCGCCGCCCCTTCCCCGGCAAAGGCCCGCGCGATCTCCTGACCGATCCCGCGGGCGGCGCCGGTGACCAGAACGCGTTGACCGGCATAGGAAATCTCCATCGGTTACTCGGCGGCCAGCGAGAGCTGCGGGAACTCGGCGACCAAGCTTTCGAACACGGCGCGCACCTCCGAGCCGTCGCCCGCGCGGTCTTCGGGCGCCATCGCATCTATCGCGGCAAAGATCCGGTGCTTGGCGTAATAGCGCCAATGGACGGGCAGAGCGGCGAGGCATGTGGTCAGCATGTCGTAGTTGGCATCCGTCCAGATCTGCTCGAACGCCGTGCGTTCGGGGCCGAGGTCATAGAAGCCTTCGCCGCCCTCGCCGCTGCGCCCTGCACGTTCGGCCTCGGTCGCGGCAAGATCCACTGCGCCATCGGCGATCACGACGCCATAGGCCGCGCGGGCATGATCACGCGACACCCAGCCCCGGCGCCAATCCAGCAGCACCGCCGCCGGATCGCGCGCCAGCGGGTCGCCCCATCCCCCGGCGCCGCCGCAACTGACATGCAGCACGTCGCCGGGGCCCATGCTGAGAATGTCGGTGTTGCGCAGATTGACCTCGCGGTTCGTGCCCGGGTTCAGCACAAAGCGCGAGGGGCCCCCGGCGAGGCCCCCGGCGATCCCCCAGCCGGTAAAGCTGGTGCGGTCGCGATTGCGCGCGGTGACGCGCGAATTGGGCGAAAAGGTCTGAAAGATCATGTCCGTCGCCAGCCCGCCGCGATGCTGGCCCGGGCCCGCGCTGTCAGGTGCCAGGCCGTAGCGGAGCACCTTGATGCCCGCCTCGACCTCGTTGACCTCGACGGGGGTGTTCTTGAGGAAGCCCGAATTCGCGCCCGACCCGTCCTGCCCGTCGCCGGCCTTGCGCCCGCCCGCGCCGCCGGTCATCGGGTTGATCGCGGCCATGATCCGCCGCCCGG
>JBCCHW010000216.1:0-5221 GCA_039028555.1 Pseudomonadota bacterium | reverse complement strand
TCGATATCGACCAGTTTGGCCATCTCGGCGATCTGGGGATTGGTAAAGCTGATCTTGGTCAGCACCTCATAGGCTTTGGGCCATTTGTCCTTCATCCCGTCCCAGGCGGCTTTCTTGAGATAGCCGTTGGCGGGGTTCCCGCAATCATAGGTCGCGTCGGGGTTGACGCCCACGCTCGGGTCGTCCTTGCAGCCCTCGACATATTCCGGGAACTCGACGAACTCACCCGGATAGAGCGCTTCGACGAAATTCGGGGTCCAGTTGAAATGCACGATCGGGCGCCCGGCCTTCTCGGCAGCGGCCAGTTCGGCCCAGATGGCGGCGGCAGAGCCCGCATTGACGATGGCAAAGTCCATGCCCAGCGCATCGACCCGTTCCTGGTCATGCTTGAGCCAGTCGACCGGGCCGCCCAGATACCGGCCCTTGTCACCGGTTTCGGCAGTGGCGAACTTGTCGGCGCAGGCGTTCAGCGCTTCCCAGGACGGCAGGCCGGGGCAGATCTCCTTGACATACATCGGATACCACCAGTCTTCGCGGGTCACCGCGTTATGGTCGCCCGCGTCGTGAAGCCCGCCCTTGGCAAGCGCTTCCTCGAAGGCCACGCCAAAGGCGCCTTCCCAGACTTCGAGTTCCAGCGTCGCATCGCCCAGCCGCACGGCTTCATAGACCGCCTGGCTGTCGGTCGAGACATACTCGACATTGTTGCCCATGCCCTCGAAAATCTGGCCGACCACATTGCTCATCACGATCTGGCTGGACCAGTTATGGGTCGGAATGATGATCGGGTCCGAGCTGTCCGCAGCCATCGCAGGTGCGGCGAGCGCGCCGGCTGCAACGCCGGCAATCAGGTACTTTCTCATAGTGACTTCTCCCGGTTGATCGGCTCGTTGGCCGGTGTAAAAGGCGCCCGCGGTTTGGCGTGACGCCCGGTCTGCTTCCCCACTTAAGCCTCGCGCTTGAGATAGCTCTCTAGACTGTCATCCAGCGCATCTTTCCATGGCGTGTGATGCGCCGGTGCCTTGGTTCCGGTCATCGGCGAGACATAGCCGTTGTCGCGGAAGGTCATGATGTTCTGCTTCTTGTGCTTTTTCCATTCAAAGAACGCCTGGTTGGCGGCCTCGATGTCAAAGCTCGGATAATCGGTTTCGTCGATCAGTTCCCTGGTGTAGTCGCCCTGATAGCGGATGGCGCCGTAATCGTCTTCCACTGCATCTTCGGCCTCGACGCGGGCATCGACATCGGCCGACAGGGTTGCCTCGTCCGCGGGGATCTTGATCCTGCCCATGATCGCGTCGCGCACCCACCAGGCCTGTGCATCGAACATGTTGAACGTGTACCACTGGTCCTGCATGCCCAGGTAGAAGAGCGCCGGATTCCTGACGAAAGCCACGCCCTTGTAGAGATCCGCCGTCGCCAGCCGGTTGGCTGTCACCAGGCGCAGATCGTCTGGCATGAACGGGAAATAGTGCTGGTAGCCCGTGCACAGGATGATCGCATCCACGTCCTTGGTGGTGCCGTCCTTGAAGGTCGCGGTGTTCTTTTCCACCTTCACCAGGGCCGGCACTTCCTGCCAATTCTCCGGCCAGTCGTAGCCCATGGGCGCCGTGCGGTGCGCGACCGTGATCGACTTTGCCCCGTATTTCCAGCATTGCGAGCCGATATCCTCGGCCGAATACGAGGTGCCGAGGATCAGGATATCCTTGTCCTTGAACTCGAGCGCGTCGCGGAAATCATGGGCGTGCAGCACGCGGCCGTTGAACGTATCGAACCCCGGATAAAAGGGCACGTTTGGGGTCGAGAAATGGCCCGTCGCAACCACGACATTGTCGAACTCTTCCGAGTATCTGGTTTTCTCCGGCAGGTGCTCGACCGCCACGGTGAACTTGCCCGTGCTCGCGTCGTAATCGACATGGCGGCACACGGTCGAAAAGCGGATCTTTTCGCGCACGCCGGCCTTTTTCACGCGCCCCTCGATATAGTCGAACAGGACCGCCCGGGGCGGGTACGAGGCGATCGGATGGCCGAAATGTTCCTCGAACGTGTAATCGGCGAACTCGAGCCCCTCCTTCGGGCCGTTCGACCAGAGGTAGCGATACATCGAGCCGTGGACCGGCTCGCCATGCTCATCCACGCCGGTGCGCCACGTGTAGTTCCAAAGCCCGCCCCAGTCGGATTGTTTCTCGAAACAGACGACCTCGGGCACCTCCTCTCCCTTGGCCTCGGCGGATTGGAACGCGCGGAGCTGTGCCAGTCCCGACGGCCCGGCTCCAATCACGGCTACACGTTTGGTCATGTTGCTCAAGTCTCCTGTTGATCTGTCTAAACGCCTTCCACGATCGTCAGCGCGCCGGTCGAGGCGCCCTGTCGGATCGGGATGATCTTTTGATAGTCGGTGCTGTAGTACCAGGCATGGGCCGCCTCGACGCTGGCAAAGCGCAGGATGACCGAGCGCGGGCCCGGTGGCGTGCCCTCGACAACCTCCTGAGGCCCGCCGCGGACCAGAAACTCCCCGCCATGCGCCTTGACCGTTGCCACCACATGGGCGCGGTATTTCTCGTATTGCTCCGGGTCGCTGATCAGCATCTGGCCGATGACATATCCCGCTGGCATGGCTTATCCCCTTGGGTCCGGTGAGGCGGTCGATGTCGTCCAGTCAGGCTCAAAGCCCAACACGGTGATCCCGCCTCCCAGCGTCGGATTGAACAACAGATTGTGCCACCAGGTGGCCGCGTGCAGCGGGTTCTTTTCCGTCAGCCGCCAGACCCGGCAGTCGAGGTCATAGCGCTGCGAGAATGCCTCGAAGGTCAGTGTCACCCGCTCCGCCGCGCGGATCGCCGCCGCGCCCGGGCTGTCGGGCGGAAAGGTCGCCGTCAGCACATCCGAAAACGTCTCCGGTTTCTGGAAATAGGTCTCGGAGAACAGCCGCAATGCCGCCTCGCGCCGTTGCAGCGGCTCCTGCGTCTTTTGCACCATGTGGCGCATCTCCGGCACCTTGTCGTGGCCCGGCGCCTTGTTGAGCACGGTGATGACATGGCCCATGGGCTCGGTCTCACCGGCAAGGGTCAGCGCCGGCATGATCGGATCGCCCGGGCGTCCCTGTGCCTCGCGCATCAGCATCTGACGCACCCGGCACTGCCAGCGCAGGAAGCCTGTGCGCAGCGCCTCGGCCTGAGGGTCGAGACCGATGGGAAGACCAAGCGCGAGCATCACTCAGCCGCCTTGGCCGGCGCGCCGGGCGGCGCATAGGCGCGGTCATGGCTGAGGCTGGGGATCCGGCCGCGCGCTGTGGCGACCGCATCGAGATCGACGGTCGCGATGGCCACCCCGGGCCCTTCGCCGCCATCGGCCAGCACCTCGCCCCAGGGGTCGATGATCAGCGAATGGCCATAGGCCTCGCCCCCGCCGGGCACCGCGCCATGGGCGCAGGGCGCGACCACAAAACACCCGTTCTCGATCGCACGGGCGCGGTTGAGCACATGCCAATGCGCCTCGCCGGTTTTCCTGGTAAAGGCCGCAGGCACCGCCAGAATCTCGGCCCCCGCCTGCGCCAGATCGCGATAAAGCCCCGGGAACCGCAAATCGTAACAGATCGTGTGCCCGATCATCCCGAAATCGGTCGGCACCAGCGAGGCGGCAGAGCCGGGCGAGACGCAATCGCTTTCGCGGTAAACCTCGGCCTCGGATAACTGGATGTCGAACATGTGGATCTTGTCGTAATGGGTGACATGCGCGCCCTGGGGATTGATCACGACGCCCCGGTTCATGATCGTCCCGCCGGGGCCCGGCACGGCGACCGAGCCGGCCATCACCCAAACCCCCCTGGCCGCCGCAAACCCGGCAAGGGCCGCCAGCACCGGGTGCGCGCCTTCCTCGGCCGCGGGGGCCTTGATCGCGGCACCCTCGGTCACCAGCCCGCCGCAATATTCCGGCAGGGCAAGGAACTCGGCCCCCTGCCCCACCGCCTGTTCCGCCAGCCCCAGCGCCTCGGCAACAGCCGTCTCGAAATCCGGCATCGGCCGGGTCTGCAGACAGGCAATCGTGATCGGGCGGGGCATGGCGTCTCTCCTCAGAATTTCATGTACGCCTGACGAAGTTGCACCAGCGGATGATTCGGCGACATCTGGAACTTGATCAACAACTCACGCGCGATCATGTCGCGGTCTTGCTGGTTGTCGGGCAACACAATCTCGTCGGGCACGCGCACCCAACCGTTGATGTTGCGATCAAAGACGGCCGGGTTGCCCTCTTCATAGCCCATATGGACATCTTCAAGCCAGTTGAGATCGTCCCAGCCCATCACCTCCATGTATTTGGTCAGAAAGGGCGTGATGCGGGCGTAGTCGGGGACCAGGTTCACATCATAGCGATAGCCGATATGCTGGCCGATCTCCTTTTCACGTTCCGAGTCCAGCCCGTCGCCTTTGACGAACTGATCGACATCCTTGATTTCGGAGCCTTTGTAGCTGGTTCCTGCCATGTCGGGTCTCCTCAGAAGTGGTGATAGTCTGCGACGCCGACCGTATGGTCGGTGCCTGCCAGCGGCACGCCCGCCATGGCCGAGGCCTCCATCGTCAGCGCGGCCAGATCTTCCGGCTCGAGGCTGTGGAGGTTGGTCTTGCCGCAGGCACGGGCAAACAGCTGCGCCTCGATGGTGAGCGTGTGCAGGAAGTTATAGACCCGCTCGGCCGCCTCGTCGGGGTTCAGCCGCGCGCGCAGCTTGGGATCCTGGGTCGCGACACCCACCGGGCAGCGGCCCGTATGGCAGTGATAGCAATAGCCGGGATCGACGCCCATCTCCTCCTGATAGTTCGCCTCGTCGGTGTCCTTGTTGCAGTTGAGCGCCATCAGCACCGAATGGCCGAGCGCGATGGCGTCCGCGCCCAGCGCGATCGCTTTCGCCACATCGGCGCCGTTGCGGATGCCGCCGGCATAGACCAGCGTGATCTCGCCCCGCTTGCCAAGGTCGTCGATCGCCTTGCGGGCCTGACGGATCGCGGCCATGCCGGGCACGCCGGTATCTTCGGTGGCGAGGTGCGGACCGGCACCGGTGCCCCCTTCCATCCCGTCGATGTAAATCGCGTCGGGATCGCATTTCACCGCCATGCGGACATCGTCATAGACACGCGCAGCACCCAGTTTCAGCTGGATCGGAATCTGCCAGTCCGTCGCCTCGCGGATCTCCTGGATCTTGAGCGCAAGGTCATCCGGGCCCAGCCAGTCC
>JBCCHW010000215.1:0-5320 GCA_039028555.1 Pseudomonadota bacterium | reverse complement strand
TCTTTCTTGGGCTTGTAGTGGCTGTTCTCGGCGATACGGGCCGATTTGCCCCGGCGCTCGCGCAGATAGTAAAGCTTGGCGCGGCGCACCCGGCCACGGCGCACGACGGTGATCGAGTCGATCTGTGGGCTGTAAAGCGGGAACACACGCTCGACGCCCTCGCCAAACGAGATCTTGCGCACGGTAAACGAGCCCCCCAGCGTGTCGCCACCCTTGCGGCTGATGCAGACGCCTTCGTAATTCTGCACACGGGTGCGTTGCCCCTCGGTCACTTTGTAGCCGACACGAATGGTGTCGCCGGCGCCGAAATCGGGGATGTCTTTGCCAAGGTCTTTGATATGCTCGGCTTCGAGCTGTTCAAGCAGGTTCATGGTCTCAGTCCTTTTGATCGCCGTATTCGGCGTTTGTGTTGCCGCCCGATAGCTCTGTGTCTCCATCGGCTGCCCTATAGGCCCGCCAGAGATCGGGGCGTCTTTCTTGCGTCAGCCTTTCCGCCTGAGAGAGCCGCCATCCGGCGATTTTCGCGTGATGGCCAGAGAGGAGAATCTCCGGTATCTCGCGTCCCTCCCAGACCTGGGGCCTGGTATAGTGCGGGTGCTCCAACAGCCCCCGCGAGAAACTTTCGTCTTCGGCGCTTTGATCATTGCCCAGAACACCGGGCAACAGCCTCACCACCGCGTCGAGCAGGGTCATCGCCGGGATCTCTCCGCCCGTCAGGACGAAGTCACCGATCGAGATCTCCTCGACCCCTCGCGCATCCAGCACCCGCTGATCGACACCTTCATACCGGCCGGCCAACAGGGTGATGCCCACCCCCTTGGCCCACCGCGCCGCCATCGACTGCGTCAGCGGCCGGCCGCGCGGGCTGAGATAGATCACCGGCCAGCGAGCGCGGTCATCTAGACTATCCCGGGCAGCAAAGTCCAGAGCTTTTGCGATGATATCGGGCTTCATGACCATCCCGGCGCCACCGCCCGCGGGCGTGTCGTCGACCGTGCGATGCCTGTCGGTCGCAAAGCGCCGGATATCAATGGCTTCGAGGAACCACTTCCCGTCTTTCAACGCCTTGCCGGTCAGCGAGTCACCCAAGGGCCCGGGAAACATCCCCGGAAACAGCGTCAGAACCTTGGCGCGAAAGGCGCCGACATGCAGTTTCGGCTCGATCAGCGGGCGCGGCTGCGCCGAAACCACAGGGCGCAGCATGCCGTGAGATCGCGGTTTATCCGTCATCGGAATCCCTTTCCGAGATTTCCCCGGGCGGATCGGCGACCGCGCGGCCCGCCGTCAGATCCACTGTCGGAACCGCCTCACGCGTAAAGGGCAGCATGATCGGTGTCTCGCCGCCCACGATGTCGAGCACATCGCCGGCGCCAAAATCATGCACCGCACGGATGCGACCCAGATAGACCCCGCCGGTGTCGACCACCTCCAACCCGATCAGATCGGTGTGATAGAACTCGTCCTGGGGCAAATTGGGCAGCACCTCCCGCCGGGCATATAGCCGCGTTCCCTTCAGCGCCTCGGCATCCTCGCGCGTGACCACACCCGAAAGCCGGGCGGCAAAGCCGCCCTTCACCTCACGGGTAAGACTAAGATCATGTTGCCCACCCGCCTCGGTAAAAAGCGGACCGTAGTCTGCGATCGCCCCGGGCTCGGCGCAAAAGGATTTGATCCGCGCCTCGCCACGCACGCCAAAAGCGCCGGCAATCGCGCCGACACAGACCATGGTCTCGCACAGCTTTCCAGCCACCATATCCCTCCTCCCAAAGCGCGCCCGAAGTCACCGCGCGCCCTATGTCCCCGCGCGCCTGGGGGGGGGGTGGGGGGGGGCGGTGGATTGGGGCGCGCTTTGGGAGGCGCCAGGCGGATTACTCCGCCTTGGCTTACTCTTCCGCCGTCGCTTCTTCTGCCGGCGCTTCGGTGGCTTGTGCCGCCGCCTCTGCCGCAGCTGCAGCCTTGTCGGCCTTCTCCTGCGCACGTTCCTGAGCCTTCTTGCCAGGCTCGGCCTTCTGCACATTGGCGCGTTTCTTCGCCGGGATCACGCCGGCGGCTTCCAGCATGCGGCTGATCCGGTCGGTCGGCTGCGCGCCTTCGCCCAGCCAGTGCTGCACGCGGTCCATGTTCATCTTGACCCGCTCTTCCGAATCCTTCGGGAGCAACGGATTATACGTCCCCAACCGCTCGATATAGCGACCATCGCGCGGCATCCGGCTGTCGGCCGCCACGATGCGGTAAAAGGGACGTTTCTTCGACCCGCCGCGGGCGAGCCTGATCTTGATAGCCATGTCGTTTCTCCTTGATCTGACTATGCGACCCCGGATCGGGGCCTATTTCTGGAACTGACGGTGGTGGCGGATCACCTCGTCGATGATGAACCGCTGAAACTTTTTCGCGAAAACCGGGTCGAGACCGCTGTCAGCGCACAGCGCTTCGAGCCGGTCGATCTGGCGCGCCTCGCGCTCGGGGTCGGCCGGCGGCAGCGCATGTTCGGCCTTCAACCGACCCACAGCCTGGGTGCATCTGAACCGTTCGGCGAGAGTATGGACCAGGATCGCGTCGAGATTGTCGATCGAGGCCCGCAGCTCGCTCAGCACGGCCTCGGCCTTCTTGGCGTCGCTCATCGGACTTCCTCCGGCGCCGGGTGGCGATAGACGACACAGGCGTCGCCATCGAAATCGGGATGCGGCGCATCGGGATCAAGCACCGCGCCAAGCGTCTGGGCCAGGCGGATCGAGCGGGCGTTCTCCGGGTCGATATAGCTGACGGCCGTCTTCCACCCCAGCTCGCGATAGGCATGATCGCGCGCGGCCAGTGCCGCCTCGCGCGCGATGCCCCTGCCCTCGGCCTCGGCAAAGACCGACCAGCTCATCTCCGCCTCCGGCCAGCCCTCCGGGCACCAGGGACCGATAACGCCCAGAATCCGGTTGTCGCCGCGATCCGCCACCGCCCAGGGACCATAGCCGCGCAGGGTCCAATGCCCGATCAGGGTGGCAACAGTGCGCCAGGCCTCGCGGCGATCCTTTTTGCGCCCGATGTATTCCGCCCGCGAACTGATCATGAAGGCGATGCAGGCCTCGGCATCCTCAGGCCCGATGCCACGCAGGATCAGACGCTCGGTCTCGATGACAGGGATCGCCATCACGCCGCCTCCGGCGCCGGGTGGCGATAGACCACATGGTCCGCATAGGGGCAGGCGGGCGCTTGGTCATCGCGCGCGGCGCCAAGGCGTTCGGCCAGGGCGACCGATGCCGCATTCTCGCGGTGGATATAGCTGACCAAAGTCGCCAAGCCCAGAACACGCCAGGCCCAGTCGCGCACGGCGGTCGCCGCCTCACCGGCGATACCCTTTCCCTCGGCACTGGCGGTCACGAGCCAGCCGAGCTCGGTTTCCGGGAAATAGGGATGCCGGTTGATCCCGATCTGGCCGAGGAACAGGCCGTTCTCGCGGTCGGTAACCGCCCAGGCGCCATGACCAAGCAAGGCCCATTGCGCCACATCGCGGCAGAACCCGGCCCAGGCGCGCTGCTGATCCAGCGGGCCGCCCATATACCGCGCACGATCAGACGCCATCACCGCGGCATATGGAGCGAAGTCCTCCATCCGGTGGCCGCGCAGCGTCAGACGCTCCGTTTCAATGATGGGCGCGCTGGTGATCATTTCTTTTTGCCAAAGCCTCCGAGACCGCCGAGGCCCGGCGGCAGCGATGACCCTCCGCCAAGACCACCAAGGCCGCCTGGCAGTTTCGGCATCTGTCCGGGATCGGGCAGCGCGCCACCCCCCGGCATTGCGCCGGGCATCCCACCGGGCGGCATGCCGGGCATGCCTTTGCCGCCCATCATCTGCTTCATCATGTTCATCATGCCGCGCTTGCCACCCTTGCCGATCTTTTTCATCATGTCGGCCATTTGTCGGTGCATTTTCAGCAGCTTATTCACATCCGAGACCTGGTTGCCCGACCCCTTTGCCACCCGTTCCTTGCGGCTCGCCTTCATCAATTCGGGCTTTTTGCGTTCCTGCTTGGTCATCGAGTCGATGATGGCGATCTGGCGACGCAGAACCTTGTCGTCAAATCCTGCATCCTCGATCTGTTTCGAGACCTTGCCCATGCCCGGCAGCATCCCCATGATGCCCTGCATCCCGCCCATATTCTGCATCTGTTCGATCTGGTTGCGCAGGTCGTTCATGTCGAAACGGCCCTTTTGGAACCGTTTCATCATGCGCTTGGCTTCGTCGGCCTCGATCGTCTCCTGCGCTTTTTCGACGAGCGAGACGATATCGCCCATGCCCAGGATCCGTCCCGCAACCCGTTCGGGGTGGAACTCTTCGAGCGCGTCCATCTTTTCGCCCAGGCCGACAAACTTGATCGGCCGACCGGTCACCGCCCGCATCGAGAGCGCCGCCCCGCCGCGCCCGTCGCCATCCATGCGGGTCAGCACCACGCCCGAGATGCCGATACGCCCGTTGAAATTCTCGGCCGTTGCCACCGCATCCTGGCCGGTAAGCCCGTCGACGACCAGCAGGGTCTCGTTGGGCTGGGCGCTGTCGCGGACCGCCTCGACCTCGTTCATCAACTCGTCATCGATCGAGAGCCGGCCAGCGGTATCGAGCATGACGACGTCGTAACCGCCTAGAGTCGCTTGTTGTTTTGCCCGCTTGGCAATCGCGACGGCGTTCTGGCCCTGTACGATTGGCAGCGTATCCGTGCCGATCTGAGTGCCCAGCACCGCCAGTTGCTCCATCGCCGCCGGGCGGCGCGTGTCGAGCGAGGCCATCAGCACCCGCTTGCCGTCGCGCTCTTTCAGGCGGCGTGCAAGTTTCGCGGTCGTCGTGGTCTTACCAGACCCTTGAAGCCCCACCATCAGGATCGTGGCGGGCGGCGTGTCGATCTTGAGACTGCCGGGATCGGGATCCTCGCCTGCCAGCACCTTGACCATCTCGTCATGGACGATCTTGACGACCATCTGGCCCGGCGTGACCGATTTCAGCACCGACTGGCCGGTAGCCTGTTCCTGCACCTGCTTGATGAAATCGCGCGCGATGGGGAGTGAGACATCCGCCTCGAGCAGGGCGACACGCACTTCGCGGAGGGCTGTTTTCACATCCTCCTCGCTCAGCGCGCCCTTGCCGGTCAGCTTCTCCAGCGCACCGGAGAGGCGTTCTGACAGGGATTCAAACATGCGCAGCCCTCCCCAGGCAGGGTCCAAACGACAAACGCACCGGTGGGCGCAACGCGCTGACCGGTGGCGATCCCGGGCCTATCCCGGGACCGGAAGTGTGCTGACTTCCGGAAACGCCGCTCCTATATGGGGTTTCGCCCCAC
>JBCCHW010000214.1:0-5375 GCA_039028555.1 Pseudomonadota bacterium | reverse complement strand
GCCGGATAGAGCGCTCGCCCCCGATCTGGCGCCATGCTGATTTAGTGCAATAACTGCGCCGATCTGAGGCAATTCAGAAGCAATGTACATAAATCAAACAGATCGGCGAACATCTGAAAGCAGCAGGTCGCCGAAACGCAAGGGGTGCGAATCTCTTCACTCCGCTAAAACCGGCCATTTTTTGACAAATCTGTGAACATCAGTCGGCAGATTGAGGTCGGGCTGGAATCGCACTTTGTTCCGCTTTTGAACAGCTTGACGCGACGACAACTTGATCTATTCATGATCTGCCATCTTTTGACCACAGAGGTAATGTTGCCGAGAATCCGTCGCTTGGTCGGATGCCCAACTTTACCTATGCGTGTCCTGGGCACCTAATCATGCCAGACACCTCGGCAGATCTCAGCAACCGCGAATGCGCGCAAAAGAGGCAATCTCCGCATTTTCCGCGATTCCTCTTGAGCGCAAACCAAACCGGCCCTAGACACGGGGCGTCTTTCCCTACCGACGGAGTGCGCTATGTCTTTCATTGCCGACAGCCTGGCACGTGTGAAACCTTCTCCCACCATCGCCGTTTCGAACAAGGCGCGGGAGCTCAAGGCCGCGGGCAAGGACGTGATCGGCCTCGGCGCCGGCGAGCCCGATTTCGACACGCCCGACAACATCAAGGCGGCGGCGAAACGCGCAATCGACGAGGGCTTTACCAAGTACACCGCGCCTGACGGGATTCCCGAGCTGAAACAGGCCATCGCGGCGAAATTCAAACGCGAGAACGGCCTGGATTACGAACCCTCGCAGATCTCGGTCGGCACCGGGGGCAAACAGGTGCTCTACAACGCTCTGATCGCCACGCTGAACCCGGGTGACGAGGTGCTGATCCCCGCGCCCTACTGGGTCAGCTATCCCGACATGGTTCTGATGGGCGGCGGTGAGCCGGTGATCATCGAGACAACCATCGACTCGGCGTTCAAGATCACGCCCGAGACGCTCGAAGCGGCGATCACGCCAAAGACGAAATGGTTGATCTTTAACTCCCCGTCGAACCCCTCGGGCGCCGGCTATACCCATGACGAGCTCAAGGGGCTGACCGATGTTCTGATGCGCCATCCCCATGTCTGGATCATGACGGACGACATGTACGAGCATATCGTCTATCCGCCTTACGAGTTCTGCACCCCGGCCCAGGTCGAGCCCGGCCTGATCGACCGCACGCTGACGGTCAACGGCGTCTCGAAAGCCTATTCGATGACCGGCTGGCGGATCGGATATGCGGCAGGGCCCGAGAAACTGATCGCCGCGATGCGCAAGGTGCAGAGCCAGTCGACCTCCAACCCCTGCTCGATCAGCCAGTGGGCGGCGGTCGAGGCCCTGAACGGCACCCAGGATTTCATCCCCGAGAATGCCAAACTGTTCGAGGGACGCCGCGATCTTGTCGTCTCGATGCTGAACCAGGCCAAGGGCCTCGTCTGCCCGACGCCGGAGGGGGCGTTTTACGTATACCCCTCGATTGCGGGATGCATCGGCAAAACAGCCCCGTCGGGCAAGGTCATCGAAAATGACGAGGATTTCGTGACCGAGTTGCTGGAGACCGAAGGCGTCGCCGTTGTCCATGGTGCCGCATTCGGCACAAGCCCGGCATTCCGCGCAAGCTATGCCACCTCGAACGAGGCGCTGGAGGAAGCGTGCAGCCGGATCCAACGGTTCTGTGCCAGCCTGAGCTGACGGGTGCGATCTGCGCGGCATCGGTCCGCACGACCGTTTCCGGGCGCGCGACCCGCGCCCGGGGGATGCGTTCGCCGGCGCGCGACACTGCCGCTGATGCCTCGAATTAGGACACCCGCTGTATCGGGGTAGCTCCGCCAATCCCCTTCCTGAGACTGGCGTATTGAGATATCCTGCCCAGCGATTATCAATCGAAACTTGGGGGAGTTTTCCCGTTCTCCGGGATAGGTGCAGATGAAGCTTTACTTCCGAAAGCGAAAGCAGGGCGCATTTGCATTCCGTCTGGATGTGGAGAACCGCCAACGCCGCCTCGAGATGATCCAGATCGCCACGATAAATGGCAAGGGCGAGATCCGCGCGCAAAAGCGCAACCCTCCCACCGATGCGGAACACGCCGAGATCGAGCAATGGATCGCGGCGCAGGAAGCAGATGCCGAGGAAACCGACGCCGAAACCTTTGTGCGCGAGATCAACCTGATCGCGCACTGGGTCTCACGCGAGGCGGATGACGAAGAGATCCTCACCGCCTCGGATCCGCTTTTGCTCGCCATGCACGACCTGCGCCAGATCATCGTGCGGCGATTGTCAAAGGTCGGCGAGCAACGCGCGGGCAACGAGTAAGCCTCACGACCCGCCGGGTACCGACCGAAAGAGACAGGTCATCCGAAAAGCCCGAGCGCGAGCAGCGACGCAGATTTGCCCGACAGGTTCGGGCCGACAATGAACTGGCCGACAATGGATTGGCCTACGATAGACTGGCCTACATTGGACTGGCCGACAATGGCCTCGATCTTTCCAACCTGGATGTGATCACCAATTGTTCAGAACCCGGCGCAGGCCCGGGCCGTCCGGCAAATCGCTGGCCTCACATCGGATCATGCCGGTGATGGCTGGCAGTTTGGGCACAAACCCTGCATTTCGATCACCGCGCTTTCAATCTGAAAGCCGACATTTTTCGCCGCGTCCTCAAACGCATGGTTGGGCATGTCCGAGATCGTCTCCGCCACCGCGCCGCAACCCCGGCAGATCATGAAGGCGGGTGTGTGATCCTGATCGGGATGCATACAGGCGACATAGGCGTTCAGCGCTTCGATCTTGTGGACAAAGCCATTCTCCTGAAGAAAGCTCAACGCCCGGTAGGCCACCGGCGGCTGCGCCTTCATCCCCTCGGCATCCAGGCGTTTGAGAAGATCATAGGCCCCCATCGCCTCATGTGTTTCGAGCAGGATTTCCAGAACCCGGCGGCGTACGGGCGTCAGGCGCAGATTCTCCGTTTCGCTCATCGCGTCCGCCAGGCTCAGAACCCGGTTGATGCACTCTTTGTGATCGTGCTCATGCATCGCGGAGCGATCTGTATGAGCAGGTGCGCCTTTACGCGGCAAGGTCTGCATCGGGATCTCCGTTCACTCGTCTATTCGCATCACACTTAAGCCGGACTGCGATGCATTGTCGACATCCTCAATCGCAGCTTGCAACCCGGCGCCGGGTCGGCAAGAAGGTGGGCGATCTGAATTGGAGGCTGCTGATGACATTTCGTACCCTTGATGATCTGGACCTTAAACATAAGCGTGTCCTGGTCAGAGTCGACATCAACGCTCCGGTCAGTGAGGGCAAAGTCACGGATGACACCCGGGTCCGCGCCATCGTCCCGACCGTCAAGGATATCGTCGCCGCCGGCGGGCAGGTGATCCTGCTCGCCCATTTCGGGCGCCCAAAGGGCGAAGCCAGACCGGAGATGTCTGTGGGCGTGCTTCGCCCGGCGCTGGAAGAGGCCACGGGGCTGCCGGTGCGCTTTATCGGCGATTACATCGGCACTGTGGTCGATCACGCCATCGACGGCACGCCGCAGGACCATCTGGTGCTGCTCGAAAACACGCGGTTTCATCCCGGCGAAGAAGCAAATGATCCTGATTTCGCGGCGGCGCTGGCGAAACTTGGCGATGTCTATGTCAACGATGCCTTCTCTGCCGCGCACCGGGCCCATGCCTCGACCGAGGGGCTCGCCCGGCTGCTCCCCTCTGCCGCGGGGCGCCTGATGCAAAGCGAACTCGAGGCCTTGGGCAAGGCGCTCGGCAATCCCGAACATCCCGTCATTGCGGTGGTCGGCGGGGCGAAGGTGTCGACCAAGCTCGACCTGCTGGGCAATCTGATCACCAAGGTCGATCAGATCGTCATCGGCGGCGGCATGGCCAATACCTTTCTCGCCGCCAAGGGGATCGATGTCGGCAAGTCGCTTTGCGAGCATGACCTGGCCGACACCGCCCGCGAGATCATGGCAAAGGCGGCGGCCGCATCCTGTGAACTTGTCCTGCCCGTCGATGTGGTTGTGGCACGCGAATTCGCGGCGAACGCCCCCAGCGAAACCGTGCCCGTTGATGCCTGCCCCGCTGATGCGATGATCCTGGATGCGGGCCCGCAATCGGTTGCCGATATCAGCGCGCGGTTCGAAGGGGCAAAAACCGTGGTCTGGAACGGCCCGTTGGGCGCGTTCGAGATCGAACCCTTCAACATGGCCACCAACGCCGCCGCGCGCAAAGCGGCCGAATTGACCGATGCGGGCAGCCTGCTGAGTGTTGCAGGCGGCGGCGACACGGTCGCGGCACTGAACGCGGCGGGCGCGGGCGCGCATTTCTCCTATGTCTCGACGGCGGGCGGGGCCTTCCTCGAATGGCTCGAAGGCAAGACCCTGCCCGGGGTCGCAGCGCTCGAAGTGTGAGCCGGTTCGGGCGTTTTGCCGCTGCCCCGGGCTGAAACGGGCCGGATTCCTGCCCCGAAATCGCCTCTTGCGGCGTCTAGACGCTTGACCCCTGAAAGGGCGGCTAGTAACCGCTTCTCAGTCCATTTTTCAGCCGTCTAGAGGTCTCTGATGAAAGCGACACGTACTGTCCAGAAAATCCTGAGCAACTACGAATCCGACAATCCCGGCGTCAAGGGGAACCTCTGCCGGATGCTGATGACCGGCAAGCTTGGCGGCACCGGCAAGATGATCATCCTGCCCGTCGATCAGGGGTTCGAGCATGGCCCGGCCCGCAGCTTTGCGCCGAACCCGGATGCCTATGATCCCCATTATCACTATCAGTTGGCCATCGATGCGGGCCTGAACGCCTACGCCGCACCGCTCGGCATGATCGAGGCGGGGGCGGATGCCTTTGCCGGTCAGATCCCGACGATCCTCAAGGCAAACTCGGCCAACTCGCTGATCCCGTCCGAAGCGCCCAAGGATCAGGCGATCACCGCCTCGGTCGACGATGCGCTGCGTCTGGGCTGTGCCGCCATCGGCTTTACGGTCTATCCCGGGTCGAGCGCCGGCCTCGACATGTTCGAAGAGATCGCCGAGATGCGCAACGAGGCTGCCGCCGTCGGCATCGCGACCGTCATCTGGTCGTACCCCCGTGGCGAGGCCCTCGACAAGGATGGCGAGACCGCCATCGATATCGGCGCCTATGCGACCCAGATCGCCGCCCTCTTGGGCGCGCATGTGATCAAGGTAAAGCTCTCGACCGACCACCTCTCGCTCAAGGAAGCGAAAAAGGTCTATGAGGACGAAAAGATCGACATCTCGACCCAGGCCGCCCGGGTCGCCGATTGCGTGAAATCGGCCTTTAACGGCCGGCGGATCATCGTCTTCTCGGGCGGCTCGAAAAAGGGTGCCG
>JBCCHW010000213.1:0-5411 GCA_039028555.1 Pseudomonadota bacterium | reverse complement strand
TCGCGCTATGACAAGGGCGAAACGCAAGAGGACCGCACGGCCTATCTCAACTGTCCGATGGACGAGGCCCAGTACAACGCCTTTCTCGACGCGCTGCTCGGCGCCGATCAGACCGAGTTCAAGGACTGGGAGCAGGACACGCCCTATTTCGAAGGGTGCCTGCCGGTCGAGGTCATGGCCGCGCGCGGGCGCGAGACGCTGCGCTATGGTCCGATGAAGCCGGTGGGGCTGACCAACCCGCACAATCCGGCCGTCAAACCCCATGCAATCGTTCAGCTGAGGCGGGATAATGCGCTGGGCACGCTTTACAATATCGTCGGCTTTCAGACCAAGATGAAATACGGCGCCCAGGCCGCGGTGCTGGCGATGATCCCCGGGCTCGAGGCGGCGCGCTTTGCACGCCTTGGCGGGATCCACCGCAACACCTTCCTGAACTCACCGCGCCTGCTCGACCCGCTGATGCGGCTGGGCGTCTGCCCCCGGCTGCGCTTTGCCGGGCAGATCACCGGCGTCGAGGGCTATGTCGAATCGGGCGCCATGGGCATGCTCGCCGGGCGGTTCGCGGCCTGGGAACAGCTTGGCCGCCCCGTTCTGCCCCCGCCGCGCGAGACGGCGATGGGCGCCCTGCTCGCCCACATCACCGGCGGCGCCGAGGCGGCGACTTTTCAGCCGATGAATGTGAATTTCGGTCTGTTCCCGCCCCTGACCGAAGATCTGCGCAAAGGTCGCAAGGGCAAAAAGGCCCGCGCCGGGGCCTATGCCGCCCGCGCCTTGGCCAGCATCGATACGTGGTATGGTGAGTGCGAATCGTCAGCCGCCGCGTGAGAGCCGATGCCAAATGACCGGGACGTTGAAAAGGTAACCGATGGGCTGAAGAACGCCTATGGCATGGACGGCTCCGACGCGGTCGGCAAATTCTACACCGGCTGGGCCGAGGGCTATGAAGACGAGCTTTCCGAAAACGGCTATGTCACACCCGAACGCTGTGCCAAGGCGCTGCGCGACGCGGTCGACGACCCGACCCAACCGATCATGGATCTGGCCTGCGGCACCGGGTTGTCCGGCCTTGCCCTGCGCGCCCAGGGTTTCACGGCGATCGACGGGTTCGACCTTTCTCACGGCATGCTCGACAAGGCGCGGGAGAAAACCGGCCTCTATCGTGCGCTGGAGCTTTGCGACATGTCCAGGCCGCTGGAAATGCCCGGCGATCTGTATCACCACGCGGCGGCCATCGGGTGCATCTCGCCAGACTACATGCCGGTCACCGTGATGGACCAGATTCTGGGAAAGCTGCCAAAGGGCGGGTGCTTTGTCTTCTCGATCAACGACTTTTCGGCCCAGGATGGGTCGATCGAGCGCCATATCGGCGAGATCTGCGATTGCTGGATGGCACAGATGATTTTCAAGGAATATGGCGACCATATCCCCGGCACCGATCTGCGCTGTACGGTCTATGTGCTGAAGAAATGCTGAGCCAGTTGGCGCCAGGGCTCACCAGCCACCGCTGAGCGCCATCCACGTCAGACGTGGCGCGGCGCCGCCCGGCGGGTTCAGGAAATCGCGGGCCAGATCCATATCGGGCTTTTGCGCGGTGCGCAGTTGACGCCATGAGCGCCAGCCGAGGCGCAGCACCGGCTTGGCCCGCCCCGGCACCCCCCGTCGCGGCAAGGCCCGGCGCCGCGCAATCGCGTCCCCGGCCAGCCCGGCGGCCAGCGAGCGCAGCCCGGGTGTCGTCTCTGCCCGTGACAGCGCGGCCCGGTCGAGCCCGGCCATGGGCAGCAGATACACCCCCTCCCCCGCCATCGCCCGCGCATGGCGCAGCGCAAAGCTGACCGCCATGGCGCGCCCTGCAACCTGCGCGGCGCGCTCGGCCCGCACCGCCGCCAGCCGGCACCCGGCGGCGAGCAGGCCGCCAAAGCGCGCCGCGGCCCAGGCATCGAACCGCTCAGGCGTGAAGGGCGCGTCGAGCTCGATCTCGCGCCCCGCGATCATCGGGTCGAGATCCCCGGCGCACAGCCCGGCCCCGCGGATCATCAGGGCAAGCGGGCGGGCAACCTCGTGCTCGCGGGGCGGCGCGCCCGCCACGGCCTCGGCCACCACGTCGCGCCACCATTGCAGCCGCATCGCGGCGATCACCGGCTCGGCCCGGCGATGCACGGCGCGCGAGAGCTCGATGTCAAAGGCGATCAGCACCATCAGCCGCTCGCGCAGCGGCTCGGGCGCGAACATCGCCGCCAGGAACATGTCGGGATCCGCGGCGCGGACAGCCTCGGCACAGGGGCTGAGCGCCGGTTCAGCCACGCGCCGCCGGCGCCCCCTCGCGGATCAGCTTGGTGATGACCGCATCCTCCAGCGCCTGAAAGCTGGCATCGACGATGTTGGCCGAGACGCCCAGCGTCGCCCAGCTGCCGCCCTGGCTGTCGCCGCTTTCCAACAGCACGCGGGTCACCGCCTCGGTCCCGTCGCCGATGATCCTGACCTTGAAATCGGTCAGGCGCAGATCGGCGATATGGGCCTGATAGCGGCCCAGATCCTTTTGCAGCGCGCGCGCCAGCGCGTTGACCGGCCCCTGATCCTCACGCGTGACCGGATCGAGGCTCTCGCTGGCCGAGATCTTGCGCTCGCCATCCAGATGCACCACCACGACGGCCTCGGACGCCGTGACCCGTTCGCCGCGGGCGTTGAACCGCCGCTCGACCGAGACGCGATAGCGATCAACCTCAAAGAACCGGGGAAGCTGGTCGAGATGGCGCCGCGCCAGCAGATCAAAGCTCGCGCCCGCCTGATCATAGGCCCAGCCCTGATCCTCGCGCTCCTTGACCAGCGTCAACAGGGTGCCGAGGCGGGCATCGTCCTTCGCCACCTCGATCCCGGATTCGGCCAGTCTACGCAACAGGTTCGACCGCCCGGCCTGGTTCGACATCGGCACCACGCGCTCGTTCCCCACAGCCTCGGGCGGGACATGTTCATAGGTCGAGGGATCCTTGACGATGGCCGAGGCATGCAGCCCCGCCTTATGCGCAAAAGCGGCCGAGCCCACATAAGCCGCATGCCGGTCCGGCGTGCGGTTCAGGATCTCGTCCAGCATATGGCTGGTCGCCTTCAGCCGGGGCAGCGCGTCGGGCGCGACCCCGGTTTCAAAGGCCTGCGCATAGCGCGGCTTGAGCAGCAGCGTCGGGATCAGCGAGGTGAGGTTGGCGTTGCCGCACCGCTCCCCCAGCCCGTTCAGCGTTCCCTGGATCTGACGCGCCCCCGCCTCGACCGCAGCCAGGCTGCCGGCCACCGCATTTTCGGTATCGTTATGGGTGTGGATGCCCACATGGGCGCCGGGGATCCGGGCGCAGACCTGCGCGACGATCTCGCCGATTTCCTGGGGCAGCGTCCCGCCATTGGTATCGCACAGCACGGCCCAGCGCGCGCCCCCCTCCATCGCTGCGTCGAGGCAGGCAAGCGCGTAATCGGGGTTCGCCTTGTAGCCGTCAAAGAAATGCTCGGCATCGAACAGCGCCTCGCGGCCCAGCCCGGTCAGGTGACGGAAGCTTTCGCGGATGTTCTCGCGGTTTTCATCCAGCGTGATGCCGAGCGCTTTCTCGACGTGAAAGTCGTGGGATTTGCCGACCAGACACACGGTCTGGGTACCCGCATTGACCACCTCGGCCAGCACATCGTCATTGGCGGCCGAGCGGCCCGCGCGCTTGGTCATGCCAAAGGCGAGGAACCTTGCCCGCGTTGTCGGGGCCTGGCGAAAGAACTCGCTGTCGGTGGGGTTGGCGCCGGGCCACCCCCCCTCGATATAGTCGAGCCCCAGATCGTCGAGCGCCCGGGCGATGCGGATCTTGTCCTCGACCGAGAAATCGACGCCTTGCGTCTGTTGCCCATCGCGCAGAGTGGTGTCGAAAAGGTAGAGACGATCGCGGGTCATCGGAGCGCCTCCAGCTTGCCAAGGTCCACAGATTCACCAAACTCCCAAACAGCGCCATCGGGCGTGTCCCTGACGATGATCCCGGCATCCTCCAAAGCATCGCGCAGGGTGTCCGCTCGGGTGAAATCCTTCGATGCCTTTGCAGCACTCCTATCCTGCACGAGCCGGTCGATCATCTCTGCGGTTGCGCGATCGGTTCCAAATTTCACACCTCCAGCTTCTACGAACCGAGGAACCGCCCATTCACCCAGTTCATCCGTTAGAAGGCCGAGCAGGTTGGCCGACGCGAGGAGTTCCGGCAGCTTCTTCTCTTCTGCCAATTTATGTAAGATGCTGATCGCCTTAGAGGTATTGAGATCATCAGCAATTGCTCCGACAAATTCTTCGGGAACCGTGGGCGCGGGCTCGACGCCTTCGACGCTCTTCCGCCATTTCGACAAGATACCTTTCGCAACCGATGCACGGCTCTCCGTCCAGTCCAGCGGCGAGCGGTAATGCGTCGAGAGCAGCACCAGGCGGATCACCTCGCCCGGGATCCCCTTGTCCAGCAGATCGCGCACGGTGAAGAAATTGCCGAGGCTTTTCGACATCTTCTGCCCTTCGACCCGGATCATCTCGTTATGCAGCCAGAAATTGGCCATCCGTTCGGTGCCGTGGGCGCAGCAGCTTTGCGCGAGTTCGTTCTCGTGATGGGGAAACTGCAGATCGATGCCGCCGGCATGGATGTCGAACACTTCGCCCAGCAGTTCCCGCGCCATGGCCGAGCATTCGATATGCCAGCCCGGGCGCCCGCGTCCCCAGGGGCTGTCCCAGCCGGGCTGGTCGCCGGTGGAGGGCTTCCAGATCACGAAGTCCATCGGGTTCTTTTTGTAGGGCGCCACCTCGACCCGGGCGCCCGCGATCATATCCTCGACCGAGCGGCCCGAGAGCCCGCCATAGGCGTCATAGGCATCGACCGAGAACAGCACATGCCCCTCGGCCGCATAGGCAAAACCCTTGGCGATCAACTGCTCGGTCATCGCGACCATGGGCGCGATGTATTCGGTGCAGCGCGGCTCGTGCGTGGGGCGCAGCGCGCCCAGCGCGTCCATGTCCTGGTGATACCAGCCGATGGTCTCATCGGTGATGTCGCGGATCGGGCGGCCGGTCTCGGCGCTCTTTGCGTTGATCTTGTCGTCGACATCCGTGAAGTTTCGCGCGTAAGTCACAGCATCGGCGCCATAAACATGGCGGAGCAGCCGGAACAGCACGTCAAACACCACCACCGGGCGGGCATTGCCGATATGCGCCCGGTCATAGACGGTGGGTCCGCAGACATACATCCGCACATTCTGCGGGTCGAGCGGGCGCAGCAGCTCTTTTTGCTTGCTCGCCGTGTTGAAGAGCCGGATCGCGATCTCTGTCTCAGCCATGCCTGGTGCTCGCGGTTGCCGGCCGCGGCGGGGCTGATTTCATACTGCAAAGAAACACGCGCCGCGGACGTTATGTC
>JBCCHW010000212.1:0-5427 GCA_039028555.1 Pseudomonadota bacterium | reverse complement strand
CAGCGGGATCGTATAGCTGGAAAAGCCGCCCAGCCCCGCCTCCATATCCAGAATATGTTCCTGAGAGATCGAGGCGGGGTGCTGCAGGCTCGGGTTCACCGGCCGTGACAGCTCGAAACCCCGATCGGCCCGGGCCCGGGGCGAGTCGATATAAGCGCCAAGGGTACGGATCGTCGGGGTCTCGAACAGGGTGCGCAGCGACACCACGACCCCCAGCCGCTCTGCGATCCGCAGGGCGATCTGCACCGCGAGCAGCGAATCGCCGCCCAATTGAAAGAAATCCTCCTCGACACCGACCGTCTGCAGATTGAACACCTCCGCCCAGATGGGCACCAGCAGGCGCTCGGTCCCGGTCTCCGGGGGAATGGCGTTTGTGCCGCCTGGTCCTTCGCCCGGGTCCGTGATGCCGAAATGCGCCGCGAGGCGCGCGCGCTGGAGCTTGCCCAGCGGGTTTCTCGGGATCGCCTCGACCATCAGGATGCGGCGGGGAATCTCGGCATCAGAGAGGTCTTTGCACGCCAGAGCGAAAGCGCGCAGGGCGGTTTCGGTCAGGCCCTGGCTGTCTGCGGCGACGATGGCCGCCGCGACGTCTTCGCCCAGGCGCCGGTGGGGCGCGGCAAAGACAACCGCCTCCCTGACGCCCGGGTGCTGTCGCAGCGCCGCCTCGATCCGTTGCGGCATCAGCTTCTCACCGCCGCGATTGATCACCTCGCTCAGCCGCCCGACGATAAAGAGATACCCCTCGGAATCGAGATAGCCGAGGTCACCGGTTCGCAACCAGCCCGCCTCGGCAAAGGCCGCGCGCGTTTCGGCCGGGTCGTCATAGCCGCGGATGATGCTCGCGCCGCGCAAGTGGATCTGACCGACCGTGCCGGCCGGGCATCGGGCGCCATGGTCATCGGTGATCCGGATCTCCGGGCCCGCCGCAATGCCGACCGAGCCGGGCTTTTGCCGACCCGGCGCCAGCGGGTTCGACGCGACCTGCGAGGTCGCTTCGGTCATGCCAAAGGTTTCAATCACCGGCACCTCAAACAGGGCCTCGAGCGCCGCGAAGCGTTCGGGCGCAAGCGGGGCCGAGGCCGAGCGGACCAGGCGCAACCCGTGGCCGGCAATCGCCTCGGCGTGTTGCGGCGCCGCGTCCAGCACTGCCTGATGAATGGCAGGCACGGCGGTGTACCAACTGGGGGTCAGTGTGCTGAGCAGGTCAAAGAACCGGCCCACCTCGAACCCCTCCATGCAGATCACGCTTCCCCCGCCGGCCAGGCTCGCCATCAGGCCCGAGATCAGGCCATGGGCATGATGCAGCGGCAAGACCCCCAACAGCCGGTCCTGCGGGGTCAGCGCCAGCGCCGTCGCGGTGTTGTGCCCCGAATGGCTGATATTGCGGTGGCTGACGGGCGCAACCTTGGGCCGCGACGTGGTGCCCGAGGTGGCAAGCACAAAGGCTGTGTCGTCGAGCGTGGGCCAGGCCCGGGCGCGGGCGGGGGCCGGGGCGCCATCGTCGCCGGTCAGGCGATATGTGGCCTCGGTGATACCCGCCCCGCCATGGATCTCGATGACGGGGATGTTCATCGCACGCGCCGCGCGGGCGGCGGCGCCGCAAAGACCCGGGGTAAGGGCGACGGCCTCGATCCTCAGCGCCGCAAAGGTCTCCTGCCATCGCGCCTCGGCCAGATCGGGATTCAGGGGCGCGCAGGCGGCGCAACTCGCAAATGCGCAGATGGCGGCCGCATGCCCGGGCCCGTTTCGCATGATCAGGGCGATGCGGCTGGCCGGGCCAAATCCCGCCCCGTGCATCCACGCGCCTGTTCGCTCGACCAGGGCGCACAGCATCGCATTGGTCACGATCCCGCCCTGTGCCGACAGGATCGCCGGTTGTGTCGGCGCCTGCTCTGCCCGCTTTAGGATGAGATTGTAAAGCGTTTGCTCAGTTACCGGTCCAGATCCGGCTGCTGTATCCATTGTGCGATCCGAATGCTAAAATGATTCGACGTTGCAAGTTACGGGAGTCCGCCATCTTTGTGTCACACTGATGTGTCTGTGAGAAAAGCGAAAACTGGACTGGGGAAACTACCTATGCGACTGCTGATTGCAACTTCCGCGCGGCCGGGGCGGCCCGGGCGATCTGCGGATACTGTGACGGGATGGGCGAGCCGGATTATCTGGCGGCCGTTCATCGGAGGAGGCTGAGATAAACGACACGCCGGAATCTTCCAGGGCAGAACGGCGCCTGCTGACGGTCATGTTTTGCGACATGGTCGGGTCGACGGCGCTTTCGGCCCGGCTTGATCCCGAGGATATGCGTGACCTGATCACCGATTACCGCGAGATTTGTGCCGCGTCGGTAAAACGCTTTGGTGGCTATGTCGCGCAGTATCTCGGTGACGGCGTTCTGGTGTATTTTGGCTATCCGCATGCCTATGAGCATGATGTCGAGAACAGCGTGCGCGCGGCACGGGCGATCGTCGAGCGATTGTCGCAGGAAAAGCGCGACGAGTTGCAGGTTCAGATCGCGATCGCGACGGGCACCGTTGTCGTCGGCGATGTGGTTGGGGAGAACACCCATGAGCGCGACATCGCCATCGGGGAGACGCCCAATCTCGCCGCCCGGCTGATTGGCCTGGCAGGGCCGGGAGAGATCGTCGTCCCGGAAAGCACCTGGAGCCTGCTGACCGGCCTGTTCGACTTTGTCGACATGGGAGAGCACGCGTTGAAGGGCTTTGCCGAACCGGTCCGGGCCTGGCGGGTGACCGGCGAGCCCAAGGCCAACAGCCTGTCGCATGCCGTCCATAACCGCGATAACCGCCTGCCGTTGATCGCGCGTGAAAGCGAGATCGGCAGGCTGGAGGCGCTGTGGGATCAGGCGGCCCGCGGATCGGGTCAGGTCGTCATGATCGCCGGGGAGGCCGGGATCGGCAAGTCGCATCTCGCGCGGCATTTCGAGGACCAACTGGGCGCGGGCGAAACACCGCCCGACGTCACCAAGTATTACTGCTCGGACAATGCCCGCAGCACGACGCTGGGCCCCGTACTCGATCACCTGATCACGCGCGCGCAGGTCGAGGCATCGGATTCGCCGGCCGACAAAAGCGCCAAGATCGCTGATTACCTCGCCCGCAGGATCGGGGCCACGCCCCCGGATGCCGATGTGGTGATGGATTTCCTGTCCATTGGCGGCGGCGGCGCCCCGGCCGAGCCCACCACCAGCCCCGAGGCGCGCAAGGCGCACGCCTTTGACCTGTTGGAACAGCTTTTCTGTACCTGCGAGCCGGGCAGGCCTGCGCTCGTCATCATCGAAGACCTGCATTGGTGCGATGCCACCACGCTCGAGTTGCTCGAGCGCATCCTGATCGAGCGGGTGCCGGGGCTGCGGCTGTTGGTGATCCTGACCGCCCGGCCCGAATTCCTGCCCAACTGGCCCGAAGGGGATCATATCTCGACGCTGATCGTCGAGCGGTTCACCCCGGACGAGGCGGAGCGGTTCCTCGCCGGCATCACCACGGGTCTTGCCCTGCCCAAATCGCTGCGTCAGGAGATCATCGAGCGCAGTGACAGCATCCCGCTGTTCCTCGAAGAGGTGTGCAAGGCGACGAGCGAGAACATCGCCGATATGAGCCGCACCCACGGGCGCGGCGTCAGCCAGTCGATCACTGCGGTCAACGTTCCCACCTCGCTAGCCGGGTCGCTGATGGAGCGGCTCGACCGGCTCGGCCCGGTGAAACAGGTGGCGCAGGTGGCGGCTGCGATCGGTCAGGTCTTTTCCGGCTCGACGCTGGCGAATGTGGGCCTGTTGCCGGACGACGAACTCCAGCCCGCGCTCGACCAGCTGGTGCAGGCCGAGATCATTCTGCCCCGCCAGAAAAGCGCCGACCCGACCTATGTCTTCAAGCACGCCCTGGTGCAGGATGCCGCCTATGCCAGCATGCTGCGCGGCGAGCGCAAGGATCTCCACCTCAAACTGGCCGCGATTCTCGAGGACGAGCAGCGGGGCTCGCGCATCAGCCAGCCCGAACTGATCGCGCTTCATTGCGCCCGCGGCGGATTGCCGGCCAAGGCGGTCGGCTATTGGCGCATCGCAGGAGAGCGCGCGCGCGGGCGCAGCGCCAATTCCGACGCGATCGCCCATTTCGGCAATGCGCTCGAACTGCTCGATGCCCTCGCAGATGCCGAGGCGTTGGAAGAGATCGAGATCGAACTGCGCACCAATCTCGCGCTGGCGCTGAGCGCGGTCCATGGCGGCGGCTCGCGCGAGGTGGGCGAAAACTATACGAGGGCGCGCTCGCTCAGCAGCTACAATGCCGGATCGGCCGAGCATTTCCCGGTGATGATCGGATGCTGGAACAACAGTTTCGCCGCGGGCCAGATCAACGACGCGATGTCGCTCAGCGAAGAGGTCCTGCGGATCGCCGATCGCAAGAACGACCCCTCCTATGCGGTCGAGGCCAACCGGATCCGCGGCATGACGCAATTCTACAACGGCGACTTCATCGGCGCGCGTGAGAGCATCCGGGCGGTCATCGACCTGCATGACCGCGAGGATCACAAAAAGCACGCCCTGCGGTTCGGGCTGGATCCGCTGGTCTGTTGTCATGCCTATCTGTCGTATGCCTATCTCTTCCTCGGCCAGCGCGAAGACGCGCTCAGATCCAGCAACGAGGCCATCGCCGAGGCCGAGCGGATCGCGCATCCCTATTCCAACGCCTTTGCCCTGGCGTTCGCGGCCTTTGTGAGGGTCAATCTAGAACTGCACGAAGAGGCGCTCGATTTGGCGAACCGCGTCATCGGATATGCGATCGAGGGCGAGTTTCAGTTCTTCGAGCGTCAGCAGAAGGTGGTCAAAGCCTGGGCAGAGGTGCAAACCGGCACGGCAGGCGTCGTCAACATGCGCGCCGCCGTGGATGCCTTTCTGGGCTCCAGCACCAATATCGGATCGACCCGGATCATGAGCATGATGGCCGAGGCCAGCCTGCTGGACGGGGCCCATGATCATGCGCGGCAGATGCTCGATCAGGCCCGGGACGCGGCGACCCAAAAGGGCGAGACGTTCTATCTGGCCGAGATCCACCGCCTGCAGGCGGAACTGACCCTGGCCGAGCTGGGCCGTGACCGGTTGGGCGCTGCCTGCGATGACCTCGCAACAGCCCTCGATTTTGCCGAGGCGCAGAATGCCGCGATCTGGATCTGGCGCACGGCCAGAACCGTATCGCGTCTTCACGCCGTTACACTGCCAGCGAGCCAGCTTGAGATGCCCGATCTTGCCTTTGAAGATTTTGCCTCGGACGAGGCCGCAATCGCGGCGCGTCTTACCGGCAGCCGGGCGTTGATGGGCGAGATGGCGCAACTGACGGCGGGCGCGCTGTAGCGCGCAGTCCCGATCCGGGGTATGCGGGAACAGCGCCGCCAGGGCGCGATAGACCCCCGTTCTAT
>JBCCHW010000211.1:0-5467 GCA_039028555.1 Pseudomonadota bacterium | reverse complement strand
GCCTTTTTGCTGATCGAGATCCGGCCCAGGAAATCGGCCGGCAAGGCCGAGGCAACCGACGGCGAGATCGCTGCCGATGAGATCCCCGCCGATGAGGTCACGGTCGAGGACGTCGCGGTCGATGAGGTCACGGTCGAGGACCAAACCGCCGAAAACGGCACCGCGGCCGCCTGAGCGACCGCGCGCCTGCCCCCGGGGCGCTATTCCTCGAGCCGGGTCACAATCACCGTGGTGACGGGTTTCTTGCCCCAATGGCGCTGCGTGACCTGACGGGCCGCGCGCATGGCGATCTCCTCGACATTCTTGTCGATCCTGGTCGATTTGCGCGGCGCATTCTCCAGCGCGTCATCCACCGCCGCCGAGATCATTTCATCGAGGGGGCCGTTCCAGCCCTCGCCCTCTCTCGGTGCGCCGAGGCAGCGGATCTCCGGATCCGCGAGCAGATCGCCGTCCTCATCCAGCACCACGCTCACCACAACATGCCCCTGGCGGGCCAGTTTCAGCCGCTCGCGGATCACGCCGTCAAAGGCACCCACATGCGCGATCCCGTCGAGATAGACCCGCCCCGTCTCGGTATGCTCGACAATCTCGGGCGCATTGCCGTCGAGCCGGGCCACGGCGCCATTGGGTGCGACAATCGACTGCGCCCCCCAGATCTCGGCCCATTTGGCATGCTCGACCAGATGGCGGTGCTCGCCATGGATGGGCAGGCTGATCCGGGGTTTCAGGATCCCGAGCATCCGCTCGAGATCGCCCCGCCGGGCATGGCCCGAGACATGGATCGTCTCCATATCGCCATCGATCACCTGGATCCCCTGCTCGCTCAACCGGTTATAGAGCCGATAGATCGCGGCCTCGTTTCCGGGGATCGTCTTGGAGGAAAACAGCACCATGTCCCCCGCCTTGAGTTTCACCGAAGGGTGGCTGCCCGCAGCGATGCGCGCGACCGCGGCGCGGCCTTCGCCCTGGCTGCCGGTGACGAGGTAAAAGAGGTTTTCGCGGGGAATGCTCTCGGCGTCTTCGTCACGCACGACCTTTGGGAAATCGGTCAGCAGGCCGGTCTCGACCGCGACCTCGATCATGCGCCGCATCGCGCGCCCGGCAACCACGACCGAGCGGCCACACTCATTGGCCGCCATCGCCAGCGTGCGCAGCCGCGAGACATTCGAGGCGAACGTTGTCGCCGCCACCGCCCCGGTCGCCGCCGAGATCACCGATTTCAGGTTCTCGACAATCTCCTCCTCCGAGCGGGAAATCCCCTCGAGGAAAACATTGGTGGAGTCGCAGGCAAAGGCCAGCACCCCCTCTTCGCCCAGCCGCCGATAGGGCGCAAGATCGACCGGCTCGCCCATCTGCGGGGCGGGGTCGAGCTTGAAATCGCCCGAATGCACGATGGTGCCCTTTGGCGTCTCGATGGCGAGCATCGAGGCCTCGGGGATCGAATGGGTGATCGGCAGAAAGGTGACGCCGAACTCCCCGGCCGCAACGCGCTCTTGCACGTTGACGACGCGGACCACATCGGGGTCGATCCGCGTTTCCGCCAGTTTGCGCCGGATCACCTCGGCCGTGAACGGGCGCGCATAGATCGGCGCGCGCAGGCGCTCCCACAGATGCGGCAGGGCGCCGATATGGTCCTCGTGCGCATGGGTGATGAAGATCCCGCGCAGACGCCCCGATTGCTGCGCGATAAAGTCGATATCGGGCAGCACCAGTTCGACACCGGGGGCGGTCTCCATATCGCCAAAGCCGATGCCAAGATCGACCATGATCCAGTCGCGGGCCCGTTTGTCGCCCAGACCATAGAGATGACAGTTCATGCCGATCTCTCCCGCGCCACCCAGCGCGAGATAGACCAGCTCGTTATGCGTTTTCGTCATTCGTATCCGTTGTGTTGTAACGATGGATCAGAACCAGACCACGCATGGTCAGGTCCGGATCGACATGTTTGATGATATCTGTCGAGCGGGCAAAGAGGGGCGAGAGCCCTCCCGTGGCAATCACGGTCATCTCGCGCTCCTTTTCCGCAGCGATGCGTGTACATATGCCCTCGATCAGCCCGGTGTAACCCCAAAAGGCACCCGATTGCATGCAATGCACGGTATTTGTGCCCACAACCTGCTGCGGCATGGTGATGTCGATATGCGGCAGATGGGCTGCGGCGTTCTTCAGCGCCTCGAGCGAGAGGTTGATGCCCGGCGCGATGACCCCGCCCACATAGGCCCCGTCGCGGCCCACGACGTCAAAGGTGGTCGCGGTGCCGAAATCCAGGATGATCAGATTCGGGCCATAGGCGTCAAAGGCGGCAACCGTGTTGACCAGCCGGTCGGCCCCCACTTCGGCGGGATTGTCGACGCGCACATCCACAGGCAGCCGGCATTCCGGTTTGCCCACCACCAGCGGGCGGCAATTGAAGTAGCGGTCGCACAGCACCCGCAGATTGAACAGGGTCGCGGGGGCCACGTTCGAGATCACCACTTCCGTGATCACCCTGGGATCCAGCCCGCGGTGCGCCATCAGCTGATTGAGCCAGACAAAGTACTGATCGGCGGTGCGCATCCCCTCGGTGTTACAGCGCCATTCGTTCAGGAATGCCTCGCCATCATACAGGGCAAAGACCGTGTTGGTGTTACCGACATCAATGGCGAGCAGCATCTGGCCTACTCCGGGAAAAACACATCCGCGGCGGCGATCCGTTCGCAACCGGTGGGGGTTCTTAAAACAAGCGCTCCGGCGTCGTCTACATCCTCGAAGGTGCCCCGCACCTCGCGGTCGGGCAAACGGGCGACGATGGGCTCTCCCAGCCGGGCCGCACGGGCCAGCCAGGCGGCGCGGACCGGGGCAAACCCCTCGTCGTGCAAGCGGCTCTCCCAATGGGCGAGGGCCGCGGCCAGCAGGGTCAGCGCCTCCTCCGACGGGCAGAGCCGCCCGCCCTCGGCCACCACGCTGGTGGGCGGGGCGGTGCCCGGCGCGATCGCGCCCGGGTCGGGTGCCGCCGCCAGATTGACGCCGATCCCCGTGGCGAGCCAGGCGAGGCTGCCGCCACTGCTCGCGCTCTCCAGCAGGATGCCCGAAACCTTGCCCCCGTTCAGCAGGACGTCGTTGGGCCATTTCAGCCCGATCCCTGCCCCGGGCGCGAGGCGTCCCAACAGATCGGCCACCGCGAGACTGGCGGTGAATGAGCGCAGGCCCGCGGCCGAGACGCCGTGGCCCGGGAAATCCAGCAGGGTCGCGGCAAGATTGCCCGGCGGCATCGCCCAGGCCCGCCCCTGACGGCCGCGCGCCGCGCGCTGGCGCCGGGCCATGATCCAGACCGGCTCGGTCTGGCCAGCCGCGGCCAGCCGGGCCGCTTCGGCATTGGTGCTGTCTGTCTGGTCGAGAAGGCGGCGCTGGACCCCTGCCGGCCAGCCGGTCATCTGAGCAGCGATGCCGCCGCCGCCTCGGTCAGCGCCGGCACGCCCAGCCCTTCGAGGAACGGCACCCAGCCCACGGCCATGATGATCGCCGCTGCGCCCAGCGCGACCCGGTGGATCATGCCGAGCCGGAGATCGAGCGTCTCGTCCGCCTCGTTCAGGTACATGATCCGCACGATGTTCAGATAGTAATAGGCCCCGATCACCGAGGCGATGGCGCCTGCCACCGCCAGCGGGGTCAGGCCCGCATCGACCGCGGCCTTGAAGACGAAAAACTTGCCGAAAAAGCCGACCAGCGGCGGCAGCCCCGCCAGCGAGAACATCAATACCGCCATCGCCATCGCCTGCGCCGGGCGCGTGGCGGCAAGGCCGCTGAGATCGGCGATATTGGTCACCGGGCGCCCGTCGCGCTCCATGCAGAGGATAAAGGCAAAGACCCCGATATTCATCACCACATAGATCGAGAGATAGAGCAGCAGCGCATTGGCCCCCGCCTCGGTCCCCGCGGCAAGCCCCACCAGCGCAAACCCCATATGGCCGATCGAGGAATAGGCCAGCAGGCGTTTCAGGTTGGTCTGCCCGATCGCCGCGATCGAGCCCAGAAACATCGACGCGATCGAGACAAAGACGATCACCTGTTGCCAGTCCGACGTCGCCCCGCCGAACCCGTCATAAAGCGCGCGGGCAAACAGGACACCCGCCGCGACCTTTGGCGCGGTGGCGAAAAAGGCCGTCACCGGGGTCGGCGAGCCCTCGTACACATCCGGCGTCCACATGTGGAAGGGTGCCGCCGAGACCTTGAACGCCATCGCCGCGCACAGGAACACTAGGCCGAACACCAGCCCCAGCGACACGCCGTCGCGCGCGATGACCGAGGCGATCACGTCAAAGCGGACCGAACCGGTATAGCCATAGATCAGCGACGCCCCGTAAAGCAGCAGGCCCGAGGAGAGCGCGCCGAGGACGAAGTATTTCAGCCCCGCCTCGGTCGAGCGCGCGCTGTCGCGATTGAACGCGGCGACCACGTAGAGCGCCAGCGACTGCAACTCGAGCCCCATATAGAGCGAGATCAGCCCCCCCGCCGAGACCATCATCATCATGCCCAGCACCGCGAGCAGGATCAGCACCGGAAACTCGAACTTCAAAATCCCCTGCCGTTCCAGATAGTCCTGCCCCAACAGCAACATGATGGCCGAGCTGAACAGGATCAGCACCTTGGCATAGGCCGAATAGGCATCGGCGATAAAGGCGCCGTCAAAGGCCCGGTGCTCGCCGCCCGAGCCGGTCAGGATCAGCAATCCCACCAGCACCATCAGCCCGGCGCTCGCCCAGGTGACGGACCGCTTGGTGCTGTCGCCGCCGCCATAGACGCCATACATCAACAGCGCCATGGCGCCTACGGCCATGATGATTTCCGGCAGAACGATCGCGTAATCGGCGCTCATCTCGATATCCTTTTAATGCGCCGCGACGGCAAAGGTCTGGGCGGCGGCCTGGGATTCGGCCACATCTTTCAGCAGGGCCTCGACCGTCGGGCCAAAGAGGTCGATCGCCAGCGACGGATAAACCCCCAGCAACAAGGTGAAAAAGACCAGCGGCACGATGATCGCGATCTCGCGCGTGTTCATGTCGGTGATGGTCTTGAGGCTCTCCTTGATCAGATCGCCCAGCACCACCCGGCGATAGAGCCACAGCGCATAGGCCGCCGACAGGATCACGCCCAGCGCGGCGCCCGCCGCCGCCCAGGTCGAGACCTGGAACGTGCCCGCCATGGTCAGGAACTCGCCCACAAAGCCCGAGGTTCCCGGCAGCCCGACATTGGCCATGGTGAACAGCATCATCACGGTCGCATAGACCGGCATCCGGTTCGCGAGGCCACCATAGGCCGCAATCTCGCGCGTGTGCATCCGGTCATAGACAACGCCGACGCACAAAAACAGCGCGCCCGAGACAAAGCCGTGGGAGATCATCTGGAACATCGCCCCGTCGACGCCCTGCTGGTTTGCGGCAAAGATCCCCATGGTCACAAAGCCCATATGCGCGACCGAGGAATAGGC
>JBCCHW010000210.1:0-5475 GCA_039028555.1 Pseudomonadota bacterium | reverse complement strand
CTTTGCAGGCGATGGATATTCCGCCGGATATTACTCTTACATGTGGTCCGAGGTGATGGATGCGGATGCGTTCAAGGCCTTTGAAGAGACCGGCGATGTCTTTGACCCGGAAACCGCCAAGCGTCTGGCGATGAACATTTATTCCGCTGGCGGACGGCAGGCGCCGGAGGCGGCCTATATCGCGTTTCGTGGCAAACTGCCCGAGATCGACGCGCTGTTGGAGGGCCGTGGGCTCGCCTGAGCCCCGCCGGCCCGAGGGGCGCCGATCAGCCAAACGGAGTTCGCCCCCGAGGGGGCTCACACGCCGATGCCTGGCGCCTCCCCGGGGCGGGGAGGCGCGGTGCCCGGTGCTGATGTCGCGTTTTGTCGGGTGAGGTCGCGCGCGGTGCGATCTGGCGCGACCGACAAAAGGCGATTGCGGGTTTTGGTTCTGCGATTGCGCGCGATCTGGCGCGACCCTGGCGCCAGAGCAGAACCGGATCTGACTGATCCAGTCAGATCCCAGGATCTTGCTCAGATTGCTGAACCTGGACCAAGGTTCTTTTCCAACCTGAATGAGGTTGAAACGGTTTTGGTCTAGTCGCTGCTCACCAGTTTGGCGAGGGCGGCGGAGGCGAGCCGGGCCGCGGGCGGGTCGGCGCGGCTGGTGATCACGATGGGGATGCGCCCGCCCATGACGACGCCGGCGGCGCAGGCGCCCATGAAATAGGCCATCATCTTGAAGAGCGCGTTGCCGACCTCGATGCTGGGCACGATCACGCCGTCGGCGCGGCCCGCGACCGGGTTGGCGGAGAGCCCCTTGATCGCCGCGGCCCCGGGCGAGACGGCATTGTCGAAGGCGAGCGGGCCCGCGACCTCGGCGCCGAGATCGGCGGTGGCGGCCCAGTCGGCGACCTCGCGGGCGGCGAGGCTGCTGGGCATCTGGGGCAGGACCTCTTCGGTGGCGCTGAGCAGCGCGAGCCGGGGATGGGCCATCCCGATCCTGTGGCAGAGCGTGACCATGTTGCTCACGATGGCCTGCATGGTCTTGAAGTCGGGCGCGACATTGAGCGCGCCGTCGGAGATCAGGAAGGGCTGTGCGCTGTCGGGCGTGGTCATGTGAAAGACGTGGCTGAGGCGGTTGCCGATGCGGATGCCCGCCTCGCGGCGCAGCATGGCGCCCATCAGGGCATCGGTGTGGATCTGGCCCTTCATGACGATCCTGAGCGCGGGATCCGCGGCGGCGAGGGCGGCGGCATCGGCCAGGGCCGCATCGCCTGCGGCGGGCAGGAGCGAGAGCCCGGCGATGTCCCAGCCGGCAGCATCCGCCAGGGCCTGGATGCGCAATGGCTCGCCGATCAGGATCGGCTCGATCAGGCCGGCATCCGTGGCCTGCCGGGCGCTTTCGAGCGCCACGGCGTGATCGGCGCCCACCACGAGGGTGAGGGCGGCGGGGCCGCCGGTGGCGGCTTCGATCAGCGGTGCGGGCGCCTGGACGGGGGCGTCACTCAGCATGGCATCCTCGGCTGACGGGTGGTTTCGGCGGGCTGTTCGGGGAGGGCCTGCCACATCTCGCGCGTCATCTCCCACAGGAGATAGTCCGGGGTTGAGCGTTCCGGGTCATCGGCCTCGCGAAAGCCGAGCTTGCGCGCGACATTGCCCGAGGCGCGGTTGGCGCGGTAGGTGTCGGCGATGATACGGGTGCAGCCGAGCGCAGCAAAGCCATGGTCGCGGATGGCGCGCGCCGCCTCGGTCGCATAGCCCTTGCCCCGCTGGGCGCCCGGCAGGCGCCAGCCGATCTCGATCTCGGGGCCCTTCATCTCTTCGGGGAT
Source organism: Pseudomonadota bacterium (assembly GCA_039028555.1). GTDB lineage: Bacteria > Pseudomonadota > Alphaproteobacteria > Rhodobacterales > Rhodobacteraceae > Thermohalobaculum. The sequence goes on along the minus strand of JBCCHW010000210.1, from coordinate 3,664 downwards.
CAGCTGCACCCAGCCGAGGAACCCGGCAGGGTCCGATCTGGGCGCGAGGGTCCAATAGCCGAAACCTTCGGGGTAGAGATGGGTGGTCGAGAGGCGGATAAAGGCGCGGTGTGCGGCCTCGTCCGCCCAGTCGCCCACGGTGTCGGGCGGATCGACCCAGCGCAGCGTGTCGGGCTCCATGTTCATCCGATAGCAGCTCTCGGCATCGCGGAGCTCGCGGGGGCGCAGATGGAGGCGGGCAGTTTCGATGACGGGTTGCATGGGGCGAGCCGGCTTTGCTGGGGAACTCGGGCCAAGTCTAGCCCGACGGGGGCCGTGTGACAGCGCCAGATTTGCCCGACCGGGCGCGCAGTTCTGGCCCGCAGATGGTTCCAGTGGTTGCAATCCGGCGGGCCGGCGCCTTAGGCTGGACTCATCCTGGAGCCAGATATCAGGCGCTCCGCCCTCGAAAAGGCCCCTCTTTGCCATGCGCGACGCCCTTTACCACCTGGAACGCTCGCGCCCCGCGACGCTGCAATCGCAGATCCGCGAGGTGCTGATGACGGCGATCACCCAGGGGCGGCTGCGCCCGGGCGAGACGGTGCCCTCGACCCGGGCCATGGCGCGCCAGTTGCAGGTGTCGCTCAACACGGTGACGCTGGCCTATCAGGCGCTGGTGGCGGAGGGGTTCCTGTGTGCGCGGGAACGCTCGGGCTATTATGTCGACGAGATGGCGGTGGACGGGCTTGTGCCCGCGCCCCTGCCGGGGGTTGCGCAGGAGAGCGGGATCGACTGGGCCCCCCGGGTGGTCAAACGCCTGGGCGCCGAGCGGTTCATTCAGCGCCCCGCCGATTGGCAGAAGGTGCCCTATCCCTTTATCTATGGTCAGGTGGACCAAGAGGTCTTTCCCATCGCGGAATGGCGCGATTGCGTGCGCCAGGCCATGGGCAAGCGCTGGCTGGATGCCTGGACACAGGACCATTACGGGCGCGACGATCCGCTGTTGCTCGAACAGATCGCCGAGCGCATCCTGCCCCGGCGCGGGATCGATGCGAACAGCAATGCGATTCTGATCACCATGGGGGCGCAGAACGCGCTGTATCTGATTGCCGCGCTGCTGGTCGGGCTCGAGACGCGCTGTGTGATCGAGGATCCCGGCTATCCCGACCTGCGCAACATGCTGGCGCTGAGGAGCGACCGGATCGCGACCGTGCCGGTGGATCACGACGGCATGGTGGTGGAGGCGGAGATCGAGGCGGGCTCGCTGATCTTTTGCACGCCCTCGCATCACTATCCCACCACGGTCACCATGACGCTGGCGCGGCGCAAGGCGTTGCTGGCGGCGGCGAGTGCCGGCGATCATGTGATTGTCGAGGACGATTACGAGTTCGAGACCAATTACAAGGGCACGCCTCAGCCCGCGCTCAAGTCGCTGGATACCGAGGGGCGGGTGATCTATGTGGGCTCGCTCTCGAAGAGCCTGATGCCGGGGCTGCGGCTGGGCTTTATCGTGGCGGACCCTGCGCTGATCGAGCGGTTGCGGGTGCTGCGCCGGCTGATGCTGCGCCATCCGCCGGGGAACAACCAGCGGGCGGCGGCGCTGTTCATGGCGAACGGGCACTACGACGTGCTGGTGCGGCGCATCCATCGGGTCTACCGCACGCGGTGGGAGGCGATGCACGACCTTTTGGCGCGCGACCTGCCGGGCTGGGCACAGGCGCCGGGATTTGGCGGCTCGTCATTCTGGATGACGGGTCCGGCGGGGTTCGACTCCATGGAAATGGCCGAGCGGGCGCTGGCCGACGGGGTGCTGATCGAGCCCGGCAACCCCTTTTTCGCCGAGCGCGGGCGGGGCGCCAATTGTTTTCGCATGGGGTTTTCCTCGATCCCGGCCGAGCAGATCCCGGAGGGGATCGCCCGTCTGGTGCGCGCGATCGGGCCCTGAGCCGGCCCTGAGCCGGCCGGTCTGTCTGCCAATCTGCCTTCACGGTTGCAATTTCGCGCCGTCCCGGGGAAAACCGGCGGCGGAACTCTGAGCTTGGTGTCCTCATGATCATTACAGCAACAGAGCGGCGCAACGCCATGATTGCCGGTGTTCTGGCCATGGCGGTGATCGTGACCGCTTCGAACATACTGGTGCAGCACCTGTTGGGCGACTGGCTGACCTGGGGCGCGATCACCTATCCCTTTGCCTTTCTGGTGACGGACCTCACCAACCGGGTGCTGGGGGTGCGCGCGGCCCGTCATGTGGTGCTGTCGGGCTTTGCGGTCGGGGTCGCCTGTTCGCTGGTCGCCTCGCAACTGACGGGGCCGGAGGGGTTCCCGCTCACCACGCTGCGCATCGCCATCGGCTCCGGCGTCGCGTTTCTGGCGGCCCAGATGCTGGATGTGGGCCTGTTCGACCGCCTGCGCGCGGGCAGCTGGTGGCGCGCGCCGCTGGTTTCGTCGTTCTTTGGCTCTCTGCTCGACACGTTCCTGTTCTTTTCGATCGCGTTCTCCGCAACGCTGATCTGGATCGACCCGGGCGAGCCCAATGTGTGGGCACGGGAATCGGTGCCGTTCCTGGGCTCGGGGCCGGTGCTGCCGCTGTGGGTCACCCTCGCGACCGCCGATTTCGGGGCCAAGATGGCGCTGGCGCTGGCCGCCCTTGCCCCCTTCCGGCTGGTGGTCGGGCTGGTCAGGGGATGAGCGATGATCCGGGTGACCGATCAGATCTCGATCGCCGAGTGGGAGCTGAGTGAAAGCTTTACCCGAGCCTCGGGCCCCGGGGGGCAGAATGTGAACAAGGTCGAGACGGCGGTGGTGCTGCGGTTCGAGGCGGCGCGCTCTCCCAATCTGCCGGGCGAGGTCAAGGCGCGGCTGCGCCGCCTGGCCGGGCGCCGCTGGACCGCCGACGGCGCAGTGGTCATCCAGGCCGACCAGCACCGCAGCCAGGCGCGCAACCGCGAGGATGCGCTGGCGCGGCTGACGGCCCTGATCGCGGAGGCGACCAAGCGCCCCAAACGCCGGATCGCGACCAAGCCGACCCTCGGCTCGAAACGCCGCCGGCTGGACGCCAAGAAACAGCGCGGCGCCGTCAAACGCCTGCGCGGCGGGGTGGGCGAGCCGGACTAGCGCGGGCCCCGACCGGTGCAAAACCGGATCTGACGGACCCGGTCACATTCCAGGTTTCCGCGCCAGCATCCGACGCCGGCCAAACGTCTTCCAACCCGATCAAGGTTGAAACGATTTTCCCCCGGCGCGCAGGGTCTGGGCATCGATCTGGGCATGGCCGGTGCCTGATCAGGTTGCACTTGATCCAAACCTTGCTTGAGCATTTACGCTCGTTCTCACCGGTCATTCGCCGGCCCGGATTCAGACGATGAGGACGATCACTTCCGCGCTCACGATCTCGTATTCCTGCTCGATACGATGCAAATCGGATTGCATTTTCAATAACAGTTTCCGTAACTTATCAATGTCCGTGATTTTGTCAATATCCACAGTGCCTGCGTCTTCGATGTCGTTAATGTTAAAACTTGGTATGCTTTCCATACTGCTCGATCGATACTTATCACTGGTAAAAGCGGCGCTACTGCTATTGCCGCCGCCGCTGCCGCCATCCGTTTTCTTGGTAGGCGACGACGATTCCAGTTCGGCGATTTTCGCTTTCGATTTATCCAATTGTCTCTTCAATTCTTTCACT
>JBCCHW010000209.1:0-5501 GCA_039028555.1 Pseudomonadota bacterium | reverse complement strand
CCGGCACGGTGCGGGTGTTCTCCAGCGCCGAGGTCAAGGCGGTCGAGACCGCGACGCCGCTGGCAGACGCCCTCGGCTGCCCGCTCACCATCCGCGAGGCGATGCACGAGAACGACCGCAGCGCCACCGGCTTTCTGCCGCCCGACGCGTTCGAGGCCATGGCAGACCGGTTTTTCGCCCGGCCCGGTCAGAGCGCCGAGGGCTGGGAGCGCGCCCGCGACGCCCAGGCGCGAATTGTTGCCGAGGTCGAGGCCGCGCTCGAGGACCACGGCGCGGGCGATGTCCTGTTCGTCGGCCATGGCGGGGTGGGCACGCTGCTCTACTGCGCACTCGCCGCCCTGCCGATCAGCCGCGATCACGACCAGGGCCCGGGCGGCGGGGGCAATTTCTTTGCCTTCGACCTCGCCGACCGGCGCCCACAGGCCCCCTGGCAACCGATGGAGACGCTCCGCGCCAGCGCCCCCTAGCGATCGAATTTGAGGCCGAGCTGGTCCGAGAGCACCTTCTGGCGCACCTCTTCGACCGCGCCGGCGGTCAGCTCACCCAGCTGGAAGGGGCCATAGCTGGTGCGGATCAGCCGGGTGACCGAGAGCCCCACCGCCGTCATCGCCCGGCGGATTTCGCGGTTCTTGCCCTCGCGGATCCCCACGGTCAGCCAGGCATTGGCGCCCTGTTGGCGGTCGAGGGTGACGGCCATGGGCTTGAACCGCTCCCCCTCGACGGTGATGCCCCGGACCAGCGGGGCCAGCATCGCCTCGTCCGGCGTGCCGTGCACCCTGACGCGGTACTTGCGCACCCAGCCGGTGGCGGGCAGCTCCAGCCGCCGTTTCAGCGCGCCGTCATTGGTCAACAAAAGCAGCCCCTCGGAATTCAGGTCCAGCCGCCCGATCGACATCACGCGCGGCAATTCGGGGGGCAGCCTGTCATAGATGGTGGCGCGGCCCTTCTCGTCCCGGTCGGTGGTCACCAGCCCGGTCGGCTTGTGATAGCGCCAGAGGCGGATCTTCTCGGCCGCGCCGACCGGCTTGCCATCCACCAGAATGCGGTCGCGCGGGGTGACGTTCAGGGCCGGGCTGGCGATGCGCTGGCCATTGACGCTGACCCGGCCCGCCTCGATCATCCGCTCGGCCTCGCGGCGCGAGGCGATGCCCGCCCGCGCCAGCCGTTTGGCGATGCGCTCGCCCGATTTCTGCGTCTCGCTCATGGCGCGTGTTTCCCTGAATGCCGCCCCGGCCTTAACGGTTCGCTGGCGCGAAGGCCAGCTTTCGCTTGATCCCGCGATCCCGGCCATGCTCTCTCACCCCATGTTCGAAAGTTTCATGCAAACAGCCCTGGATCAGGCCCGTGCCGCCGCCGGGCGGGGCGAGACGCCGGTGGGCGCGGTGATTGTTCATCAGGGCAAGATCATCGCTGCCCAGGGCAACCGGGTGCGCGAACTGGCCGACCCGACCGCGCATGCCGAGATCCTCGTACTGCGCGCGGCGGGGGCGCATCTGGGCAACGAGCGTCTGGGTGCCTGCGACCTCTATGTGACGCTGGAGCCCTGCCCGATGTGCGCAGGCGCCATCAGCCTCGCCCGCATCCGGCGGCTCTATTACGGCGCGTCCGACCCAAAATCGGGCGGGGTGGAGCATGGGCCGCGCGTCTTTGCCCAGCCCACCTGCCACCATGCGCCCGAGGTGATCTCGGGCCTGGCCGAGGCCGAGGCCGCCGCCCTCCTGCGCCAATTTTTCCACGTCCGCCGGGGTTGAGAGGCGGCCCCCGCCGCCCTACCGTCTGAGCCATGGAGATGACCGATATCCTCGTCGCCGGTGGCGGCATCGCAGGCATGGCGGCGGCCGCGCGGTTTGCCGCCATGGGCCGCTCGGTCGTGCTGGTGGACCCGGCGCCGCCGGGCGGCACGGGCGATCTGCGCACCACGGCCATCCTGACCCCGGGGATCGAGACGCTGACGCGCGCCGGTGCCTGGCAGGGCATGGCCGACCACTCGGCGCCGCTTGCCACCATGCGGCTGGTCGATGCGGGCGGGGTCGAGCGCTGCCCCCGCGAGACCGCCGATTTCCGCGCCGGGCACACCGGTGCCGGGATCTTTGGCCGCAACATCGCCAACAGCGCGATCCGCGCCGCGCTCGAGCATCGCCTTGCCGAGCTTGGCGTCGACCGGCGCACCACCACCGCCACCGGCTCGGTCGGGCGGGAGCGTCAGCGGATCGTGCGCCTGGGCGACGGCGCCTCGATCGCGGCCGAACTGGTGATCGCCGCCGATGGCCGCGACTCGGCCCTGCGCGCGGATGCCGGGATCACGCGGCGGCGCTGGTCCTATGGGCAACGGGCGCTGGTCTTTTCGGTCCATCACGACCGCCCGCACGACGGGGTCTCGACCGAGATCCACCGCACCGGCGGCCCGCTGACCCTGGTGCCGATGCCCGACCGCGACGGGCGCCCGACCTCGTCGGTCGTCTGGATGGTGCCGGGCGCCCGGGCGGCCCGGCTGGCCGCCCTGGACGACGCGGCACTGGCCGAGGCGTTGACCCGCGAGACCATGCAACTCTATGGCCCGCTCGAGATCGCCGGCCCCCGCGCGGTCTGGCCGATCATCTCGCAGCTTGCCGGCGCGCTGACCGCGCCGCGCCTCGCGCTGATGGCCGAGGCGGCCCATGTGGTGCCCCCCATCGGGGCGCAGGGCCTGAACATGAGCCTCGCTGATGTGGCGTGCCTCGCAGGGCTGATCGAGGGGGAGGCCGACCCCGGCGCCCCCCGCCTGATCGAGGCCTATGCGAGGCGCCGCTGGCCCGATATCGCTGCGCGGGTTGCCGGCGTCGACATGCTCAACCGCGCCGCTCAGGCCGAGATGCAGCCGCTGCGCGACCTGCGCCGGGTGGGCCTGAAGGCAATCAACGAGATCCCGCCGCTGCGCCAACTCGCCATGCGGCTGGGGCTGGGCGCCTAAGCGCTGCCCGCGCCGGGCGGGTGCCAGTAGGCGGCCATGATCTCGCGCGCCCAGGGGGGCTCGCGCAGCGCGCCGCGCCGCTCGAACCCCGACATGACCGGTTTGATATCGAGCACCGGCGTCCCGTCGATGGCGTCCAGCCCCGCCACCTCCACCACCCGCCCGCTGACCGCGCGGATTTCGCAGATCGTGGCGCCCAGCCGGTTGGGCCGGTCCTTGCCGCGCTGGGCAAAGATCCCGACCCGCGGCCAGTCGGTGTTGCCGCGGGGATGGCGCGCACCGGTATGAACGGTGTCGGCGGCGTGAAACAGAAACAGCACCTCGGCATGGGAAAAGGCGTCGAGCCCCGCCAGCGCCTCGGCCCCGAACTGTGCGGGGTCGAGCGTGATGGTCGAGGGCACGGCGCTCCACCCGTCATCCTCGGCCGTCCGGCGGGCGTTCTGCACCCAGCCGATGGGGGTCACCTGATAGCTTTGCGTCATGCACCGGCCCTCCTGCCGCCGAGGGGCTGGCATAGCATGGGGGGGTGCGTCTGTCCCGGCGCGCGGCCCGGGCTGCCAAAGACCGCCCTGGATCGCCCCGGATCGCCCCGGATCGCACTGGATCGTGGGGTCGCGATCTCGAATCGCGATCTGTCGGGGCGATCTTTGTCGCACGCCATCGCAGCCACGCCCGCCCATGCCCCCAATGCCGCACGCATAAAAAAAGGGGAGGGTCGTTGCCCTCCCCAAGGTTTCAAGCCATTTGGTCTTTGCTACTGCCCGGTAGTCTTCGCCTGCGGCCTGATCTCAGTGTGGAACTCGGTTCAACTGCACCCGCTTGTTGCCCCGCAGGTGTTGCATTTCAGGCAGGTGCCGTTGCGCACCAGCGTGTAGTTGCCGCATTCGCCGCAGGCATCGCCTTCATAGCCTTTCATCCGCGCCTCGGCCCGGAGGTCCACCGCCGTGGCGCCCGCGGCGGCGATGGCTGCCGTTGCCGCGATGGGGGCGCCAGGCGATGCGGGCGCCATCGGGGCATTGGCGGCGGCCGCCATCATCTGCACCTGTTCGGGGCTGGCGCTGCCGCCCTGAAACACATGGAATTCCTTTGGCAGACGCTTGCGGTGATAGCCCGGCGAGGCGAGCTGGCGGATGGCGTCAATCGCCGGGCCCGCGACGTCCTCATCGGCCTCGGCGACATTGCCGTCGACCTCCGCCACGCCCCGGCCAAGCTCGTCAAAGCGCTGGCCCTCGGGCTCGACATGGGCGAGATCGGTACGGTCGAGATAGCTGACCGCCAGTTCGCGGAAGATATAGTCGAGGATCGAGGTGGCATTCTTAATGCTTTGATTCCCGGTCACAATTCCCGCCGGCTCGAACCGGGTGAAGGTGAAGGCGTCGACGAATTCCTCCAGCGGTACGCCGTATTGCAGACCCATCGAGACGGCGATGGCAAAGTTGTTCATCATCGCCCGGAACCCGGCGCCCTCCTTGTGCATGTCGATGAAGATCTCGCCCAGCCGGCCATCCTCGAACTCGCCGCTGTGGAGATAGACCTTGTGCCCGCCGACGACGGCCTTTTGGGTATAGCCCTTGCGCCGGTCGGGCAGGCGCTCACGCTCCCTCTTGGCCTCCTGCACGATGATCTTTTCGACGATCTTCTCGGCCACGATGCGCGGGGCCTCTGCCGGGGCCTCGGCGATCTCGTCCGCGGCCTCCTCGTCGATGATGCTCGCCGCCAGCGGCTGGCTGAGTTTGGAGCCGTCGCGGTAGAGCGCGTTGGCCTTGACGCCCAGACGATGGCTCAGCTCATAGGCCGCCAGGCAATCCTCGATCGTGGCGTCGTTGGGCATGTTGATGGTCTTGGAGATGGCGCCCGAGATAAAGGGCTGTGCGGCGGCCATCATGCGGATATGGCTGTCGACGCTCAGATAGCGTTTTCCCTTTTTACCACAGGGGTTTGCGCAGTCGAAGACCGAGAGGTGATCGTCACGCAGCCCCGGGGCTCCTTCCAGCGTCATGGTCCCGCAGACATGGGTGTTGGCGGCCTCGATCTCGGCCGCGGTGAAGCCCAGGAACGAGAGCAGGTCAAAGCTCGTGTCCGCCAGCTTCTCCTGCGGCACGCCCAGCACGCCGGTCACGAATTCGGCGCCCAGGGTCCATTGGTTGAACACGAATTTGATGTCAAAGGCCGAGCCGAGCGCGGCCTCGATCTTCGCCAGTTCCGCCTCGCCGAAATTCAGCGCGGCCAGCGCCTCGTGGTTGATGCCGGGCGCGGTTTCCAGCGTGCCGTGGCCGACGGCGTAGTCGATGATTCCCTTAATGATTTCATCGTCATAGCCCAGGGTGGTGAGGGCGGCGGGCACGGCGCGGTTGATGATCTTGAAATACCCGCCACCGGCGAGTTTCTTGAACTTCACCAGCGCGAAATCCGGCTCGATGCCCGTCGTGTCGCAATCAAGCACACGACACAGGCAATTATGATGGTGCTTTTCTGCCAATCGCCCGACAATAGCCATCCTGGTATCGATCATGTTGCTGGCAATTGCCGCACCCGTGGTCGCTGCGGTGCT
>JBCCHW010000208.1:0-5548 GCA_039028555.1 Pseudomonadota bacterium | reverse complement strand
TCCGCTGGTCGTAGGTTCGAATCCTACCGCCGGAGCCAATGTTATCAGAGACCTAACGATATAGATCCTTCGTTTCAGTCTCTCTTTAGTCTCTTGATCGCCGAGAGTGGCTTGGGCCATTTGTGAGAGCGCTGTCTTCTAGAGGCAGGGGTCGTGAGTTCGAATCCCGCCACTCCGATCAATGAAATCAGATGCTTATGGCCCCACTCGGGGTTTCTTTCTTTTCCGGTTACACTGCTGTGGAGAGTTTTGGGACATCCGGGTGGACCTTACTCATGGCGACCTTCACCAAGCGTAGTGACGGACCATGGCAGGCGAGGATCCGTCGGAAGGGATGGCCTGCCCCGGCTGCCACCTTCAAGACCAAGAAGCCTGCAAAAACCGGGCACATCGTATCGAGAGCGAGATGGCTGCTGGTCACTTCCTGGACCGGACGCCGAGCCAGCGCACAACCCTCGACGAGTTGATCGACATCTATCTCCATGAAGTGACCGACAAACGGCCCGGCGAACCTTCGCACTACTCTGAGCGGAAACGACTGGAGCGCTTCATGCGCGAAGAGCCTGAAACGCTGCGCTAACCTGCGCCCAGACCATCTCGCCGACGAACTGGCCAAGCTGGAAAGCAAATGCGGCAAGAAGTCGGTGCGGATTGTCCGACAACGGACATTGCGCGAAACACAACGCAACCGCTAAACGTCGTCAGGCACGGGTAAAGCAAGCAGGTGCGCAACCATCGAAACATTCTGTTTTGAAGCCCCGCCGACACTCTGTCTTGAGCACTTGTGCAACCCGATGGGGAGGCAGGCATTCTGAAAACATGGTGACAACCCTGTTCGCACGGAATGTGATCCGGGGCGGATGATCGCGATCCCGATCCAGCATCGGTGCGACTGCGGCCTGCAGGTGTGGCGCTAAAGCGCCCCCGGCCCATGATCCGCAAGATCTTAACTCGCTCTACGCGTCGAAGAGCAGGACCACATAGGCGAGGAACACGACCAGGTGCACCACGCCTTGCAATGAGTTTGTACGCAGCCCCAGGAACGTGACGATGCTGATTGTCAGCGACAGCGTCAGCAGCACGATCTCGGGTGCCTCCAGTCCCAGTTCGATCGGCAGGTTCACGAAATGCGCAGCGATCAGCACGGCCGGAACGGTCAGCCCGATTGTGGCAACCGCAGAGCCGAGGCAGATATTGACTGCGCGCTGCAACTGGTTTTGACGCGCCGAGTCAAAGGCGGCGAGCGCCTCGGGCGTCAGGATCATCACGGCGACGATAAAACCACCCAATGCGATTGGAGCTCCGACCTGAGCAATCCCGAAATCGACATAGACCGCAAGCTTCTTTGACATCAGAACCAGCGGCACCAGGGTCATGAGCAGGCCAATGATATGAAAACCCGCACCATGCACCGGCAAATCGTGGCCATGAGACTTGGAGGCGTCGTTCCCTCCCTCAGCCGGCGCGGGCTGTTGGAAAATCGCCGGCTTTCGCACGGTCTGAAACCTGAGGAAGACGCCGTAGAGCATCAATGACATCAGAATCTGAAAGATTGTCTGAAGCTCTGAAAGGCCGCCCCCGGGGGCTGAGCGGGTAAAGCTGGGCAGAACCAAGCTGGTCACAGCCATCGGCAACAGCACGATCAAATAGGCATTGGCACCCGAGAGATTGAAGACCTGCAATCCATGACGCTGACCGCCCAGTATAAGGCTGAGACCGACCAAGCCGTTCAAGACGATCATCACCACCGAAAACATCGTATCGCGTGCCAGCGTCGGCGCGTTGTCACCGGTCAGCATCACCGCCGTAATCAACGCGACCTCGATCCCGATGACCGAGAGCGTCAGGATCAGCGTTCCATAGGGCTCGCCATAAATCTCGGCGAGGCACTCGGCGTGATGCACGACACGAAAGACTGCGGTCAGCATCATCAAGAAGATCACGACCAGCAGCGCGAGGGAGGGTGTCACGCCGATCACGTTCGGTTCAAGGGCGGATCCGATCATCGACAGAACCGCAAAGGCGCCCCATATCATCGCGATGGGCCATTCTCGTAAAAGAATTCTGGTGGTCATCCTTCCCCCGCCTGGTCTCAATTGCCTGTCTGCCGCACGGCCGGTCCCCTGGATGACGCGCCCGCGCGCGTCCCTCGATCAAGCGTAGTGGCCCCGACGACCGGCCTCAAGACGATTCAGTTCTGAATCAGAAAAGCCTCAACAGTGCCAACTCCCTTCAGAGAAACCGCCCCGCGCGGCGTGAGGACACGTTCCGGCGACAATGCACGCCGCGTGGCATCAGAGAGTTGGATCGCGCCCGGGACGCCAAAGGCTTCGAGCCTGCTCGCAATGTTCACCGTCTCACCCCAGACATCGTAGACAAAGCGGTGATGGCCCAGCAATCCGGCCACGACGGGCCCGGTATGGATCCCGATGCGCAACTCGAAAGGTGGATCGCCGGGATCGGCGAAGCGGAGTTCCTGGAGCATGTCCTGGGCCAGCACGACGATACGTTCGGCATGGTCGGCGACAGGCTCGGGAATGCCCGCAGCGGCCATGTAAGCGTCGCCGATCGTCTTGATCTTCTCGACCCCGTGCCGGGCCGCAAGCTGGTCAAAAACGCCAAAAATCCCATCCAGACGCCGCACCAGGTCCGCAGGAGATGTCCGCGAGGCCACCGGTGTGAAGTTGACGAGGTCGGCAAACAGGATGGTGACGGCATCGAAGCGGTCGGCGATCATGTCCTCGCCATCATTGAGGCGCTTGACCACTTGGCCCGGCAGGACCGAGTTCAGCAAACGGTCCGCGCGGTCTTTCTCGATTTCGATCTGGTGCAGATATCGCTGTTCGCAATCCGCCCAGCGCTTGCGCTCGAGGCTGACATTGAGCCGTGCCTGCAGCAGGACCGAGTTGATCGGCTTCGAGAGATAGTCATCGGCCCCCGCCGAAATGCACCCGATGACCGCTTCCATTTCGGTAAGGCCCGAGATCATGATGACCGGGATGCGCTCCCATTCCAGTTTACTCTTGATCGCGCTCAGCACTTCGATGCCGTTCATGTCGGGCATCAAGACGTCGAGCAAAACCACGTCGACGTCGTGGGTCGCCAAGAGGTTCAATCCCTCGGTCCCCGACCCGGCGAGCAGCACATGATGGCCCTCACGGTCGAGCCGACGAAAGAGCAATTCCCGGTTGCTCTCCATGTCGTCGATCACGAGGATGGTTCCAGGCCCCGCGGTACTGGCCCCGATCTCGTTGGTCACCGTGCTTTCAAGACCCGCCGCAATATCGACGGCCCGGCTTGTTTCGCGCTGGGTTTCGCCGCTGAGCGAGGAATCCACGATGCCGTCGATCCGTTCGAGCAGCCGGGCCGCTTCGGCCGAAATCACGTCGATATCGCTCTGCAACGTGTCGTGGGGCGTTTCTGCCAGCTCCTCGGCGATCATCTCGGAATAGCCTATGATCGCGTTGAGCGGCGTTCGCAGATCGTGGCGAATGCGCGCCGCGAGCTTGCCATCCTCCGAAAGGCCGATCGCCTCGCCCGTTTCCACGAGATCGGTCAATTGCCGGTTGAGGTCCAAGGCAGAGACACGGATCTTCTCGAAATCGGGCACCAAGTCCTCGAGCCCGGTTTTGGCAGTCTGCTCGACCGCGAGGTCGACGAAATCGACAATGGCCCGCGCTGCGCCGGCTAGATCCTGCGACAGATACGTGTTGAGCGCCTTTTTCCGTAGATCACCGTCTATCGCCATCGAACCGCCAGCCGAGTTGCATGAATGACGCTACCCGTCGGGCAGCAGGGCTTGTATCTTGCCCAACAGACGGGCGAGGTCCACAGGCTTGCTGTCATAGTCGTCACATCCGGCCTCCATGGCCTTGTCACGGTCGCTGGCCATGGCATGCGCGGTCAACGCGATCACAGGAATTGCCCCGGTTTCCGGATCGGATTTCAACCGGCGGGTTGCCTCCCAACCGTCGATGATCGGAAGGCTCATATCCATCAGGATCAGATCCGGCTTTTCCTCGAGTGTCATCGACAGGGCGAGTTCGCCATTCACGGCCATGACCACGTCATAACCCCGGCGGAGAAGGCGGCGCGATAGCATATCGCGGTTCATCTCGTTGTCTTCCACAAGAAGTATCTTTACCATTCAGCAGACGCCTTCTGAAAATCTCAACCCGCCGGATCCGGCCCGGTGGGGAATGCTGTTTCCTTGCGCACGATCTGACGCTCCAGCGCCTCGACCAACCGGTCGCGTGTCGCCGCGTCTTTGGCAACGATCGAGACTGCGTGTTTGCGCAGCTCCGCCCGCTCTGCCTGCGAGAGATCCTTGGACGTGACGACCACGACCGGGATACCCCTGATCTCTGATATCTGTTGCATCCGGTTCAACAGTTCAAACCCATCCATTTCCGGCATGATCAGGTCAAGCACAACCACACTGGGCCGGTGACGCTTCATCTGTTCCAGCCCGCGAACACCGTCATGAGCTTCGAGCGCCCTGTAACCCTGTTTCACAATGATCCGGCGTAGAAGATCGCGTGAGACCCTGTCGTCATCAATGATCAACACGCCTTCACCATCCGCGGCAACACTGCGCAGCGTTTTCGACAGAAGCTCAGCGTCGATCGGTTTGGTGAGGTACTCGACCGCACCGAGCGCGAGGCCAAGATCCCGGTCAGCCAGGATGGTCGCGAGGATCACGGGTATCTCGCAAAGGTCCGCGTCGCCCTTCAACTCGCGCAGTACCGACCATCCGTCCTGACGAGGCATTATGATGTCTAGAACGATCGCGCGGGGGCGAGACTCGCGGGCAATTGCGATCCCCTCTGACCCGCTGGAAGCTTCGCGATAGGTAAACCCCGCCTGTCGCAACGCGCCCCCGATCATTTCGCGCGCCGCTGGCTCGTCATCGATAATCAGAACATAGTCGTCGGGCACTGGCTCGCTCACAAGCTCACCATCGGTGCCCGGCAAGACCGGGGCGGGGCAGATGGCGGGCACATGCATGGTAAAGGTCGATCCTTCGCCCAGCGTGCTTTCCACCTCGACGGTTCCGCCGATCAATTCGCAAAAGCTGCGGGTGATGCTGAGGCCCAGCCCGGTGCCTCCATAGTTCCGTGTGGTCGATGCGTCCGCCTGCGTGAAGGCGGAAAAGAGTTTCGAGATCTGTTTGGGCGTCATCCCGATCCCCGAATCCGACACCTGGAAGGTCAACCAGTCCCCATCCGCCCGTGTCTCGCGCCCGGCGAGCAGCGCCACCTTGCCGTCCTTGGTGAACTTGGCCGCGTTGCTCAGCAGGTTAAACAGGTTTTGGCGCAGTTTGGTTTGATCCGAAACCATGGTGCCAAGCGTGCCGTCGACGTCGATACTGAGGGTGTTGCCGTTCTTGGCGACCAAGGGGGCGATGGTTCCCTCGACATCACGGACGACGGCGTCCACATCGAATTCCTCGGCAAAAACCTCCATCTTGCCCGCCTCGATCTTGGAGAGATCCAGGATATCGTTGATCAACGATAAAAGGTGCCGCCCGGCGCCGCCGATCTTGTCG
>JBCCHW010000207.1:0-5675 GCA_039028555.1 Pseudomonadota bacterium | reverse complement strand
GACAAAGAACATGCCTGTGATCGCCCCGGGTGTTTTGAGCCAGCCACGCGCCAGGGCCAGCCACCAGAGCAGGACCAGGAGCACCAGCCCTTCCAGTGCTGCTTCGTAAAGCTGGCTTGGATGGCGCGCCACATTGATCCCGCCGGGCAATAGCTGTGGATAGGCAGCACCCATCTGCGCGACCGAAGGAAAGACCATGCCCCAGCTCACATCGGTCGGGCGGCCCCATAGCTCCCCGTTGATGAAATTGGCCAGCCGCCCCAGCAACAGGCCAAAGGGGGTGGCCAGCGCGACCGCATCGCCGGCCTGCAAAACGGGGATACCCTTGGCGCGGGTATAGAGGATTGTGGCAAGGATCACGCCGATGAACCCGCCGTGAAATGACATGCCACCATGCCAGACCTGAAGTGCCTCGAGCGGATGGGCGAGATAGTATCCCGGGTTGTAGAACAGCACGAAGCCAAGCCTGCCGCCCAAGACAACGCCCAAGACCATCCAGGTCAGCAGTTCTTCGGGCTGTTCCCGCGTCATCGGCGACGTATTGGCAGGCCAAAGGGCCGGGCGCCCCATCAGCCACACCATCAGCCGCCAGCCGACAACCAATCCCACGATGTAGGCAAGGGCATACCAGCGCAGCGCGAACTCGAACCCGCCGATCGAAAACCGGAACAGCGCCGGGTCGACCTCCGGAAACGGAATCACGGCAAGCAGTTCGGGCAACATTCAACACTCCGGCAAGCGATACAAGCAGATGTGCGAAAACCGCGACGGGGAGTCAAGCAGGCGGGGTCGCGGCAAATTCGGCGCGCAGCCGCGTCAGGATGGCCATCGCCTCCTCGGCCCGTTCGGCGGGCACGAACAAATGGTCGTGGAAAAAGGCCGAAACCGGATTCACGCCCATTCCCGCCCCCGCCAGCGCCGCCGTGATCCGCGCCAGAAAACCGACCGCATCCAGGGCGGAATGCACGTTCAGGGTGATCATGCGGCAGGGGAACTCATAGGCAATCCCGGCCGCCTCTGCCGCATCCCGAGGCAGGATCAGCGTGATCCCCTCGACCTCGTGAAACCACATCTTGGCGTCGATCTCGCCAATGGCTGTGGCGTCGGGCAGCGTTGCAAAGACGAAGGTGCCTTCTGCCAGCACGGGATCCATCCCGGCGATCAGGTTTTCGAGATTCATTTCGCCGGTCATGCTGATTTGGCCTCGCGCAACAGCCAGCCCCGGAACGCCCGGGCCGCATCGCTCAGGCCGCTTTGGGCGGGGAAGCTGAGAAAATACGAGTGGGTTCCCGTCACCTCAAGTCCCGGCAGGCACGGGATCAATGAATAGACCGTCTCGAGATGATGGCTGGCGGGTGCGCGTGCCAGCGCGATCCCCTCTCCCGCGGCGGCGAGTGCCAGGGCCGCCATCGTGGTGTCGCAATAGATGAACCGCGGTTCCGGCCCGCTGGCGGGTAGCAGGGCTGACCAGTTCGCCCGGTGGGTCGAAATCTCGATCAGCGGATTGGCGGCCAGATCCTCCGGCGAGGTCACCGCTGCCGCAATCGCGGGCAAGGCCACGGGATAGATCCGCTCCCCAAACAGCGGATCGGCCTCGCCACGGATATCGCTCGGCAGGCCAAAGCTGATGCGCAGATCGGTGCTCGTGGGAACGGGGTCTTCGGCCAGGACCTCGGTCGACAAGGTGAGCTGTACATCCGGATGCGCCGAGCGAAAACGGCCCAGCCGGGGAATCAGCCAGCCGCTGAGAAAAACTGCCGAACACCTGATCGAGAGAAGATGCAGACCCGGGCGGCCAAACAGGCTCTCCGCCGTCCGCTCAACCGTGTGCAGCGACCGGGCGACCGCAGGCAGAAACGCATGCCCCGCCTCGGTCAGCGTGACCGAGCGTGCGCCGCGATCGAACAGGTTCTGGCCCAGATACCCCTCCAACGCCTTGATCTGCTGGCTGATCGCGGGCGGCGACATATTGAGCGCCTCTGCCGCACGCGCGAAACTGCCGGTGCGCGCCGCGGCTTCAAACACCCGCAACCAGTTC
Source organism: Pseudomonadota bacterium (assembly GCA_039028555.1). GTDB lineage: Bacteria > Pseudomonadota > Alphaproteobacteria > Rhodobacterales > Rhodobacteraceae > Thermohalobaculum. The sequence continues at coordinate 3,637 of JBCCHW010000207.1, read as the reverse complement.
AGCGATGGGATCCGCCGCATCGGCACCGCGTCCGCCTCCATTTCCGATGCGTAAAAGGATAAGCCGAGCTTACCCTCAAGGGCAATAGATCGAGCTTTCCCTCGCCCGTCCTGTTCGGTGAAATGCGGCAAACCATCAGGAGGAAAAGCCATGGCCGGATCGCTTAGCCAAGAGCAGATCGACGCTTATCGCCGGGACGGGTTTTTGTGCCCGATCCCTGTGTTTGACGCCGCCGAGGCCCAGACCCACCGCGCCGCGTACGAGCGGGCCGAGCGCGACTATGAGAACAAGCTGCCCCGCCCCGTGCAGGACTACACCCGCACCAACGCCCATATCGCGTTCGATGCCCCGCGCCTTGTGGCACAAGACCCGCGCATACTGGATGCGGTAGAGAGTATCCTGGGCCCCGACCTGCTGCTGTGGGGTGTCGAGTACTTCACCAAGGAGGCGAACACCTCCAAGATTGTCAGCTGGCATCAGGACATCACCTATTGGGGCATGGGCGAGACCGACCACGAGGTAACGGCCTGGCTGGCGCTGAGCCCGGCCTCCGAGGCGGCGGGCTGCATGAAATTCGTCCCCGGCAGCCATAAGTCGGCCGTCGTCGATCACAATGATACATTTGACGCGGACAATCTGTTGAGCCGGGGGCAGGAAATCGCGGTCGATGTCGACGAGGGCGACGCGGTCGCCGCAGCGTTGCAGCCCGGCGAGATGTCGCTCCATCACGGCAGGCTCTTCCATGCCTCCGGCCCAAACACCACAGAGGATCGCCGCATCGGCTGTGTCATGCGCTTTATCCGGCCCGATACGCCAATAACCGGGCACAGCAAGGATTTTGCAATGCTGATGCGTGGCTGTGACCGCAGCCAGACGCGGATCAACTTCATCCCGCCAGCCGGCGATTTCACGCCCGAGAGCCTGGCGCTTTACGAAGAGGTCATCGCAGCACAAGCGGTTGCATTAACCGCCGGTGCGGAACAAGCTGTCGGAAACTACCAACCGGCGTGAGGATGATTCCATGGAGCAAGCAGCAACGGTTTCCTTCACCGCCATGAAAGATGGCACCAGGGAAGATTACGAACTGCTAGAGAAGGCCGAGAAACCGTACCTCGCCGGAACCGCAGATCGTTTGATGCGCGAGATGGCAGGCCAGGCCGACGAGACGCTTTCAGGCTACAAGATCACTCGGCTCGAGCACGGCTTGCAGGCCGCGACCCGGGCGCGCAACGAGGGCGCCGAGATCGACTGGGTCGTCGCCGCTTTGCTCCATGATATCGGCGACGGGCTGGCGCCCCAGAACCACGACAAGTTCGCCGCCGAGATCATGCGCCCCTTCATGCGTGACGAAGTTGTCTGGGTGGTCGAGCATCACGGGATCTTCCAGATGTACTACTATGCCCATCACTATGGCTGGAACCGCGAAAAGCGCGCGATGTTCAGGAACAACCCCTACTACCGGTCCTGCGTCGACTTTTGCGAGCGGTGGGATCAGTCGAGCTTTGACCCCGACTATCCGATGGACCCGCTGGAGAGTTTCCGCGACGAGGTCCGCGAAGTCTTTGCGCGCAAGGCCTACGATCCGTCGGTTATGCAACTGGGTGTGATCAAGGGGCTGCCTGCTATCTGATCACATCATGCAGGGCAAATCAGGACCAAGCTTCAGCGCCGTTTCGGCCGGCGTTGTGTCGGCAATCGTCGGGTTCACCGCTTCATTTGCAATCGTCTTGCAGGGGCTCACCCATATGGGGGCGACGCCCGCGGAGGCTTCTTCGGGCCTGATGGCGGTGGCGGTCGCGATGGGGCTTGGCGGGATTGTCCTTTCGCTGTGGCGCCGGATGCCGATCAGCGTCGCTTGGTCGACGCCGGGGGCAGCCCTGTTGGCGGTCTCAACCGCGCCCGCGGGTGGCTTTGCCGAAGCCGTGGGGGCCTTTGTCATCGCCGCCGTCTGCGCCATCGTGGCAAGCCTTTGGCGCCCGCTTGGCCGGTTGATCGAACAGATCCCGCCATCAATCGCCCAGGCCATGCTCGCGGGCATTCTGATGCCGCTCTGCCTTGTGCCGGTGCATGCCATTGCCGAGCTGCCGGTTTACGGCGTCCCGATTGCACTGACCTGGTTGATCACGGGGCAGATGAACCGGATCGCCGCGGTGCCTGCCGCGGTTCTTGTCGCCGTCGGCATGATCGCCTATCAGGAGGATCTAAGTGCCCTCGCCAGTGCCGACTTGATCACCCGCCCGGTCATTGTCGTTCCGGAGTTTTCGGTTTCGGCAACTATCGGGATCGCGATTCCGCTCTTTATCGTCACCTTGGCCTCGCAAAACATTCCGGGGATCGCCGTGCTGAACGGCTTCGGCTATCGCCCGGCGCCGCAGCCGCTGTTCCGTGTGACCGGCTTGTTCAGTCTCGTGGCGGCACCGGTCGGGGGCCACGCGGTCAATCTCGCGGCGATCACCGCCGCCATTTGCGCCAACGAGGACGCCGACCCGAACCCCGCGCGGCGCTATTGGTCGACGGTGGTCGCAGGCGTTGTCTACATACTCTTTGGCCTGGCGGCGAGCATGACCGTCGCATTCGCCGCGCTCGCGCCAGCGCTCGCCATCGGCGCGGTTGCAGGCCTTGCCCTGATCGGCGCGCTGGCGGGAGCCATCGCGGGCGCTGTCGCAGACGCCGAGGCGCGCGTTCCGGCCATCATCACCTTTCTGATCGCTGCCTCGGGCGTATCGATTGCCGGGATCAGCGGCGCCTTCTGGGGCCTGTGCGCCGGATTGCTTTTGTATTTCCTTCAAAGGGTTAAGAACTGATCCCCGGCACCGTTCCGGGCAGCCACGGGCCCATGACACAATGCCCAAATGCCCAGCCGGTTGGACTCCGAGCCCTGACGCGCCTAGAATCGACCCATAAAAGCGCCCCTCTCGATCGACCCTTTGATCGTGAAAAACCGGCGCAAAAGGGGGAAACATGAAGGCGCTCAGACAGATCGCGCTCGCAGCCACGCTGATGCTTTTACCTTGTGTCTCGGCGGCTCAATCGCTTGACGACGTGCCGGATGACGAGTGGAACTTTGTCATCACGCCCTATCTCTCGCTGCCGGTTGCCACCACCGGCACGACAACCGTCAACGGGTTCAGCGCCGATGTCAGCCTCGACCTTAACGACATTCTGACGAACCTGAACTTTGCCGTTTCCGGGCGCTTTGAGGCCTGGCGCGGCAAGTTCGGAGGGATCGCCGATATCTACTATGTCAATATCGGGGGGTCAGAGACCGGCGCCTCGATGTCTACTTGGTGACCAATCAGTCGGTTGAAGATATTGCTGGCCGCAACCTCGGCAATTGTCGTCGCATCTTCTACAACCAGGAAGATTATCTTGAACTCCATCTGAATATTTTGCGCGGCGTTTATAGCCGTTACAGAACGCCCTTTTTTGACGCTCTGCGCGAATACGCTCAACAGCCGACCGGCGTTTTTCACGCGATGCCGATTAGTCGCGGCAAATCAATCGCTCGATCCCATTGGATCCAGGATATGGGCGATTTTTATGGGATGAACATCTTCCTGGCTGAGACATCGGCAACGTCTGGTGGTCTCGACAGCCTGCTCGAGCCACACGGCCCGATCAAAAAATCACAAGAGTT
>JBCCHW010000206.1:0-5814 GCA_039028555.1 Pseudomonadota bacterium | reverse complement strand
GAAATGTCAAAGAAAATATGTTCCAAAGTTAGGGGAATTCCTTGACGAGACTCGTCGAAAAATGCCAATAATACTTCGGTGAAATCAATCTCCTTGCTTCTAAGCGCCTTGGCTTTCGCAGGAGTCCAGCCGGCGAGCAGCGCGGCAACCGGATTGGTCCCGTGCCAAATGGCATCGGAATTGATCGTCACAAAGGGATCCGGCCCAAGCAGTGGAAGCGCGCGCGCGACACCGCCGCCGGTTTCGAGCAGCAGATCGGTCTCGTCTGAAAAGACAATCTCCGGCGCGCGGTGGCCCGCCAGATGAGCCCGGATCATCGCACCCAGATAGTGCAGGTTGACCACGGCGCGTGGAATGCCGGCGCCCGCGAGATGGTCCAGCGTGCGATCCAGCATGCTGCGCCCGCCCACCTCCAACAGGGGTTTGGGCCGATTGTCGGTCAGGGGCCGCATGCGGGTTCCGAGCCCGGCGGCGAGGACCATCGCGGCGCGCACCACTAGGCCCGCTCCGCCGTCAGGGCACCGGCGCGGCGGCGCAGATCCGAGATCACCGATGGTTCAGGTACCGGAACATGCCGGGCGACCCAGTCTTTGAGAAGGTGGAGATCGGGGTGCTCGAGATCGCGCATCAGATGCTCCCAAACGCGGGGGATCAGGTCCGGGTATTGCGCCTTGCCATCGCGCAGGCAGAGGCGGGCAAAGATCCCGATGATTTTGATGTTTCGCTGCGCGCCGAGGCGGGCATAGGCGCTTCGGAATGCCCCGGGCTCGGCCCCGGTTTTCTTCAGATATCTCCCGATCATCGCATCGCGCAGTTCCTGCGAGGTGTCGCGGCGCGCATCCTCGAGCAGCGAGACGAGATCGTAGGCCTGGTGCCCTGCCAAGGCATCCTGATAGTCGAGCAGACCTGTTCGCGCGATGTTCTGACGCGCGGGCAGCCAGATCAGGTTTTCGGCATGGTAATCACGCAGCACAACAACGGCGCGGGCCTCGGCAACAGGCCGCGTGAGGTCTTCCATCAGCGCGCTGAATTCCGCCGCAAGTTGCCCGGGCGTTTCATGATCTGTGGTCCCGGGAAGGTACCACTGGGTCAACAGATCACTCTCTCGCATCAGCACCCGGTGATCATAGGGCGTCAGCGGCAACGGCTCGACGCCGGTCTCAAGGGTCGCCGGCGGCGCCAGGCGATGCAATTCGACCAACAGATCCACGGCATTGCCGTATAGGTCTCCTTCAAGCGCGGGTGTCCTGGCGCAGACACGACGAAAGAGGTCGTCGCCAAGATCCTCGAGGAGCAGGAACCCGCGGTCGAGATCCGCCGCGTGGATCGCGGGGGCGCTGAACCCGCCATCGCGCAGCCAGTTTGTGACGGCCACAAAGGGGGTTACGTCCTCTCCCCGGTCACGCGGAGAATCCATCACCACAACCTGCTCCGCGCAAAGCCGGTAATAGCGCCGGTTCGAGGCGTCGCCCGCCAGCGGGGTCACGCGCGCAGGGTCCAAGCCTGCCTCGGCCAGGAAATGATGCAGATCTTCGGTGCGGCTCACACTCGGCCCCATTCGGTCGACCAGCCCGGCCCCACAAGCGTCATCGCGAAATCGCGCGCCTCGCCCTCGCGGAAAGCCAACGCGATGTCACAGCGGCGCCCGGGCAGCAGGCGGCCCATACGCTCGGGCCATTCGCAAAGAACGACCCTGTCTGCGTTGTCGTCGCAGAGACCGAGCTCGTCGGTCTCATCGGGGCCGCCCAGCCGGTAAAGATCGGCGTGCCAGACCGGCGTTTCGGCCTCATAAACATTCACCAACGTGTAGCTTGGGGATGGAACCTCGGTCGTTGCGCCCAGCCGGGCACGTATGATCGCCCTGGCGAGCACCGATTTTCCGACCCCCAACGGCCCGGAAAGGCAAAGCCAGTCACCCCCCTGCAACAGGGTCGCCAGTTGCCTGCCGACCCGCTGGGTCTCCATCTCGTTCGCAAGTATCCGGGATTTCATCAATGCAGGACCGTCGATTGTCGCGTCGTCGTACTGATCTAACAGGTTCGCTCGACCGTTGTCAGCTAACGGCTTCGGTGGTCAGTTCATGGCCTGCCTGTTCGAGCGGGATCTGGCAGATCACCTTGACGGCCGACCAGTCGCTACAATCCTCCACTCTGAGAACACCTCCTTCGCGTTCTGCGAGCCTGCGGACGAGCGGGATAATGGGGCTGACACGTTCGATGTGCTCAGCCGTTGTTGGCGCATCTTCGGCCGGTCGCTCAAAAACCGAGAGGGTTATCTGGTCGTTCTCGTCCAGATAGGCCCCAATCTCGACGCCGCCGCCCTCATCACCTCGCTGGATCGCATCGGCGGCGAGATAGAAGAGGATCTGTCGCAACGGCAGCGCGCTGCGGTACAGCGTCTCGGACGGGCCGGCCTCGGCGCAGCTGAGCTCAACCCCGGCATTTGCGGCGCGCGCCTTGAGCAGGTCATGCGTCGCGCTGATAGCCGTATCAAGTCCGATCAACTCGGCCGACTGCTCTTCACTCAGGGTTTGCAGCGTCGCGAGCTCGCTCACATCCTTGACCGTCTCAAGCAGATGCTCGGCGGCTTCGATGATCCCGCGGGCATAGGCCTGTTGGCGAAGATTCAATTCGCCGAACCGCGGGTCTGACAACAGCTGGCCGAACCCAAAGATCGAGTTCAGCGGGGTCCGAAGCTTGTGTGAGATCTGATCGAGGACGGCGCGGCGCATATCCTCGGCCGCCTCGAGGACCTTGCCCCGCTCTCGCAGGGCCTGAGCGGCACGTTCGCTGTCGGACATGTCGGCAAAGGCCGCCAGGGTCGAGCCTCCAGGGAGCGGGGCAAAACGCGCACGAACGATCCGCCCGGTCGCCAGGGTCAGGCTCCGCGTCCATACCTTGCGCCGCTCCTCACCCGTGGCGAAGGTGATCGAGCGCTCCCACAGATCCGTCTCGACCGACAGGCGAGAGCAAAGATCGAACACATCGCGCGTATGCATGCCGGGATTCACCGCCTCGTCATCCGTTTCCCATATCTCGTGAAACGCGGAGTTCACAAACCGCAAAATGCCATCCGGGCCAAAGACCACCAGCCCTTCGTCCAGACGTTCGAGGGCGGTGGAAAGCAGGTCATCCATATGACGGTAGCGGGTCTCGAGCTGCACCTGTTCGGTGACATCGTCGAAAACAAAGGCCAGGGCGCCGTGCGGGTGCGGGCGCGCCATGACACGGATGCGTTCACCGCCCGCCAGATCCCAGGACTCCTCATACTGAACGGCTTCGGGGTCTTCGAAGAGCGCAACCATCTTGTCGCGCCATTCATGATAATTGGTCACATGAGGCAGGCGGCGGCTGAGCCTGAGGCGGTCAAGGATCTCCCGCAGATCCGGGCGCCGGGCCAGCCAGACAGCATCGATATCCCACATCTCTGCCAGGGTGGGATTGAACAAGACCAGCCGGTGATTACGGTCAAAGATGCCCAGGCCAACGGTCAGATGGGCAAAGGTTTCGGTCATTGTCTGGATGAAGCGTGTCAAGGTACGTTCGACCGACGCGGCCAGCGACGCGTCGACGGCAAATCCGCAAACCGTACCATTCCTGCCGACGGTCTCGACCGCGTGCAAGGCCAAGGGATCGGTTTCGCCGATCTCCAATCTGATCCGCTTGACCGGATCGGCCGCCTGCTCGCCAAAGGAATGCCGGGCCAGGATCATTGCGATTGCCTGCGGCGCGTCGACGGTCTTGTCCTGAACTGTGATCCGACCACCCGACCAGTTCACCACGCCGTCAGGTGACCGGTTCCAAACCAACAGCGGCGCCGTTTCCAACAAAGCGGCGAGAGTATCGCTTTTCCAGTCCACAGGCTGTTGCGCCAGCTCTTTCGACTGTTGCTCTGCCGCACCCCCTGATACCGCATCGCGCAGAGTTACCCGCAGATGTCCGCCCTCGGTAACGCCTTCGAATTCGATCGCGCGGTCGCGACGGTCGTTGGCCGTCAGGCGTAACTCCGTCCCCAGGCGTTGCAGCCGAGAGAATGCCTGCAAGGCCGGTTCTGCCTGCGCGCCCAGCAAGGTTTGGACGACATCGTCCAACCGGTCACCGTTGCGCACGCCATAGCCCTGTCGCGCGCGCGCCGACGACTCGACAATGGTTCCGCGGTCGACAATCAGCACCGCATCCTTCTGCACATGATCCAGGGCAGGATAGCTCGGCCGTCGCGGGCGGGTCATTGAAAGGATCGCAATGGTGAGAAACGCGGTGGCGAGAACCGTAACACCCGCCAATACCCATCCAAATACATTTGGATCCAACATGTACTGCCTAACCCCAACTTCGCGCCGCTAAAAACGCCAACAATCTACCTAGGGTAGATTTTCGTAGTTAAATCCGCCCCGTCAAGGTGTATCTGTTAACCAGATTGATCAAAACGTTCGTTTTCGCCCAAAGCTTGGCGCGAGTCCCGTTTGGGTTGTACCAATTTGAAAATCGGCCAGATCATCTCGATGATTGCCCCGGGCGGGTGTCCGATTTCGGGCAGAATCGAAGAGCGGCGGCGGCGGCGGATCGCATCTGATCCGTTCGCAAACGTCAGTTTCGCCCCCGTGCGCTCGAGCAATGTCCGCGCGATGAAGAGGCCCAGCCCCATACCCTCATACTCATCCTTGGACTCCGGGCGGGCACCGCGTGACCGGCTCGAGACATACGGCTCCCCCAGTCGCGGCAGTATATCTGGCCTGAACCCATCGCCGTCATCGCCGATCGCAATCCGGATCACCTCCTCGGTCTCATCGACGTCGATCCAGACGAAATCATAGGCAAAGTCAACCGCGTTCTGAACCACATTACGCAGCCCGTGCACAAGCTCCGGACTGACCCAGACGATCGGCTGGCTGTCGCCCGCCTCCGAGATCGGCTCGCCCTGAAAGCGGACGATCAGGCGAACGCCTCGATCGCGATGGGGCTTTGCCGCTTCGTCGATCACTGCGCTGATCGGGGCATGTTTGACCTGGCGGTCATCGCGCCCGCCGCGCGAAAGGTCCGCCAGAATATCGCGGCACCGGTTTGCCTCGCGGCGGATCAGGTCCATGTCGTCGCGCACCTCGTCTGTCAGATCGTCGCGATCGGCGAAATCTCGGGCCAGTTCGCCGGCCACCAGCTTGATCGTCGCCAGCGGGGTGCCAAGTTCGTGCGCCGTCGCAGCGGCGATGCCGCCGATTGCCGCCAATCGCTGTTCCCGGGCAAGGGCCAACTGCGTAGCATTGAGCGCCTGTGACATCCGATAGCCCTCGACCGTGACCCGCCGCACATAGAGGGCGAGGAACGCAATCCCGACCGCAAGGGCGACGCTGCTGCCAATCTTGTAGAGATCTGGAACCGTCATCGCGATACCGTCAGGCCGGATCAAAGGTAAATGGATCAGCGCCATGATCGGGATCATGAGGACGGCGCAAACGCCAAGCCATATGGTCGACTTGAACCGCAGGGCGGTCGCCGAAATGGCCACCGGCGCCACGATCAGGACGACAAAGGGATTGTTCAGCCCCCCGGTCACCATCAGCAAACAGGCCAACTGCGCCAAATCAAAGAACAGCGAGGCCAGCGTCCAGCGCTCGTTCAGGCGCTTCTCGGCCGGGTAGATGAAATAGAACGCCACATTCACCGTCACTGATGCCGAGATCAACAAGGCGCAGAGCGCCAGCGGAATCTGGAACCCCAGCACGAGATTTGCAAACAGCACCGCCGCGATCTGGCCACCGATCGCCATCCAGCGCAGCACGAGCAATGTTCGAAGGCGCACCCAGTCGCCGCGGGCGCG
>JBCCHW010000205.1:0-5830 GCA_039028555.1 Pseudomonadota bacterium | reverse complement strand
CGGATACCGGCGATCAGCGCGCGGCATCCCTCTTCATCGCCGATGGAAATGCGCAGGTGCCGGGGCAGGCCATAGCCCGCCATGCCGCGCACCAGAACGCCTTGGTCCGCCAGAAAATCGTGGCAGCCCATCGCGTTCTCGCCGATCTCCGCCAGCACGAAATTGCCATGGCTGGGGGTGACGGGAATGTTGAGCCGGGTCAGCTCGGCCGTTACCCAGTCGCGCCATTTGGCGTTCTCCGCCCGGCAATGCAGAACCCAGTCCTGATCGCGCACCGAGGCTTCGCCCGCCGCCAGCGCCGGGGCGGTGACGTTGAACGGACCGCGCACCCGGTTGAGCATGTCGATCACGTGATCCGGGCCATAACACCAGCCAAGCCGCATGGCGCCAAGACCGTAGATTTTCGAGAAGGTCCGGGTCATCACGACGTTGTCGCGATCGCGCACCAGCGCGGCGCCCCCGTCATATCCCTCGACAAACTCCGCATAGGCGCTGTCGACCACCAAGAGCGCCTTCTCGGGCAGGGCGTCGGCGAGACGCGCGATTTCGCCCAGCGGGATCATTGTGCCGGTGGGGCTGTTGGGATTGGCGACAAAGACCAGCCGTGTCCGCTCGGTCAGTGCGGCGATCATCGCATCGGTATCGGTGGTGAGATCTTGCTCAGGCGCCGTGACCGGGGTCGCTCCTGCCGCCAGCGCCGAGATCTTGTACATCAGAAAACCGTGGGCGGAGTACAGCACCTCGTCACCCGGCCCTGCATAGATCCGGCAGAGCAGCGCGATGATCTCGTCCGAGCCTGCGCCGCAAACGATGTTGCCCGGCTCGAGGCCGTGAATCTCGGCAATCGCCTCGCGCAGGGTCGTGTGCCCGCCATCGGGATAAAGTTCGAGCGTCATGGCCGCCTCGCGCGCGGCGTCCTTGGCCGTTTCGCTGGGGCCGAGCGGGTTTTCGTTCGAGCTCAGCTTATGGACCTTCTGCACCCCATGCGCCGTCGCCTTGCCGCCCTGATAGGGGCTGATCTCGGCGATACCGGGACGGGGCGTGATGGTCTTGTGCATGCTCATGGCGGGATCCTGTCTGGGTTTCACGCAGCGCTCTACACAATCGGGCGGCGGTTGAGAAGGCCGCTTCGCGATTGACAAGCGATGCGGGGCAGGGTTCCGCTGGCCCGAGACGGAACCCGGAGGCGCTGTGACCCCAGATCAGATCGAACTCGACGACCGGCACCTGCTTGGTGCGATCCAGCGCTTTGTCGCCGGGTGGCAGGGGGCCGAGATGGATCCCTTTCGCGCGGATATCGCACAGTGGGGGGAGACCCGGATCGAGGTCGCGCCCCGCCACCTGCCCGCCGCCGAGACGCTGGCACGCGCGGCATGTCACGCGATCGACGATACCCGGGGGCTGTTAGACGCGATGATCACGCGCCGCGCAACGCGCCATTGGGAGCAAACCTATTCCAAGGCCGATGGCGTGGTGAGCGATGCGATGCTGGCCGATTACGGCTTTGCCGAGGTGATCGGCCAGCGTGGCCCTTTCGTCAGCGACCGGGTGCGCAGCGGCATCGGCCTGTACGGCCCCAACATCCACTATCCGCCCCACCGTCATGCGGCCGAGGAGATTTATCTGCCGTTAGCGGGCGAGGCCCTGTTCGAAATGGATGGCGTGAGAGAGACCCGGCCTCGCGGGCCGGGCGATGCGGTCTTTATGCGATCGAACCGGGTGCACGGGTTTAGCACCGGCGATCTGCCGTTTGCGGTCTTCTACATCTGGCGCGCCGGGGATCTGCGCCAGAAGTCCACCTTCGAGCGCCCGGCGCAATAGCGGCGCAGGAACCGGGACCTAGACAACGGCACCAAAGGACCAGCCCACGATCATCGATCCAACCGCCGCGAGGGCGAGGTAGAGCAGGAAGGGCTTGAGCTTGAGAACCGGGAAAATCGCCATCGCGCCCCAGATGCTCACCACCCCGCCCGAGACGAGAAATCCCATCGCGGCGCCCGGTGACATCCCATGGTCGAGCAGGGCGCGGGTCAGCGGAAGGGCCGCATAACCGTCGATATAGGCAGGCCCTCCGACGATCACGGCGAGCGGCACGGCAAAGGCGTTTTCGCGGCCGATATAGGCGCCGAGCATCTCGGGCTCCAGCCATGTGTTGAGCAGGAATTCGGCAGCAAAAGCCGGGATCAGTACCAACAGCATCAGCCGCATGATCGAGCGGCATTCGCGCAGGAACCGGGCCCGGCGCGGCGCCTCGCGCCAGATTTTGGCGTCAAAGCCTGCCGTTTCCTGCCCGCAGCCGCCACATGGAGTGCCCAGAGCGCCGACGATGCTGTTCGAGCGCAGCGGTGACCGGGCCCAGGCCCGCTCGGCAAAGAGCGCCGTCACGGCCCCGCCGAACAGGCCCAGCCAGATCGCCGCCAGTGCCTTGCCAACCGCGAACTCCCAGCCCAGTGTCGCCAACGTCGCCGACAGCATGGCGGGCCCGGTGATCGGGGACGCGAGCCAGAATGCCATCACCGGCGCAAGAGGAACACCCGCCGCAAGCAGACCGGCCATCATCGGCAGCACCGTTACGCCGCAGACCGGCAGCATCGCGCCGAACAAGGTCGCTCCGATCACCGTCAAGAGCGGCCTGCCGTGAAAGACCGCTGCCACCTGATCGCTGGCCCCGCTCGCCGTGATCCAGGCGGCGAGCAGAACCCCGGGCAGAACCAGCGGCGCAACGTGAAAAAGACCAAGGGCGACAAAGCGCGCCGTCTCGAATGCAAACACGGGTTGCCACAGGGCCAGAGCTCCAATGACGCCGCCCGCCAAAAGATAGCCGTGCTGCGCCAGGGGGCGTGTGCCCCGGATGATCTGCTGGACTGTCATCGCAAACTCCTGTGCTTTGAATAGGAGTATGCTGGCCCGGGTGGTATATGAGAAACGCGTAGATCGGGAATCAACCATTGGAAAAATGAATGTCATGCGCAGCCTGAACAGCGACCATCTGAGGACCTTTCTGGCGATCCACGAGGCGGGCAGCGTGACCGGCGGTGCGGCACGGATCGGGCGGTCGCAATCGGCGGCAAGCCTGCAGATCAGGCAGCTCGAAGCGGTGATTGGCACGCCGCTGTTCGTGCGTCACGGGCGCGGCGTCACCCTGACCGTATCCGGCGAGAAACTGCGCTCGGTGGCACAGAAGGTCACCCGATCGCTCGACGCCACATTGGCTGAGCTGCGGGGCGAAACCCTCAGGGGCAGGCTGCGGATCGGGATGCCCGACGATGACGGTCACGCGCGGCTGGCGCAGATCCTGGCAGAGTTCGCATCCCGCCACCGCGAAGTCGAGCTCGAGGTGCAATGCGCGCTCGGCGCCGGGTTCGACGCCGATCTGGCTGCTGGGCGCCTGGATCTGGCGGTCAACGAAGTGCCCGAGCCGGGCACCAACGATCTGGTTCTGCGCCAGAACCATCTGGTCTGGATGGGTAACCAAACGCATGACCTTGCGCAAATGGACCCGCTGCCTGTCGCCGTCTTTGACCGCGATTGCTGGTGGCGCGATCTTGCCCTGGGGGGCCTGGACCGGATCGGGCGTCGCCATCGGATCGCGGTCTCGTGCGAAAGTGCGGTCGGAGTTCGGGCGGCGATCAAGGCAGGGATCGCCGCGGGGCTGCTCGACGAATCCGATGCGGTTGAGGGGCTGCGGCCCTTGCCCGGGCTCTCGCTGCGCCATCCGACATTCCTGGTGCTGAAAAGGGCGCACGGCGCCCGTGGGGCGGTCTGTGATGCGATGAGCGATGCGATCAGCCATGCCTTCAAGGCAGGCCGCGAACCTCTCGATTTCGGGTCCCGGGCCAAGGGCGGCCGGCCACCGGGCTAAAGGTGCCTCTTGCAATTTCCGGTATTTGCGGCAGATCTTTACGGGCCAACCGATCTTAACCGTCGGGCGGCGAGTGACCAGGGAGAAAGAAATGCAGAGCGAACTAGATAAACTGCGCGACAGGTTTACCAAGGGTGGTATTGACCGGCGCGACTTCATGCGTGGCGCGACCGCCATGGGGGTGACCGTGTCAGCGGCGACCCTGATGGCCGATCAGGCCGAGGCTGCGACGCCAAAGCGGGGCGGCACGTTCCGCCAGGGGCTGACCGGGGGCGCGACGAGTGATTCGCTCGATCCCGCGAGCTTTCTCGACAGCTACATGATCAATCTCGGCATGGGTCAGTTGCGCAACTGCCTGACCGAGATCGGGCCCGACAATCAGCTGCGCCCGGAACTGGCAGAGAGCTGGGAAGCCTCGCCAGATGCCAAAGTCTGGAACTTCAAGATTCGCGAAGGGGTCGAGTTCCACAACGGCAAGACGCTGGATGCCGAGGATGTGGCCGCCTCGATCAACCACCACATCCGGCCCGACTCGCAATCCGGTGCCAAGGGCATTCTGCAGGACATCATCGAGATCAAGACCGACGGCAAGAACAATGTCGTCATGACGCTGACGAATGGCAGCGCGGATTTCCCCTACCTGCTCAGCGACTATCACACCGGCATCTGCCCGGCGAATGACGATGGCACGATGGACTGGCAGTCGGGCACCGGCACGGGCGGCTATGTGCTCGAAAGCTTCGAGCCGGGCATTCGCACGCTGACCAAGCGCAATCCGAATTACTGGAAGGAGAACGCGGCCTATTTCGACGAGATCGAGACACTCTCGATCGCCGACACGACCGCGCGGACAAACGCGCTGATGACCGGCAATATCGACGGCATGCAGAATGTCGACCTGCAGACCGTCAATCTGGTCTCACGCAACCCCAATGTCCGCGTCTTTGCCACCACTGGCAATCAGCACGCGACCCTGCCGATGAATACCGAGGCCGCCCCGTTCGACAACAACGACGTGCGGCTGGCGTTGAAATACGCGCTGGACCGCCAGGAATGGCTGGACAAGATCCTGAACGGCTATGGTGAACTGGGCAACGATATCCCGATCGGCCCGGCAAACCAGTTCCGCGCCACCAACGATGAAATCCCACAGCGCGAGTACGATCCTGACAAGGCCAAGTTCCACCTCAAGAAAGCCGGCCATGACAGCCTCACGCTGGAATTGAGCGCCTCGAACACCGCCTTTGCCGGTGCGATCGACGCGGCATCGCTGTTTGCCGAGCGGGCGCGCGTGGCTGGGATCGACATCAAAGTCAAGCGTGAGCCAGACGACGGCTATTGGTCGAATGTCTGGATGAAAAAGCCCTGGCTGATGAGCTATTGGGGCGGCCGTCCCACCGAAGACTGGATGTTCAGCCAAGTCTATCGCTCCGGTGCCGACTGGAACGAGACCTATTGGGAGAATGCCCGCTTCAACGAGTTGTTGATCCAGGGCAAGGTCGAACTTGATCCTGCAAAACGGCGCGAAATCTATATCGAGATGCAGCGTATCGTCCACGACGAGGGCGGGGCGATCATCCCGCTGTTTATGTCCTATACCCAGGCGGTGAGCAAAAAGGTCGGCATGCCCGAACAGATCGCAAGCAACTGGGGCTTTGACGGTGAAAAATCAGCCGAGCGCTGGTGGTTCAACTAGGCGTCTGATTGCGGCCCGCGCCGGTGAGGCGCGGGCCTTTTTTCCTGATGACGTTCGGCCGCGACGGCCCGCATCAAGAAGCCAACAATTTTCCCTCTCACTAGGCTTGCGTTTCGGCAAATCGCGTCCCAAGCTCTCGCGGTAATATTTCATGGTGGCAATGTCCTGCCAGTTTTACCAAAGCTGTCCGAATGACCCGATTGACCAAAGATCAGATTGAAGCGTTTCACCTCGATGGCGCCGTGGTCGCCGAAAATGCCGTAACACCCGGG
>JBCCHW010000204.1:0-5919 GCA_039028555.1 Pseudomonadota bacterium | reverse complement strand
CTCGCATAAAAGCAGTTTACGACCTGAAGGCCTTCATCCTGCACGCGGCATAGCTGGTTCAGGCTTGCGCCCATTGACCAATATTCCTTACTGCTGCCTCCCGTCGGAGTCTGGTCCGTGTCTCAGTACCAGTGTGGGGGGACATCCTCTCAGACCCCCTACCTATCGTAGCCTTGGTGAGCTATTACCTCACCAACTAGCTAATAGGACGTATGCTCATCTTGTACCGAAAAACTTTCATCTTTATGTCATGCGACAATAAGATAATATGGGGTATTAATTTTCGTTTCCGAAAGCTATGCCCCAGTACAAGGTAGATTACATACGCGTTACGCACCCGTGCGCCGGTCGCCAACAACACCGGCACTTTCGCGCAGGATGGCGACGATGAAGGTGGCGGTGATCACATAGCCAAGGCCGAGGCAGCCATAGGCGATCACGAGGCGGGTGAGGCCCGACGGGCTCTCGCCCGGCGGGGCCGGATGGGGTGGCAGGCCGCGGGTCGGCGGCACGAGGGTGAGCACCGCGACGAGGGCGAGCACCGTTGCGCCGCCCCCGATCAGCCAGATCTGGCGCCAGCCGTCATCGGGCACCAGCCAGGGCGAGGCGATCAGCGCCGAGAGAAAGATGCCAAGCCCGACGCCCGCAAAATGCACCGAGGTCAGCTGCCCCTGCCCGCCAGCCTTGAGCCGGGCCGTGACCAGGGCCGAGGCAAAAACGAGCACGAAGGCGCTGGCCATTCCGCCGGCAAAGCGCAGGAGCGCCCAGGCCAGCGGGGCGTGCGTCGCCGCCATAAGTGCTGTGGTGAGGGCGCTGAGCGCGAGGGCCGCGGCCATCCAGGCCCGGGCGCGGGCCGAGAAGCCGGGCAGGGCCGCGATCAGCGCGCCGGCGAGATAGCCCGCGAAATTGGCGCTGGCGACCCAGCCCGCCGCCTGGGGCCCGAGGCCGGCCTCGGCCCCCATCAGCGGCAGGGCGGGGGTATAGAGGAACCGCCCGATGCCCACCGCCGCCGCCATGGCGAGGCAGCCGCCGATGGCGAGGGGGAGAGCGGTTCTGGGACGCATGGGCGGGACCTTTGTGACCGGCATTCAGGCCTGCCATTGCGTCCGGGTGGATGCAACCCCATATTAACCCGGTCCGGGTGCCGCCTGGCGGGCCCGGAAGGATGGATGTCGCTTTTCGAAAGGGCAGTTTGCATGGCGCGGGCCAGTTTCGCCTCTCATCCCTTTTTGCTGGGCTTCGAGCAACTGGATCAGTTGGTTGAACGCACGGCAAAGAACGGGGGTGACGGGTACCCTCCCTATAACATCGAGCAACGCGGGCAGGATCGCTATCGCATCACGCTGGCGGTTGCCGGGTTTGCCGAGGGGGATCTGGCCATCACCGTGGAGGCGCAGCACCTGATCGTGCGTGGCAAGCAGGCCGAGACCGACGGGGCGGGCGAGTTCCTGCATCGCGGGATCGCGACGCGTCAGTTCCAGCGCAGCTTTGTGCTGGCGGACCGGGTCGAGGTGACCGGGGCCGAACTGGAGCGGGGCCTCTTGCATATCGATCTGCTGCGCAAGGCCGACGAGAGCATCGTCCAGACCATTCCGATCAACCAGCGGCGCTGATCTCAGGCCAAAGGAGCAAGACCATGAAATCGCAGATCGTTTACATCCGGGAGGCCGGCAGGGACGAGCTCCCCGATGAATTGCGCGACAGCGGCGTAAAGCTGTTCAGCATGCATGACGCCGAGAGCGGTGATCGCATTGCCGTGGCGGCCGACCGCAAGCTCGCCTTTGCCCTGGCGGTCAAGAACGACCTGACGCCGATCAGCGTTCACTGACGGCAAAGATCGCGACGCTGGAGGCCCACTGATGCAGGCGGCCTTTCAGGCGGCCTGCGAGGTTTCCTGTTCGGTCATCAGCGCATAAAGCGCGTTGGGGTCGCCGCCGGCGCGCAGCTTGGTACAGAAATCCTGATCGCGCAGCAGGCGCGAAACCTTGGCGAGGGCGCGCAGATGGTCGGTGCCGGTTTCCTCGGGCACCAGCAGCACGAAGATCAGATCGACGCCCAGGCCATCGGCCGCCTCGAAATCGAGCGGCTTTTCCAGACGCACGAAGAAACCGCTGATCCGGTCGATCCCCTCGAGCCGGGCATGGGGGATGGCGATTCCGCTGCCCATGGCGGTTGAGCCGAGCTTTTCCCGCTCGAGCAGTCCTTCGATGACAGCGCGGGGTTTCAGCCCGTGCAGATCTTGCGCGCGTGCGGCAATCTCCTGAAACAAGTGTTTGCGGCCGGTGATCTTGTGGCTCGCAATAATCTTTTCAGGCCCGATCAGATCGGAGAGTTCCATGCGTGAGTTCCTACCACTTTCGCAGTGATCTTCGGCGTGTTGTCAGAGAGACGTCAGGTCAGGTTTGCCGGGTCCACCCAGCCGATATTGCCGTCTTCGCGCTGGAAGACGATGTTGAGCCGCCCATTCGAGATGTTCTTGAACATCAGGAAGGGGGCATGTGCAAGCTCCATCTGCATGACGGCATCGCTGACACTGAATGTTTTGATGTCGGTTTCCATCTCGGCGATGATCACCGGCTCGCCATTGGCGACAGCGACCCCTTGGTCATCGGCTTCGTCGGGCGCGATGACATAGGAGGCGGCGGCAAAGGCCTCGATCCGCTCGGACTTGTCGTTGTGATGGGCTTTCAGGCGGCGATGATGGCGGCGGATCTGTTTCTCGATCCGCTCGGCGGCCTGGTCGAAGGCGGCGTAGATTTCGGGATTTGTTCCCTGGGCCTTGGCGGTCAGGCCGGTCGACAGATGCACCGACGCGTCACAGCGAAAGGCATGGCCATCGCGCGAAAACACCACGCCCGAATCCACCGGGCGGTCGAAATACTTGCCAACGGCTTCCAACAGCCGGTCCTCGACATGAGTGCCAAGCGCGTCACCCACATCGATATGCTTGCCAGAGATCTTGATCTGCATTTTTCCTCCGATCGGAGTTCTTCCACCGGAACAGGGGCTTGGCGCGATTGCGCGTGGCACCGGGGTCCGAGGAGCGCGGAACCTAGGGGTGCGCCCTCTCGGTGTCAATATAACAGGTTTCATTTCCGAACGAGAAACTGTCGCAGGAGTTTGTGGCAATCCTGTGCCGATTCAGGACGCGCATTGGGTCTTTTGGCGGCGGCGCTCGACCGACGAGGGGATGCGCAGGCTTTTGCGGTACTTCGCCACGGTGCGCCGGGCGATATCGATGCCATCTTGTTGTAATATATCAACAATTGCATCGTCAGACAGGATGTGTGCCGGGTCTTCGCCATGCACCAGCGCCTTGACGCGGTGGCGCACCGTCTCGGCGCTGACGCTGTCATCGGCACCAACCGAGTTGGTGAAAAAAAACTTCATGTCAAAGATGCCGCGCTCGGTCGCGATGTATTTATTGGCCGTCACACGGCTGGCAGTTGATTCGTGGATGTCCAGCGCCTCGGCGACGGTTTTCAGGTTGAGCGGGCGCAGGCCCGCGATGCCCTGGTCGAAAAAGCTCTCCTGCTGGCGTACGATTTCGGTCGCCACCCGCAGGATCGTGCGCGCGCGCTGGTCGAGGCTCTTGACCAGCCAGTTGGCGGTGTTGCGGCAGTTTGAGATGAATTCGCGCGCCTCGGCGTCGCCGCGCTCGATCTGGCTGGCATAGCGGTTGTTGATCAGCACGCGGGGCAGGGTGTCGGTGTTGAGTTCCACCTGCCAGCCGCCCCAGCTGGCGCGGCGCAGATAGACATCCGGGATCAGGGTCTCGGCACGCTCGATGCTGAACGCGCTGGCCGGGCGCGGGCTGAGGCTGCGCAGTTCGCCCAGCATGTCGCGGTAATCCTCGGCATCCACGCCGCATTTCTCGGCCATTGCGGCGGGTCGCGTGCTGGGCAACAGCTCGAGATGGTCGATCAGGCGCTGCATCGCGGGGTCGAGCCGGTCACGCTCGGCCAGTTGCAGGGCAAAGCATTCCGCCAGGCTGCGTGCGCCGACCCCGGTGGGCTCGCAGGCCTGCACCGCATTCAGCGCCGCCTCGGCCGCGAAAAGATCGGCGCCCAGCCGGTGGGCCAGTTCCTCGAGATCGCCGCGGTAAAAGCCGCTTTCGTCCAGTTCCTCGACGATCAGGAGCGCGATCTGCCGGGTCATCACCGGAATCCGGGTCTGGCCGATCTGCCCCAGCAGATGATCGCGCAGCGAGGGTTCGCCACAGAGATTGTCGTCGAAATCCGGGGTGCCGCCATCAAAGTTCGAGGTGCCGCCGGCGCCGACCGTCATCCAGCCGTCGGACTGTTCGGGCTGGGGCGCGTCGGTGGGGCTGTCGTCATGCAGGTTCTCGCCGCCGGTATCAAAGGTCTCGGCGCCCAGCGAATGGTCGCCCTCGGCGGTCACGCGCTGATCGGTGCTTGCGGTATCGTTAGCGGGCTTGGCCGCCATGGCCTCGGTGCCGTCGGCGACCGGCTCCGACCCGGGCTCGGGCACGAGTTCGAGCAGCGGGTTGCGCTCGATCTCCTCGGCGACGAAGTCGCACAGCTCGACATTCGACATCTGGAGCAGCTTGATCGCCTGTTGCAGCTGGGGCGTCATCGCCAGCTGTTGCGATTGCGTCAGTTCCAGGCGCATGCCCAGGGCCATTGCTATCCCGCCTCGCTCGGTTTTTGGGAACCTGGCCGCGAAAGGTGCCTAAATTCGGAAACCCTCGCCCAGATAGACCCGGCGTACATTGGCATCCTGAACCACCTCTTCAGGCGTGCCGTCCATAAGGACCGCACCATCATGCAAGATGTATGCCCGGTCAATGATTTCCAGCGTTTCCCGCACATTATGGTCGGTAATGAGGACGCCAATGCCACGATCCTTGAGGTGACCCACAAGGTTTCTGATCTCGCCAACGGCGATCGGATCAATGCCGGCAAACGGTTCATCGAGCAGAACATAATTGGGATTTGTGGCAAGACAGCGGGCAATTTCGACACGTCTGCGTTCCCCGCCTGACAATGCCGAGGCGGGGCTGCGGCGCAGATGGGTGATCGAGAACTCTCCCAACAGCGAATCGAGCCGGCTGTGGCGGGCAACCCGGTTGGGCTCGGTCAGTTCCAGCACGGCCATGATGTTGTCTTCGACCGTGAGCCCGCGAAAGATCGAGGCCTCCTGCGGCAGATAGCCGAGGCCCAGCCAAGCGCGGCGATACATCGGCAGGGTGCTGACATCCAGCCCGTCGACCAGGATCGAGCCCGAATCGGACTTCACCATCCCGATGATCATGTAGAAACAGGTGGTCTTGCCCGCGCCATTGGGGCCCAACAGGCCGACCGCCTCGCCGCGGCGCAGCCGCATCGAGACGTCGCGCACCACCGGGCGGCGGCGATAGCTTTTGCCAAGGCCGGTGACGGTCAGCCCCTCTTCGACGGGTTGCAGGGCTGCCATCTAGTTCTCGTTGTCATTCGAGGAGGGGTTAAAGATGCTATGCACCCGGGCATCCGCGCCGCCCAGCACCCGGCCGATGCCGGTATTCAGGTCGATCTCGAGCCGCGGGCCCCTGATCCCGTTGGCGCCCTGGGTGAGCAGGACGTTGCTGTTCCCGTCGCCATCCATGGTGACGATACCGGTCTTGACGTCATATGTGCCGGTATGGCCCTGCGCGGTCTCTGCCCCGTTCGACAGAAAGACATTGCCGGTGGCGACGATGCGCTCGATCGCGCCGGTCTCGGCCCCGCTATCTGCGGTGTCGCCCTCGGTTTCACCCTGGGGCGCGGGGGCGGTGTCGCCCTCCTGGCGTTGCCAAGAACAGACCCTGATTTTTACCCGGCTGAAGTGATGAATTACAAATTAGGAGGTTCGTTCAGTGGAAATGTCAACCTTATCCTGCGCGAAGAAAAAGGATATACCTATGGAGCCAGAACCCGCTTT
>JBCCHW010000203.1:0-6046 GCA_039028555.1 Pseudomonadota bacterium | reverse complement strand
TCCAGCACCTGCCAGAGCTTGTGCCCGATCAGGCCCGAGGCCCCGAGAATGACAATGCGCATCAGGTGCCCCCCCAGCCATCCAGCTCGGCCTGCACTTCGGGCAGGCTCAGCAGCAGGTCCTTGACCCCGGCAACATCCAGCCGGGCCGTGTTGTGCGAGTGATAATCCTCGTACGTGTTGCGGGTGGCATCGCCCTCGGACACATACGCTTTGTAGTTCAGGTCGCGCTGGTCCAGCTTTAGCCGGTAATAATCGCCCATATCGTCCGAGTTCGACAGCTCCTGCGCGCTGGCCAGCGTCTCATACAGCTTTTCGGCATGGCGCCAGCCGATGATCTCGACCGGGTGGCTTTCGGCGCCGAACAGCTCCTGCAGCGCCGTCACCAGGTCCAGGATGGTCGCGGCAGGCGCCTTCTTGATGAAGAGATCGCCCTGGTTGGCGTTGGCAAAGGCGTGCTTGACCAGGGCCACGCTGTCGCGCAGCGGCATCAGAAAGCGCGTCATCGTCGGCTCGGTCAGGGTGATCGGCTTGCCCGCCCTGATCTGGTCGATGAACAGCGGAATGACCGACCCGCGCGAGTACATCACGTTGCCATAGCGCACGCAGGAAATGGTGGTGTCAGCCCCCACCCCGATATCACGCGCGGCGGCGTGGGCGCATTTCTCCATCATCGCCTTGGAAATCCCCATGGCGTTGACCGGAAAGACCGCCTTGTCGGTCGACAGGCACACCAGGCTGCGAACGCCGGCCTTGATGGCCGACTGGATCACGTTTTCCGAGCCGATGATGTTGGTGCGCACCGCCTCCAGCGGAAAGAACTCGCAACTGGGCACCTGTTTCAGCGCGGCGGCGTGAAAGACGTTCTCGACGCCCGCCATGGCCCGGTCGACGCTTTCGCGGTCGCGGATATCGCCGATGTAGAACCGCACCCGGTCATCGCGCAGCTGCGCGCGCAGGGCGTCCTGCTTTTCCTCGTCGCGCGACAGGATGCGCAGCTCGGGCACGCCCTCGTCCAGAAGCTGGCGCACCATCGTCTTGCCGAACGAGCCGGTGCCGCCCGTGATCAGCACGGAGTGGATAGGTGTCGTCATGGAGTGGCGCCTTGCCCTCTGGCCCTGTCTGCAATCTTTGGTCGGGCCTCAGGGACCCGTTATCGTTAACCGGCGCCCCTATGGCACAGAACACAGGCAGGGGAAAGATATTGGCAGGGGAAAGATAGCCGCTGCGCGTTATGGCGAGGGGGGGGTGGGGACCCGGATTGGCATACGGTGCGTTCCTCGCAGCTAATATTGACGCTTACGTAAAGGAAATATATGTTCCAGTGTTGAAACCGGAATCGGGGGGTTACGTACATGCCTGTCGAGAAGACCATTCTGCCTGACCATCGCATGGTCTATTCGCGTTGGAGCAAAGAGATCCTCGCAGAGGATATCGTCGAGGCCGAGATCAGCTATCCCGCGATGAAAGGCTATGCCCCGGACCAGCTCTACATCGTGGATCTGCGCCAGGTCGAAGGGGCCGAGATCGAATTCACCGAAATAGACAGCATCCTTAATCTGGTGAGACAGCGCCGCGCCGCGGCATCCCCGCTAGGTGCCAACGCCATCAAGGCCGTGGTGCTGGCGCCGGACGACCTGACCTTCGGCATGACCCGGCAGTTCCAGGCCGTGGCCGAGACACGCGGCGGCGTGTCGATCCGCATCTACCGGGACGAGGCAGACCTGACATCCGATATCGGCCAGCCGGGCCAGACACTTCAGGGCCTTGTGCAGCCAGCAGTGCTGCACTGACGCGCCGACCGGGCCGCCGACAGGAGCGCAGAAGGCGGGGTTATGCCAGCGGCCGTCACGGCATGGCCCACTGACCGGGAGTATTCAAAACCTTCCAAAATCTCCGGAGTTCTGGACCGGGGTCTTGACGCACCTACGAAGTTGCCCGACGGGCCGGATTCTCGGAAACGACCGGTTTTGACGCTTAGGCTCTCGCAAGAGGTTATGACAGCGCGGGACAGAGCTGCCGTTCGTCGAACGATAGATCTTGGTGTTGTGGTGCTGCTTACAAAATCAGCGCACAGCGCCAAACTGGCTTACCTAATTGATCGCGTTCGATCTCGATGCCGGGCCCTCCATTTTCTTCCTGATGATGGTAATCGTGTCTATCGAATACTTCCAGAAAAGAGACTGAGGCACGCGATCGTGGATCAAGTCGTCAAGCGAGGCCTCGGTCTGGTAGGTTTCATCGACCGTCATGAAGTAAAATTTCGCTCCACCTTCATGCGGTGGGTTTAGATCCTCGCTTTCGATAGCATTGGTCAGTAATCGTGGCGCGTATCGCACCAATCTCGCCGTACGGTTCGTAACCTCCTTGTGCGCTTCGAGACCAATTTCTGCGCCACCTTTACTATTGTAGACACTTGCGTGCTTAACCGTTTTTGTATTCGAGAAAACGAATGTGACAGTATTGTTGTTCTTCGTCCACTCCACCGCGATCCGCCCAATATGATTGATCGACGACCGTGGCACGGGAAAGAAGCCCGGCCCAGATCTATCGAGGCACCGAAGTCGAAACTCGACACCAAAGTTACCTACGGGTTCTGGATCAGACGCCATGAATTGTACTGACGAATCCTACGTTTCAGTTGACGCTCAATGTCATCATAACAAATTTTAGGGTGGAGTATGCGACGCAAGTCGTTTGTGCCTCTCGCAACGTCAACAAGGGCTCGATCCGGGCCTTCTCCGCACCGCAAAATGTGTCAAAACTCAACCGTTTCTGTCACCGGCAAAAACGACTGTTCTTGAGGGAGCCGTTGACCTTCGGCTGCTTAGAGCCTGATGTCCACTACCCCAGCACCGTCCCCAGCATGATCTTCATGTCTCCGCCGAGGCTCCAGTCCCGGATATAGGCGTGGTTGATCTGCATCTTGGCGGGGAACAGGACTTCGGCGTTGTAGCCTTCGGGGTTGGGCTGGGCTGCCAGGAGTTCTTCTTCGTTCTTGTAGGCGACCGAGGCGGGGCCGGTGATGCCGGGCCTCAGGCACAATACCGGGGCGTCCGTGTCGGGCAGGGCGGTGTACATCTCGGCCACATCCGGGCGGGGGCCGACAAAGCTCATGTCGCCCTTGATCACGTTCCAGAGCTGGGGGAATTCGTCCATCTTGGCGCGTCTTATGAAGCGCCCGAACCGGGTGATGCGCGGGTCCTCGCCGGTGGTCACATTGGTGGTGACGCCCTCGATCGGGCGCATGGAGCATATTTTATAAAGCCGGAACGGACGGCCATAGCGCCCGATGCGGGTCTGTACGAAAATGCCCTTGCCGGTGGATCGCCAGGCGCCCAATGCCAGCACCGCGACCGCCGGGGCCAGGATCGGGGCCAGGGCCAGGGCGACGCCAAGATCGAAGGTGCGTTTCAGCGCGGCCTTGCCGGGCGGCAGGGCGGGGCGGGCCAGCGCAGGCTCAAGCGGCAGCTTCATAGCCGTGCCTTTGCAGGGTTTCGGTCATCGCAGCCAGGGCTTCGGGTGTGAACGTCTCGG
Source organism: Pseudomonadota bacterium (assembly GCA_039028555.1). GTDB lineage: Bacteria > Pseudomonadota > Alphaproteobacteria > Rhodobacterales > Rhodobacteraceae > Thermohalobaculum. The sequence goes on along the minus strand of JBCCHW010000203.1, from coordinate 2,510 downwards.
CGTGCTTGGCCCAGGGGTTCGGTTTCTGCGCGCGGATATGGCCCAGCGCGGGGGCCAGCTGGCCCGCATCCAGTGCCGGGTCGTACCAGGCCAATACCTGCTCCAATGTCTCGCCGGGCGTGTTGACCAGATCTTCGTAGTGGATTTTCAGCCACTTCTCGGCGTCCATCGCGGCGAAGGCATGGTCGGCCTGATCCACACAGCCCGCCCATTGGTGGGCGCAGACCTCGATCAGCGGGCGGGTCCTGGCCATTTCGGCCATGCCGGGCAGCACCGGGCCCCAGATCGCCTGCCGCCCCTCGGCCGAGCGGGCCTGGTGGATGCGGTTGGAAATGAACCGGGCGCCGTATCGGGGGATGTCCGCCAGCGGTGCATAGCGCAGTTTCTTCGCGAGGTATTTCAGCTCGATCCCGGCAGTCCAGCGCTTGGCCGCCGACAGCGCCACGTCGCGCCCGTCGCGCACGATGTAGAGATACCGCGCTGCCGGAAAGATCCTGTCGATGAACGGCACGCGCAGGGAATTGGCGCAGGTCTTCTCCAGCACGACACTGGCATTCTGGCGGCGCGCCAGCGACGCGAAGGCGCGCTGGATATAAGATGTGGCCGCCGGGTGCGCCTGTTCGGCCCCGAAGATATCATGCGGATGGCGCAGGTTGCCGTGGCGCCAGATCAGGTTGATCTCATCGCAATCCCAGGTCTCCCACCCCGGCAGGGTGTTCAGCGTGTCGCGGGATGTTGGTGCCGGACCGGCCGGCGCCGATGATAACAAGCGGGTGCATGTGAGGCGTGTTCGTCATGCCCCCGTCTCTCCGATTTCCGCCAGAAGGTCCAGCCAGCGCTGCCGCGCCGCCGCGCGGTGATAAAGATCGCTTTTCGCGGCGGGCCGGATCCGGCCGGCGCGCACATCCGCGGCCAGCTCGGCGATCACGCCGGTCAGCCGGTCCGTGCCCGCATCCCAGGGCAGGGCGGCGCCAACCCCGTTCTCGCGGGTAAAGGCGGTCAGGTTGCTCTCTTCCTCGGCCATCACCAGCATGGGCAGATCGGCGGCAAGGTATGTCCAGATCTTCGAGGGGAAGGCATACCGGTAGAGCCCCGGCGACAGGGTCACCAGCCCGACATGGCATTGGCACAAAAGCGCGAAGACCTCCGCCTCGGGCATGTGATCGCGGAACGTGACGTTGTGGATGCCGCCCTCGGCCACCTGGCGGATCAGGCCCGCCTTGGCCCGGCCCTCGCCCACCATCAAGAGCTGCGCCTCGGCCGGGTCCAGCCGCCCAAAGGCGGCAACCAGCGCCTCGAGGTTCTGGAACCGCCCGATGTTGCCGGCAAAGACAAAGGTCAGGGGCTGGCCCTCGGCGGGCAGGGTCTTTTCCGCCAGCAGGGTGGCTGCGTCTTCATCGCCCAGGGCGAAATTGCGCAACATGCGGATCTTGCCGGGCCGCGCGCCGCGCTCGCGCAGCACGTCGGCCATGTCGGGACTGATCACCACGGCCTCGTCCGTGCGGCCAAGCGCGCCCGAATCCAGCCATTTCAGCACACGGTGCGCCAGACCGGTGCGCATTTCACCGTTCTCGATATTAGCGATCTCGGGGTGGATGTCCTGCATGTGATACAGCACCTTCGCCCCGCGCATCCGGGCGGCCCGCGACAGCGCCCAGGCCTGCACGACAGGAGGCTGCGAGCCTGTCCAGACAAGATCGCGCCGCGCCCCGAACAAGACAGCAAGGAACGCCTGGGTGATAAACAGCAGCGCATTCAGAACTTTCGCCGGCCCCATGCCCTTTTCGGGCAGCAGCCACAGGCGGCGGATCTTCAGGCGGCCATCCACGCGGGTCTCGCGCCAGGGCTGTTTGGGGATGCCTGCATTGGGTTTGTACATGGGCTGGGCGGTGATCACCTCGACCTCGTGGCCTGCCTCGGCGAACCAGCGCGTCATCTCGCCCAGCATCGAGGCATAGGGCGGCGTGTCGGGAGCAAAATAGCGATAGACGATCAGGATGCGCATTATCGTACTCCACCGATCCCCGAGCGCGTTGCAAAACATGCCCGGCCGCACCCGGAGCCTGTGCGCAGTCTTCTGGCCAACATGAATTTCCGCCCGTCCTCGCTGGACACCCCGCCGGGCATCTGCGCGCCCCCGGGATGATCGGCGCGTATACTACCCAAACGACGAGGTCAGGGACAAGCGCCAAGCCAAGGGCGTAAGAGCGCATCGGCGGCATGAGTCCGCGACATGAGGATGGGCCCGATACAGGCTCGGTGCAGGATCGTACGTTCTCATGAGCGCTTATCCCTCACCGGCCGATAGGTACTTATCCAACTGGCGCGGGTTGGTCAAAAGGATGCGATCTCTTGCATGGTGCCGGAGACGTGGCGCGAACCGATCGGTCGATCACACTCTCATCCGCGGGTTTTGAACCGCATGCCCCAATCCGTCACGGGATTGCCTCTCCCTAGCGCCGGATGTTTTTCCCCAACGTATGTCGAGGATTCCCTGACCCTGGCCGTCG
>JBCCHW010000202.1:0-6172 GCA_039028555.1 Pseudomonadota bacterium | reverse complement strand
GCCCCGGCCTCGTCGGCTGGACCGTCGCCCGGCACGGCGCATACTACGCGGAACACTGGAACTTCGGCCCGGAATTCGAGGCCAAGGTCGCCCGCGAGATGGGCGCCTTTGTCGACCGGCTGGGCGCGCCCGGCACGCATCTCTTCTCCGCCAGCGATGCGCAGGGGTATCTCGCGACACTGACCGTCGACGGCGGCGAGCAGGAGGCGGGGCACGCGCATCTGCGCTGGTTCATCGCCAGCGACCGCGCCCGGGGGCTTGGCCTCGGACAGCGCCTGATGGCCCGCGCCATCCAGGCCGCCCGCAAGGATCAGGCGCGCGGTCTCTACCTCCATACCTTCAAGGGGCTCGAGGCCGCGCGCAAAGTCTATCTCAATGCCGGTTTCACGATCACCGACGAAGCCGAGGACGCAACCTGGGGCACCCGCGTGACCGAGCAGCACTATGCCCTGACATTCTAGGCGCCCGCGGCGCGCCCCCGGGCGCGCAAAAACATAAGAGCATGCGGCGCCAGCCGCATTCCGTTTGGTCAATCCGGCCCGAAGGTCCATGCCCCATTGCCGCCCGGGCGCGATCCCGGCATAGTCACTGCGACCAATCGAGAGGCCCGCCATGACCCGACCCGCCGCCATGCCCTATCGCGCGCCCGATGCGGTGATGCGCCTCGCGCGGCTTGGCAGTTTCCATGCAACGCGGCTCAGCTTCATGCGCACCCTTCTCCGCCGGATGAAGGCCGAGGGGTGGCGCATCGACCGCCCGCTCTGGCAGATCGATGCAAAAGGGGTCGGGCGGGCGCTCTACCGCGCGCGCGGGCCGCGGCGCAGCTATACCCTCGTCGCCTTTGCCCACGACCTGGCGCCCGATCAGCGCTCCGACCGGGTGATCGCGACCGCCTGGGATGCGACCTTCACCCTGTTCGACGGAGAGCCGACGCAAGCCGATCTCGACCGGCTCGCCGCCAATGTCCCGCTGCAGGAGGCCGGCCGCGTCAGCGAGACCGAGCTGACGCTCAGCCGTGCCAACCGCTCGGTCAGGCTCTGGGATCATGTGGTGGCGCGGCTCGCCGCAGGCGCCCAGCCCGATGCCGCCCTGATCGACAATGTCGGCTATCTCATGCGCACCACGGCCGTCTATGGCTCGGGCAAGTTCGGCGCCGCCGATCTGGGGCGCCTGGCCGGGCGGCCCTTGCTCGACGGGCCGTTCCGGGCCGAGATGCTGACGGTCTGGCTGATCCGCGCCTTTACCCTCGACATGGTCGAGCATCTCGCGGCGGCCAGAGACCCCGGCGCGGCGCGGATCGCTCCCGCCCTGCGCCGCCGGTTCGGCGTTGGCAATTCCACCGGGCTCGGCATGGCGCCGTTTCTGGTGACCCATCCGGCCCTGATCGATGCCTGGATCACCGCGCGCGAAGCGGCGCTCGCCCGGGTCCGGGCCCTGCCGGATGCCGCGGCGTGGGACGCGTTTCGCGTTCATCTGGACCGGGCGGCCCGCAATGCCGATGCCTGGCGGTCCGAGCACCCCTATCAGCAGGAAAAGCTCGACCTCTTGCGCCGCGACCTCCGCCGTCTTCAAGAACAGGCGATGCCGGTGGGCCCGGCGCCCTGGGATGCCTTGTGGCGTCGGGCCGAAGCCGAGCTGAGCCTGGAGGGGCAGGAGGCGCTGCTCGCCTGCATGCTCGAGCCGCATGGCGCGCTGATCGACGATCTCGAAGACCTGATGAGCGTCGACGAGGCCCGCCATTTCGCCATTCAGGGCAACATGCCCATTGCCCGGCTGCGCGGCTTGATCGCGCGCAATTATGCCTGGGCGCTGCAACCCGATTACGCCGAACGAGCCGCCTCTGCCCGGTTCTGGTATGTCTCGGAGGAGAAACTCGAGCCCCGCCTCGGCGAACGCTATGACGAGCCGGGCGCTCCGCTCGAACAGCCGTTGGCGATCGGGCGCGACGCCGCGCTGCTTGCCCATGACCTCGAAGGAGCCCGGGGCATGGTCGCCGAATTCCTGATGCGCAACCCCCAGCATCGGCATATTGTGCGCCGGGTCCAGCTCTCCGTCCGCTGCCCCTATGGCGAGATCCGCGACAATCTGGTGAGCGCCGAGATGATGCCCATCGACCTCCTGCGCGCCAAGCTCTCGATGTTCGGGGCAACCCGTTTCGACCCCCGGTCCGACCGCTGGGTGCGGATCTGCATGTACCAGCACGCGCCGCTGCCCGAAGATCTTGCCACCGGAGCCGATGATTGGAGCCTGCCCGATGAAGCTGTCGCTGTCTGAGGTCGAGGCGCTCGCGCGCAAGGCGATGCGCGGGGCGGGTGCCAGCTGGGGCCATGCCGAGGAGGCGGGCAAGGCCGTGCGCTGGCTGGCGGCCCGCGGCCTGCCGGGCCCCGAACGGCTGGCGCAGCTGCTCACCGATTGGCCGGGCGAAGCGGTTCAGGGCGATCGCGAGAGCGGTTGGCACGGCGCGACCGGCAGGCTCTGCCCGATCCGCGCAGGCTGTCTGTTGCAGGATCATGCAGGGCTTGAGGGCCCCGATCAGGCGCGGTTCCATCAGGTCGTGGTCCCCGATCTGATGCTGCCCTTTGCCGCCGCGTCGGGCATGCCGCTGGACGTGCCGCGCGGTGATGTCGCCGATATCGTGGCGCGCCGCGGCCCGCGCGAGCCGGCGCCTGAAACCGCCACCGTCTGCCCGGTGGATGCCGCGACCCATCAGACCCTCGAGTCCTGGGCCGCGCGCACCTATGTGCCCGCCAGCGACGCCTCGCGCGCGGGCGCGGGGAGCACGCTTTCCGACAATGACTGACCCTGTCTGGGGGACATTTGCCGACACTCCCTGGCGCGGCGCGCCGGGCCGGGTGCCGGATCGCGCCGCGCAGGTGCCGACCATGCTGTGCGAGGACGAGTCGCGCCTGCTCTACTGGCTGACACGCCGCTGGGCGCGTGGCGAGGGCGCGGTTTGCGATCTGGGTTGTTTCGCCGGGGGGTCGACCGCCCGGCTGGCCGCCGGTCTGGCGGCTGCCGGTCTGGACTCGCCCGTTCATGCCTTTGATTTCTTCACCGCCTCGCCCGATCACAAGGAGAAATTCCTCTATGCGAACGGGATCCCGCGCTTTGACGGCGAGGATATGCTGCCCGTCGTGCGCCGCATGCTGGCGCCGTGGGGCCGGCGGCTCATGCTGCATCCGGGCGATGTGACCGAGGCGGTGTGGACCGGGGGAGCCATCGAGGTCCTGTTCATCGATGTGATGAAGACGCCGGAAACCGCCGATGCGATTGCGCGTATCTTTTATCCAGCGCTGATCCCCGGGCGCTCGGTGATCGTGCATCAGGATTATCAGCATTGGCGCCAGCCGTGGATTGCCGCTCAGATGCAGGCACTGCGCGCGGCGTTCCGACCCGTCGCCTGGGCCCGCGAGGGCAGCGTGGTCTTTGCCGTCGACCGGGTGCCGCGGGCGGTGGAACTCGACCGCGCCCGGGTCGCGCCGCTGGGCGACGCGCGGATGATCGAGCTGGTTTGCAGGGCATTGCGCGAGGCGCCGCGCGGGCCGCCCCGCCGGCGCCTCGCCCGGTCGGTGCTGGCACTGGAGGATTTTCCCGGCACCCGGCGCCCCTGGCGCTATGACCCTGCCGGGTTCACCGCCGATCGCGTGCGCGGGGTGATCAAGGACGCGTCTTGAGCGTGCTCAACGGTCCTGGTTGAACTGGCGCAGTGCCGAGAGCGTCTTGGCCGAGATGTGGTGCTCGATCCCTTCGGCGTCGATCTCTGCCGTCTCCTTGTCGATCCCGAGCTTGAGCAGAAAGTCGCGCACGACGCCGTGCCGGTCGCGGGCCATCTCGGCCACCGCACGCCCTGCATCGGTGAGAAAGACCGAGCGGTAATGCTCCTTGGTGACCAGACCCTCGCGAATCAGCCGGTTCAGCGTCGTGTTCACGGTCGCGTTGGTCACGCCCATGCGTTCGGCAATATCCACCGACCGGGCCTCGCCCGTGACATCGATCAGATCGGCGATCAGTTCCACATAATCCTCGGCCACTTCCTGTTGGTGCGCGGCGCGGACATGCTCGAAACTGCGGGCCTGGCGCTTTGCCTCGCGCAGTTGGACGGGGGTATCTGTGATCCTGGACATACCGCACCTTACGAAGGAAAAAAGTTAAGTCAATCTAAATTTCTTAGTTGATTGACACCCTTTAAGTGCCAGCCTAATTGTGCCGTATGAACAAACATATCGTAATCACGGCCCTCGCGGCCACCGTAGCCGGTTCGGCGATTGCCGAACCAAATATCATCGCGACTGTCGGCATGGTTGGCCAGCCGACGGATCGAATCGCATCGGGATGCGCCAATGTCAGCACCATGATGGCTGCTGGCATCGACCCGCATCTCTACAAACCCAGCAGCGGCGACGTGAAGCAGCTGTTTGAAAGCGATGCGATCATCTATGTCGGCAATCATCTGGAGGGACAGATGGGCTCGGTTCTTGGCGACCTCAACGCCAAGAAACCGGTGCTTGCCGCGGCCGAGAAAGGCGTTTCCCAAGACGTTATGATCGTCGAGGAAGGGGCCGAGTATCCCGACCCTCATATCTGGATGGACGTCGAGCTGTGGTCGGGCATTGCAACGCCGATTGCAGCGCTGTTGGAAGATCTTGATCCCGGGTGTGAAGGGGCCCAGGAACGTGCAGGCGCCTATCAGGCCGAGTTGATCGCACTCGATAAATGGATCAGCGAGGCGATCGCGACCATTCCGCAAGATCAACGAAGCATTGTAACGGCGCATGATGCCTTTGCGTACTATGGGCGCGCCTATGGTATTGATGTGGTTGCCATTCAGGGCGTCTCGACCGAAAGCGAAGCGGGGATCGCCGATATTCGGGAGGTGGTCGACACCGTCATCGAGCAGAACGTTCCTGCGATCTTTGTCGAGAGCACCATCAATCCCAGAACCGTCGAGGCCGTTGTCGAGGCCGCGGCAGCTCGCGGGCACACAGTGCGTGTGGGCGGCGAGCTGTATTCGGATGCGATGGGTGAGACAGGCACAGCCGAAGGCACCTATATCGGCATGCTGGCCTCGAACACAAAGACCATCGTCGAGGCGCTGGGCGGCACCGTGCCCCCCTTGCCTGCGGAGCTTTCCGAATGGTCGCAACACTGGGGTGAAAAAACCTGATGGGAAGCCCCCTGCTGCACGAGCCGGATCTGGCGTTGCATATCGAGGATCTGACCGTCAGCTATGGTGGCAAACCAGCCCTTTGGGATATCGATGTCGATATCCCAAAGGGTGTCATGTGCGCCATTGTGGGCCCGAACGGTGCAGGTAAATCGACGCTGTTGAAAGCGGTTCTGGAACTGATCCCGCCGACGGCGGGCCATGTGACGATGATGGGCCGCGCCTATGGCGAGATCCGTAAAAAGGTCGCCTATGTGCCACAGCGAAGCTCGGTCGACTGGGATTTCCCGACCACCGCGCTGGATGTGGTGATGATGGGGCGTTATGGCCATCTTGGCTGGTTGCGCCGTCCCGGGCATGACACGCGCGAGCGGGCGCTCGCGGCCCTGGGCGAAGTCGGCATGGAGGCGTTCGCCCACCGCCAGATCGGGCGGCTCTCCGGCGGGCAGCAACAGCGGATCTTTCTGGCCCGGGCGCTGGTCCAGGAGGCGGAGATCTACTTCCTCGACGAGCCGATGGCGGGCGTGGATGCGACGACCGAGCGGGTGATCGTCAGGCTGTTGCAACGGCTGCGCGTTCAGGGCAAAACCGTGATCGTGGTGCATCACGATCTGGCGACGGTGCGCGATTACTATGACTGGATCGTGCTGTTGAATGTGCGTGTGATCGCGCAGGGGCCGGTGGCGGAGGCGATGACGACTGACGCGTTGCGCGCGGCCTATGGTGGCCAGATCGCCTTGATCGAGGAAAAAGGGCTCCAGGTCTCGGGAAGATGAGTTTCGGCCTGATAGACTATACCTTGCGCAATGCGCTGCTGGGCGCCGCGATCCTTGGGATTGTCTCGGGCGTGATCGGCAGTTTTGCGCTGTTGCGGCGGCAAAGCCTGATCGGCGATGCGCTGAGCCATGCGGCTCTGCCGGGCATCTGCATCGGATTCCTGATCGCCGGAACCCGCTCGCTGGGGGCGATCCTGGCGGGGGCGGTGATCTCGGGTGTGCTGGCGGGGCT
>JBCCHW010000201.1:0-6197 GCA_039028555.1 Pseudomonadota bacterium | reverse complement strand
CGGTCGCTGAGATGGGTGCCGCCTATCCACAGCTTTTGCCCGGCGGGATCAATGTGCCGCGCCATCCAAGCCAGCTTTACGAAGCGGCGCTGGAAGGGCTGGTGCTCCTCGTTCTGCTCTGGTGGCTGGCCCTGGCGCGTGGCTGGCTCAAAACACCCGGGGCGATCACAGGCATGTTCTTTGTCGGCTATGGTGCGGCGCGGAGCTTTGTCGAGAACTTCCGTCAGGGCAATTCCGAGTTCATCACGCCCGACAATCCCTATGGCCAGTTCTGGCGTTTCGGCACCGGCCCCGATGCGCTGGGTCTGACCATGGGACAGATCCTCTCGCTCCCGATGATTGTGATCGGGGTTGGTTTTCTCATTTTTGCTTTCCAGCGACGAACCCTTGACGCCACTTGAAGAAAAGATGATCGCGCTGATCAATGCGCAGGGTCCGATCAGTGTGGCCACCTATATGGGCATGTGCCTGGGCGACCCGGAGCATGGCTATTACATGACCCGTGACCCGCTGGGACGGGCAGGGGATTTCACCACCGCACCGGAAGTCAGCCAGATGTTCGGCGAGATGATCGGCCTCTGGGCAACCATGACCTGGGCCGCAGCCGGGGGGCACGACTGGAAGGTGATCGAACTGGGGCCGGGCCGGGGCACATTGATGGCCGACATCCTGCGCACCGGTGAAATGATCGGCTTCGGGCCCGAGGTCTGGTTCGTGGAAACGTCCCCGATTCTGCGGGCCAAGCAGGAAGAGCAGGTGCCAGGGGCGAATTGGGTCGACAGCTTTGACATGATCCCCCCCGGGCCCGCGTTGATCCTGGCGAACGAGTTCTTTGATGCGCTGCCGGTTCAACAGTACCTCTGGTCGCCCGAGGGTTGGCGGGAGCGTCAGGTCGGCGTGATCGACGGGCGGTTGGCCTGGGGTCTTTCCGGGCCGCTGCCGGTCAATCATCCCGGGACCTGGTACGAAGTATCCCGGGCGGCGAACAGCCTGTCGGGTCAGATCGCGGCGCGGATCGGCACCCATGGCGGCGCGGCGTTGATCATAGACTATGGGTATCGCTCGGAAGATCGCCCGGACGGGCCGACGCTGCAGGCGGTCAAGTCGCACCGCAAGGCGGACGCGCTGGTCCTGCCAGGAGAGGCGGATCTGACCTGGCTGATCGATTTCGATGCCCTGGGGACCGCGATGCTGGGGTTGGGTGTGTATCGCGCAGCGCAGGGGCCGTTTCTCACCAAGCTCGGCATCGGGCAGCGCGCCGCTGCCCTTGCCGAGGCGCGACCGGACGAGGCGGATGCGCTTGCCGATGCGCTGGATCGCTTGACCTCGCCCGCCGAGATGGGAAGTCTCTTCAAAGTACTCGCCGTCACCCCGACGGGACAGCCGGACCCGCCCGGCTTTTGATCAGCCTCGCGTCGGGCAGAAACCCGCGGCGCATTGCCGGCCGCGCAAGGGAGGAACAGCCCATGGTCAACCCGATCCTCGCCGACCCGTTACGCGGCATCAGGCACGGCTTTTTCACCCGCGAGGGGGGCGTGTCGGAGGGGATCTATGCGGGGTTGAACGGTGGGCAGGGCTCGCACGACACGGCCCGGGCGGTGGCGGAGAACCGGCGCCGCATTGCCACCTATCTCGATGTCGATGATCTCGTCTCGCTGCACCAGATCCACTCGCCAGAGGTTGTCACGGTCAGCGGCCCGATGGCGGAACGGCCAAAGGCCGATGCCATGGTGACGACCACAAGCGGCGTCGCCCTCGGAACGCTCAGCGCGGATTGCGGGCCGGTGCTGTTCGCGGATCTCGAGGCCGGAGTGATCGGCGCCGCCCATGCCGGATGGAAGGGTGCGCTGACCGGTGTTCTCGAGGCGACGGTCGGTGCAATGGAGGCACTGGGCGCCAGGCGGATCACGGCCGTTCTGGGCCCGTGCATCAGCCAGGCGAGCTATGAGGTCGGCCCCGAGTTCCTCGACCGCTTCATGGACGAGGATCCCGGGTATGGGGAGTTCTTCGCGGGTGGGCAGGGGGACCGGATGCAGTTCGATCTGCCCGGCTTTATCCTTTCCCGCCTGCGTGGCGCCGGGGCGGATGCCTCGTGGACCGGCAACTGCACTTACGCCGATCCGGCCAGATTTTATTCCTATCGCCGCGCCTGTCATCTGAGCGAGCCCGACTACGGGCGCCTTGTGTCGGCGATTTCTCTTGGCCCCGCGCAGCGATAGGCCCATGGTTGGGCTCCCGGCCTGATCGCCATCAGGTCAATCCTTTCAGCGAACAGGCTACCTCGATGCTCCACTTCACCCAGGACGAATTCGATAACCGCATGGCGCGCACCCGGGCCGAGATGGCGACGCGCGGCATCGATGTGATGCTCCTCTTTGCGCCTGAGAGCCAGTATTGGCTGACCGGCTATGACACCTTTGGCTATTGCTTCTTTCAATGTCTGATCGTCAGCGACGACGACCCGGTTTTGCTGACCCGCTCGGCAGATCTGCGCCAGGCGCAATTGACCTCGACCGTAACGGATATCCGCATCTGGAGGGACCGCGCCGGCGCCGATCCGACCGAGGATCTGGTCGCGGTTCTGACCGATCTGGGCCTGCAGGGCAAACGCATCGGGTGGGAGACACGGACCCAGGGCCTGGTTCACATGCATGGCGTGGCACTGGCAGCGCGACTGCCCGGGTTGATCGAGGCCTCCGACATGATGGGTGTGCTGCGCCTGATCAAGTCCGACGCCGAAATCGCCTATACCCGCAAAGCCGGTGAACTGGGCGACCTGGCCTGGGATGCCGCGCTCGCGGCGACCCGCCCCGGCGCCAGCGAGGGCGATGTGCTCGCGGTGATGCACGACGCGATCTTTCGGGGCGGGGGGGACTATCCGGCCAATGAGTTCATCATCGGGTCGGGCGAGCATGCGCTGCTTTGCCGGTATCAATCAGCCAGGCGGGTTTTTGATGCCAATGATCAGCTCAATCTGGAATGGGCCGGAACCTACCGGCACTATCATTCGGCCAGTTTCAAGACGATCGTGCTGGGAGAGCCCCGACCCGAACATCTCTCGATGCAAGGCGCGGTCCATGACGCGCTGATAGCCTGCGAGGAAAAACTGCGCCCTGGCAACGCGATGGGCGAGGTCTTTGCGGCCCATGCACGCGTTCTGGATGCGGCAGGTCTGGGGGCGCATCGTCAGAACGCCTGCGGCTATGCGCTCGGCCCGCGTTTCTCGCCCAGCTGGATGTAGGATCAGTTGTTCTATCTGTACGCCCCGACCATCATCCAGCCGGGCATGGTGTTCTTCCTGCATATGATCCTGATGGACAGCGACTCTAAGACCGCGATGTGCCTTGGCCGGACGTCGCTGGTCACCGGGACGGGCAGCGAGCCCCTCAGCCGAATGCCGCTCGACATGGTGCGTGTGTGAGGTCTGCGGGTGTTCGTGGCGGCGGCAGGCACCGCGCGCAATGGACGCGCGCCCGCGATCGCGCTACCTAACGCTTACAAGCCCTGCCCGAATGCCGTCCAATGCCGGAGATCCCCATGAAAAGCCACCTCCTCGATCCGATACAGCTGCGCGACCTCACGATCCCCAACAGGGTCGTCGTCGCCCCGATGTGCCAGTACACCGCCAGCGACGGCGTGCCAGGCAACTGGCATCTTGTTCACCTCGGCCAGTTCGCGGTTTCAGGCACCGGCCTCGTGTTCGTCGAGGCGACCGGGGTGTCGCCCGAAGGGCGGATCACGCCCGGCTGCACCGGTCTCTGGTCGGACGAGCAGGAGGCGGCATTCCGCCCGATCATCGAGTACTTCAGAGATTACGGCTCGGCCAAGATCGGAATCCAGCTGGCCCATGCGGGGCGCAAGGCCTCTGTCGATGTTCCTTGGAGGGGCGGGGCGCCGCTCTCGGCCACAGACGGCGCGTGGTCGACGGTCGGCCCCTCGGCGTTGCCCTATGCGCCGGGCTGGCATGTGCCCGAGGCGCTCGGCGACAATTCGCTCGAACGGATCCGGCAGGATTTCGTGCGCGCGGCCGAACGCGCCCTGCGGCTCGATTTCGACGTGATCGAGATCCACTCGGCCCATGGTTACCTCCTGCATCAGTTTCTCTCCCCGATCTCGAACCAGCGCGACGATGCCTATGGCGGCAGCCTCGAGAACAGGATGCGCTTCCCGCTCGAGATCTTCGACGCCGTGCGCGCCGTCTGGCCGGTGGCGCGGCCACTGGGCGTGCGGTTCTCGGCAACCGATTGGGTCGAGGGATCGGGATGGGATCTGGAGGACGCGATCACCTACGCCCTGGCATTGAAGGAGCGCGGCTGCGATTTCGTCGATGTCTCTTCGGGCGGCAATTCCCCGCTGCAGGAAATCGCCGTCGGCCCCGGCTATCAGACCGGGTTCGCGGCAGAGATCCGGCGCGCGACCGGGCTGACGACCCTGGCCGTCGGAAAGATCACCGACCCGATCCAGGCCGAAACGATCCTCTCGTCCGGTCAGGCCGACATGGTCGCCCTTGCCAGAGGCGTGACCTACAATCCGCGCTGGGTCTGGCATGCGGGCGAGGCCCTGAACGATCCGCGCGCGGCTTTTCCCGCGCAATATGCCCGCTCGCATCCCTCGATGCACGGGGAGCCGATCCCGGGAAATCCACCGCCGGCGAAGTAAGGCGCCCGCGGATTCCAGAGGTCGCGCCGCCGGATCGTGTCAACGACCCGATCGGCGGTGGGTGGATGCCATCCCGCCGATACCTCGGCAGTCTCACATGCCAGGTCCGCCCCCAACTCCGGAACAGGCGCATGCCGCAACTGCGGCATTCCGCATGGCTCGGCGGCGCAAAAGGTGCCGGTCGTGCCCGATTGTGCATTGCATTCATCACTGCCCCGGCGGCATAGTCCGCGCGGCTATCAGACCCTGGAGGAGCGCTATGACTGGACGTGTCGAAACCAAACTGGCCGAGATGGGATATACGTTGCCCGAGATGAAGACGCCGCTCGCCGCCTATGTCCCGCATGTGCGAACCGGATCGCTTCTCTTTGTCTCCGGTCAGATCTCGCTCGGCCCGGATGGCATGGTGACCGGCCAACTCGCCGCCGGGGATAATGACGGCGGCGCAGAGCTTGACCGCGCCATCGCCGCGGCGCGCCTGTGCGCCCTTAACCTGATGGCCGCGGTCAAGGACGCCACCGGCGATCTCGATCAGGTCAGCCGGATCGTCAAGCTCACCGGGTTCGTGAACGGGACCGGTGATTTCACACAGCATCCCAAGGTCGTCAACGGCTGCTCGGAACTTCTCGGAGAGGCGTTCGGCGATGTTGGCAAGCATGCGCGCTCGGCCGTCGGCGTCTCCTGCCTTCCCTTTAATGTGATGGTCGAAGTCGAAGGGATTTTCGAGATTGCCGGGGTCGGGGATACCTGAGACCCGGGGTAGATCGATGCCTTCGGCACAAGCCTGGCAGGCCCTTGATCCGCATTGGGCGCGGCTCAGCAAAGTCCATTTGCGCGCGCTCTTTGCCGAGGACCCGGGGCGGGCAGGCGCGCTCTCGGTCGCACTCGACGATCTTCATATTGATTTCTCGAAGGAAAAAATCGACCGCGCCGCGCTTGAATGCCTGATCACGTTCGCGCGCTCTTCCGACCTTGGTCTCCGGCGCGAGGCGATGTTTTCTGGCGCTCCGATCAATAATACCGAAGACCGCCCGGCGCTTCATACTGCGTTGCGCAATACGGCGCCCGCGCCGCCTGGTGACGATGTCGAGGGCACGCTCGACCGTTTCCTCGCCTTTGCCGAGTCGGTCCGAGCGGGGCGGGATGCGGATGGAAATCGCCGTATCACGGATGTCGTTTCAATCGGCATTGGCGGCTCCGATCTCGGGCCGGTGATGGCGATGCACGCGCTTCGCCCCTATCGTGACGGCCCCCGGGTTCACTACGTGTCCAATGTCGACGGGGCACATTTTGCTGACACGGTGGCCGGTCTCGACCCCGACCGCAGTTATGTGATCATCGCGTCAAAATCGTTCACCACGCAGGAGACCATGGCCAACGCCGCATTGGCCCGTGCCTGGCTGGGCGCCGGCGGCGGGGGCCGCTTGGCCGCCGTTTCCACCAGTATCGTGGTATGTCGCGCCTTTGGCACCCCCCGGTAACGGTTCTTCGGCTTCTGGTACGGGGTGGGCGGGCGGTATTCGATCTGGTCGTCGGTG
>JBCCHW010000200.1:0-6242 GCA_039028555.1 Pseudomonadota bacterium | reverse complement strand
CGACTTCCACAGGAAGAGCAGATCGTACATCTGCTTTTCATCGCGCATCTTGCCCGAGGCGACCGGCCAGGGTTCTGCCAGGATCGTGGTCTCGACCCCGATCTTGTTCAGACCGTTCTGCAACAGGGCGGCGGCCTGCTCGGTCTGGCCATAGCCGGCGAGCGCGCCGATGGTGATTTCCGGCACATCCCCCTCGACCTTGGCGAGATATTCGGCCGCCTTGTCGAGGTCGAGCGTATACCCCTTCACATCCGTGGGCGCCCCCCACATGTTGTTGGGCAGCGGGAAGGGGTCGCGGGCCACCGATCCCGACAGGATGTTGTTGATGAACCCGTCATAGTCAAAGGAATAGCTGAGCGCCTTGCGGAAGTTGAGATCGTTCATCGGCGCCCGGCCGCTGTTGATGATCGAATAGAAGATCCGCATGCTCTCCTGCTCGTCGACATAGACGTTCTCGCTATCGGCCAGCCGCTTGACCTGGTCTTGCGGCAGATAGCCGTCGGTGCCGTGGAAGTCGCCGTTCATCAGGCCCAGCACGCGCGAGTTGACCTCGACCACGGTGCGGAACTCGATGCTGTCGAGCGGATCCTCCACCATGTCCCAGCCATAGAAATGATCGTCGAACCGGGTCGCCTGAAACCCGATGGCGGGATCATAGCGCTTGAGCATGAACGAGCCCGATCCGGCGTCGTTCTTGGAAAGCCATGCGGTGCCCAGATCGTCGCCATTGTAGTTTGCCTTGACCACTTCCTCGTTCACGACATGGATTTCGGGCACCGTGGCGAGGAAAATCGCCGAGGGAACCGACAGGGTGAACTGCACCGTCTTTGGATCGAGCGCCTTGGTCGAGCCCGGCGCGATGGTCCCTTCGAACAGCGAATACGCGCCCTTCTTCATCTCGAGGATGCGCTCGATCGAATAGACCACGTCCGATGCCTCAACCGGCGAGCCGTCGTGGAAAACCGCGTCGCGCAGCGTGAAGGTATAGGTCAGCCCGTCATCCGAGATATCGACCTTTTCAGCCAGCCAGGGCTCGAGCTTGGGCGGGTTGTCCTGCCACCGCATCAGCCCGTCATAGAGGTTGAGGCGCGAGGCGACGCGGCCCACATCAAAGACCGCATGCGGGTCCAGCGTGTCATAGGCGGACGAGTTGGCAAAGATAAAGTTGCCGCCGGCTTGGGCCGGGGTCGTGGCGGCGGTGCCAGCGACGATCAGCAGCGCAGCGGCGGCGCCGCGCAACCCGGGTAGATACTCTCGAAATCTCATGGTCGGTCTCCTCGTTGTGATACGCTCTGGCGGACGGCTCCGCCACCTCCCGATGCCCGGGCTTTCCCGGGTCGTATGATCCTGGTCACCGGTTCCATTGGAACCCGTCGATGGTGATGTCCTGGCCGGTGATGAACATGTTCTCGGCCGTGGCGAGAAAGGCGACCAGCTCGCCCACATCGCGTGTCGTGCCGCACCGTCCCAGCGCGATGCCCTTGATCAGCTCGGGCTCGCGCGCGGCGATGACGGGGTTTTTCATCGTCAGCTCGGTCTTGATCAGACCGGGGCAGACGCAGTTGATGGCGATCTGGGGGCCCAGCTCCTTGGCCAGCGCCCGGGTCATCCCGATGATGCCGGCCTTGGCCGCCGCATAGGCGACCTTGGAAACCGCGGCGGTCACCCCGCCCGAATGCGCGTTCAGCGACGACATCGAGACGATGCGCCCGAACCCGCGCTCCAGCATCGCGGGCGCCACTGCCTGGATATAGTTGAAGCAGCTCTTGAGGTTGATCTCGAGGGTGCGGTCCCATTGCTCCTCGGTCAGTTCCAGGATCCCGGTCGGCATCGGGCGGCCCGCATTGTTGACCAGCACGTCGATACGGCCCCAGCTCTCCATGACTTCGCGTGCGATCTCGCGGGCGCGGGCATGCTCGGCCACATCGCCCTCGAAGATCCGGCAGGGCACGCCCATCTCCTCGATCTCGCCGCATGTGCGCTCCATTTCGGGAACCAGCAGATCGACCAGGGCAATCGCATGATCCTGGGCGGCCAGGGCATGGGCGCAAGCGCGGCCTATTCCGCGAGCGCCTCCAGTCACAATCGCGACTTTCCGGTCTAAGCTTGGCATCTGCCCTCCATGCGCAAAGCTCATGAGGATTCGATTCGATATTGACTCGATGCTCTGTCAGGCGTCAATCTTTATCCATATATCAGAACAAGTGTTCACATATATGAACGGTAATGTGAAATCAGCAGCCCGTGTGCTCGATATCCTCGAGGTTTTCGCGTCCACCGACCGGCCGTTGGCCCTGCGGGATGTGGTGCGGGTTCTGGGCCTGCCGAAATCCTCGGCCTCGATGCTTTTGAACACCCTGATCGCGCGCGGATATCTGGTGCGCAATCCCGACGAGACGCTGGCGCTGGCGCCGGCGATGGACCGGGGGGGATGGGTTGGCGGCGTGCTGGGGCATATCTACCGCGTCGCCCAGCCCTGGATGGACGACCTGCTCGCGGCGCATGAAGAAACCGTGGTACTGGGCGCCGCGACCGAAGAGCTGGATGTGCGCATCCTCACCCACCGGGTCAGCCCGCTGGCGGTGCATTACGACATGCGGCGCACCGCGGTGATCGAGGGCTATTGCACCGCCATGGGGCGCGCACTGATGGCGCATATGCCCGCCGAGGATGTGCGGCCCTATATCGAGGCCGCCGACCGGCGCCCGCTGACGCCCGAAACACTCACCGATGTCGATGCGATCATGGCGCAGCTCGACCGTGACCGCAGGCAGGGCTTCTCGCTGAACATCGAAGAGCGGTTCCAGGGTGCTGCCGGTGCCGCGGTGGCGATCTGCGACCCGGAAGGGCGGGCGCATGCCGCGATCAACATCGCCTCGGTCACGCCCCGGTTCCGGGCCCAGCAGCCGGCAATCATCGCCGCGCTGATCGAGGCCGCGCGCGGCATCGAGGCCGAGGTGTTTCATCCAGACAGTTCAAGCGAGGGACTAATCGCATGACTCAAGCGCATAGCTGCCGCGTCGCCGTCGATATCGGGGGCACGTTCACGGATTTCTGTGTCTTTGACGAAGCGAGCGGCGCAATGCGAACGCTGAAAACTCTCTCGACCCCGGCCACCCCGGGCGCCGAAGTCATGACGGGCATTGCCGAGCTGGAAAGCCGCCATGGCCTGCCCCCCGGCGCGATCGACTATTTCACCCACGGCACCACGGTGGGCGTGAACACGGTGATCCAGCGCCGGGGCGCCCAGCTCGCGCTGTTCACCACCAGCCAGTTCGAAGATGTGCTCGAGGTTGCGCGCCTCAAGGTTCCCGATCCCTATGACCTGTTCTCGTGCCGCCCGGAGCCTCTGGTCCCGCGAGAGCGGGTCCATGGCCTGATCGAGCGTACGCTGAAGGACGGCACGATCGAGACGCCGGTCGATGAAGACGACGTGAAACGCGCTTTCGCCCGCGCCCGGGCCGATGGCGCCGACACGATCGTGGTCGCCCTGCTTCACGCCTATGCCAACCCGCAAAACGAACGCCGGGCGCGCGACATCATCCAGGCCATGGCGCCCGGGATCACGGTGACCCTGTCATCCGATGTCTGGCCCGTGATCCGGGAGTACGAGCGCACGGTCACCGCCACAGTCGCGGGATACGTCCAGCGCCGGGTCGCGGACTATATCGGCTCGCTTCAGGGCGCGTTGAAGGATGCGGGCGTGCCCGGCGCGCCGATGATCACCAAGTCGAATGGCGGCGTCATGGCGGCCGAGCTCGGCAAGACCGACCCGATCGCCATGTTGCTCTCTGGCACGGCCTCGGGCGTGATCGGTGCGGCGGATGTGGCGGCGCGCATCGGGGCGCATGACGTGCTCAGCTTTGATGTTGGCGGCACGTCGGCGGATGTCGCCGTGATCCGCGACGGCAAGCCCGCCTTTGGCGTGGGCGAGATGGTCGGCGATTTCCCGATCTATGTACCGACCGTCTCGGTCACCTCGATCGGCGAGGGTGGCGGGTCGATCGCCTGGGTCGATGATTTCGGCGTGCTCAAAGTGGGCCCGGAAAGTGCGGGCTCGGCGCCCGGCCCGGCGTGTTATGGCCTGGGCGGGACGCGCCCGACCATCACCGATGCCTTTGCGGTTCTGGGCCTGTTGGGCGCGGGCGAGCTCGGCTATGGCGCCGTGACGCTCGACCGCGCGGCGGCGGAGCATGCCATCGACAGCCTCGCCGGGCCGCTCGGCCTCAGCCCGGCCGAGACGGCGGAGGCGATCATCCGGGTCTCGATTTCGGGCATGTATCTCGAGATCTCGAAACTGATGTCGCGCCATGGCGCCGATCCGCGCCTGTTCGACCTGTTGGCCTTTGGCGGAGCGGGGCCCATGACCGCCTGCCTGCTGGCGCGCGATCTGGGACTGAAACGCGTGATCGTCCCGCCGACGCCGGGCGTTCTTGCCGCTTATGGCGGGCTGATCGCCGATATCCGGAACGATTTCATCCGCACCGCCTTTGTCGACCTGGATGCGGCGGGCCTTGCCACGCTCGAGTCCCACGCCGCCGAACTGGAGGCCCGCGCCCTGACCTGGCTGCGCGACGAGCAGCAATTCGGCGGTGAGGCGCGGCTGATCTGGTCGGCGGACATGCGCTATCTCGGCCAGTCCTACGAGATCGAGACCGTGATCAACCGCGCGGATCTGACAAATGGCGCCCTGTTGCCCATCGCCGAGGCCTTCCATGCCGAGCACAGCCGCGTCTATGACCACAGCGATCCGGCCGCCCCCGTTCAGGTCGTCAATCTGCGTCTGGTCATCCGGGGCAGCGCGCCAAAGCCGGCGCTGAGCGAAACCCCGCAAACCCCGGGCCCCGCCAGCGCCGATGCCGAGACCACGATCTTTCTCGACGGCGCGACGCACACAACGCCCATCTATGCCCGCGCGGGCCTTGCGCCCGGGCAGGCCTTTGCAGGCCCTGCCATCGTTACCCAGGACGATTGCACCACCATCGTCCCGCCCGGGCACCAGGTGACGGTGGACGGCTGGGGCAACCTCTTGATCGCGGCGGAGGACTGACCCATGGCGATTGACAAGATCACCCTCGAGATCCTCAAGAACCACACCCGCGCCGCGGCCGAGAGCATGGCCTTCACGCTTTACCGCACGGCCCATTCAACCTTTGTCAAGGAGACCGAGGATTTTACCACCGGGCTCACCACGCCGACGGGCGAGACCTTTGCCACGCCGACCGAGCTGGGCGCCACCTGGTTCGTCAATCTCAACTATGGCGGCGCGATCCGGATGATCGACGACTACCGCCCCGGCGATATCTGCCTGACGAACGACCCCTATTCCGGGTTCGTCTGCACCCATTCGCCGGACATGCATATCTGGAAACCGATCTTTCACGAGGGCGAGATCGTCGCGTTTTCGGTCGGGCATATCCATAACACCGATGTGGGCGGAGCGGTTCCCGCCTCGCTCTCGCGCACCCTGTCGGAGGTGCATCAGGAGGGCATTCGGATCCCGCCCAACAAGATCCTGAAGGAAGGCGAGATCAACCAGCAGATCCTCGACGTCTTTCTCGCCAATGTCCGCGCGCCAGAGCAGAACTGGGGCGACATGAAGGCCCAGATCGCCGCCTGCAACACGGGCGAGCGCAAGGTGCACGACATGATCGCCCGGTTCGGGGTCGAAACCTTCAGGGAAGGCGTCGCGGACCTGCTCGACTATGCCGAGGCGCAGGCGCGCGCCATCGTGCGGACCCTGCCGGACGGGACCTATCCCTTTGCCGATTTCATGGACGAGGATGCGCCCGACGGCTGGCCCTGCCGGCTGATGCTGACGCTAATCATCCAGGGCGACGAGTTGATCTTTGACTTCACCGGCTCGGACCCCCAGCTCGAAAGCTCGCTCAACATGCCGACCGGGGGGGATGAGCGTCATACGCTGTTGATGGTGGGGCTGACTTATGTGCTCTACTCGCTCGACCCGTCGCTCTATCTGAATTCGGGCCTCGCGCGGGTCTGCCGCTGCATCCTGCCCTCGGGCACCATCGTCAACCCGGTCTTTCCGGCGGCGGTGGGCATGCGCACGCTGTCGTGTAGCCGGTTGCAGGGGCTGATCATGGGCGCCTTTGCCCCGGCGGCGCCGGACCGGCTGGCGGGCTCGCCCGCCTCGGGCGGCCCGATCATGAATGTCAACACCATCGACAACAAGACCGGGCGGCGGATCATGGCCGCGATCAACCCGATGACCGGCGGCGCGG
>JBCCHW010000199.1:0-6320 GCA_039028555.1 Pseudomonadota bacterium | reverse complement strand
GACAGAACAATTGAGTTATGGTTGGCATTTGAACAATTCGGTTCCTGTCCCAATTCGAGCTGCCCGTACTTGGGAACAGGCAAGCCAAAACCACCAGGATGAAGTGCCTTTATTCCCACCAATCAGAAAACTGGAGTGCCGTCACGTTTTGTTTCAAAGAGCATCTGGATCGCGACCATCTGGTTGGTCGGGTTATCCTCCGCCAAAAGCACCTTAACGCCTGAGAGCGCCAGAGTTTGATCGTTCATACTGCCATTCGCTTATGCGTCATTGCCGGTGTAACCGTCCGGGGGACTCTACCTCAACACGAATTCGAACCAAAACATTGAAATATGGTGTCCAAAGGGCAAACCAGCGGCTGCTCTTTGGATCTGGTGCTAAATCAAGCGGATTTTGTCGGGAATCCCAACGTCACCAGCGCTTCTGCGACTTCCTCGAGAATCGCCGGGTCGTCAATGGTTGCGGGCATCTTATAGTTGCGCCCATCGGCAATCGCGGCCATTGTCCCACGCAGGATCTTGCCCGAGCGGGTCTTTGGCAGTCGCTCGATGATGCAGGCGAGCTTGAATGCGGCTACCGGTCCGATCTCGGAACGCACGAGGCCGACACATTCCGAGGTGATCTCCTCGTGCGGGCGGTTGCAACCCGCATTCAGGCACAGGAAACCAAACGGCAATTGCCCTTTCAGGTCGTCCGCCACGCCGATCACGGCGCATTCGGCAACATCGGGATGCGCGGCAAGGACTTCTTCCATCTGCCCGGTCGAGAGCCGGTGGCCCGCAACATTTATCACGTCGTCGGTCCGAGCCATGATGTAGAGATAGCCATCCGCATCGATCATGCCCGCATCCCCGGTTTCATAGTAGCCGGGGAAGGTCGTCATATAGCTTTTGAGATAGCGTTCATCTGCATTCCAGAGGGTTGGGAAGGTGCCGGGCGGCAACGGCAGTTTTGCCGCGACGGCACCAAGCTGCCCTGGGCCCAGTTCCTCGCCGCCTTCGCCAAGGATGTGCATCTCGTATCCGGGCATCGGCAGGCCCGAGGAGCCGATCCGGGGATCCAACGCTTCGATGCCCAGCGGCAGTCCGGTGATCGGGTATCCGGTCTCGGTCTGCCACCAATGGTCGATGACGGGGACCTTCAGCTGTTTGCGGGCCCATTCGATGGTATCGGGGTCCGCGCGCTCACCCGCCAGGAACAGAGAGCGGATCCCCGAGAGATCGTATTTCGCCACCTCTTTGCCTTCGGGATCATCGCGCTTTATCGCGCGAAATGCGGTCGGCGCGGTGAAGAGGCACTTGACGTCGTGATCCGCGATCACGCGCCAGAACGTCCCGGCATCGGGCGTGCCGACCGGTTTGCCCTCGAACAGCACTGTCGTATTGCCGTGCAATAGCGGCGCATAGATGATGTAGGAATGGCCCACGACCCAGCCCACATCCGAGGCCGCCCAGAAAACCTCGCCGGGATCCACGCCATAGATGTTCCTCATTGTCCAATGGAGCGCCACCATATGGCCGCCATTGGGGCGCACCACCCCCTTGGGCTGACCGGTCGTGCCCGACGTATAGAGGATGTAGAGCGGGTCCATCGCCCCGACCGGAACGCAGTCGGCGGGTTCGGCACCTTCTTGCGCGGCGTGCCAGTCGAGGTCGCGTCCCTCGTGTAAATCGGCGACGCATTCGGGGCGCTGGAAGAGGACACAAAGCTCGGGCTTGTGCTCTGACTGCTCGATCGCCGCGTCGATCAGCGGCTTGTAGGCCACAACCCGCCCAGGCTCGAGCCCGCAGGAGGCCGCAATGATCGCGCGCGGAGTGGCGTCGTCGATACGCACGGCCAGTTCACTGGCCGCGAACCCACCGAACACCACCGAATGGATGGCTCCGATCCGGGCGCAGGCCAGCACCGCCACCAGGGCTTCGGGGATCATGGGCATGTAGACAATCACCCGGTCACCTTTGGTGATCCCCTGGGCCGCGAGCGCCCCGGCAAAGCGGGCGACACGCTCCTGCAATACGGCATAGGTGATGGTTTGTGTTTTGCCGGTCATCGCGCTGTCATGGATGATCGCCGCCTGATCACCGCGTCCCGCGGCGACATGACGGTCCACGGCGTTCCAGCAGGTGTTGCAAACACCATCCGCAAACCAGCGATAAAAGGGCGCCTCGCTGTCATCGAGCGCCCTTGTGGGTTTCTCGATCCAGTCGATGGCCTCGGCGGCGTCCAGCCAAAAGGCTTCTGGGTCAGCCGAGGCCGCCGCGTAGACATCTTTATAGCTCATGTTCCCTCCTTGCCGGCGCTTTGGTGGAGCCTTGGCGGGCGCTCGGTATTGCGCCGTTGTTATCCGTAATTCTTAACCGGCGTACCCGCCAGTGCCGCGATGTTGACCAGTCCACGGGTCGTGATCGAGGGGCTGACAATATGGGCCTTGTTCCCCATCCCCATCAGGATCGGTCCGATCTCGAGCCCATGCACCAGCTGTTTTAGGATGTTGCGAGAGCCCGAGGCTGCATCGACATTTCCAAAGATCAGACAGTTTGCCGCGCCTGTCAGCCGGCTGTCGGGCAGGACCCGCGCGCGGAGCTCATGGTTCAGTGCATGGTCGGCATGCATCTCGCCTTCATACTCGAAATCCGGCTGCTGGGCGTCCAGCAATGCGATCGCGGCCCGCATCCGGTCGGCGCCCGGTGTTTCGAGGCTGCCAAACACCGAATGGCTCAGCAGGGCGATCTTGGGTTCGATGCCAAAGCGCCGGATATGCCGGGCCGAGGCCATCACGCAGGTGGCGATCTGCTCGGGCGTCGGTTCTGCATTCACTTGGCTGTCGCCGATAAAGATCACCGCATTTTCAAGAATAATAGGCGACAGGGCCCCGATCGGCGCCAGCACGTCGCCGTCGCCATCGGGCAGCCCGCCCAGGATCTGCTTCACATAGCCCAGATGCCACAGATACTGACCCACGGTGCCGCAAATCATGCTGTCCGCCTCGCCGCGGCGAACCATTTGGGCAGCGATTGCGGTCGTGTTGGTGCGCATGATGGTGCGTGCGAGATCGGGCGTGACGCCCTTTCGTTGCATGGCTTTGTGATATTCGGTCCAGTAATCATGATAGCGCGGATCGTCGGTGGGATCGCAGATCTCGAAATGCTCACCGGGTCTGATTGTCAGGCCACCGCGCTCGATCCGGCTGGCAATGACCTCGGGTCGGCCGATCAGGATGGGCTGATCGATGCCTTCGTCCAGCATACCCTGTGCACAGCGCAGCACGCGCTCATCCTCGCCCTCTCCAAAGACAATGCGACGTTGTCCGGCGCGTGCGGCCTCAAAGACCGGCCGCATGATCATCGAGGTCTTGTAGACCGAGTTCTCAAGCGTTTCGCGATAATGGGTCATGTCCTCGATCGGACGGCTGGCAATGCCGGTTTTCATCGCGGCCTCGGCAACAGCGGGTGCCACGGTGGCAAGAAGGCGCGGATCGAATGGCTTGGGGATCAGATACTCGCGGCCGAACACCATGCGCTCACCCTGATACACCGCCGCTGCCTCGGCGCTAGACGTCTGGCGCGCGAGTTCAGCCAGCGCGTAGGCGCAGGCTTGCTTCATCGGTTCGTTGATCTGGGTCGCGCCGCAATCGAGCGCTCCGCGAAAGATAAAAGGAAAACAAAGGACGTTATTGACCTGATTTGGGTAATCCGAACGCCCGGTCGCCAGAATCGCATCCGGACGGGCCTCTTTCGCCAGATCCGGCATGATCTCGGGATCGGGGTTGGCGAGGGCCATGATGATGGGGTCCTTGGCCATTTGCTTGACCATCTCGGGCGTCAGGATGTTCGCGGCGGAAACGCCCAGGAACATATCTGCGTCGGCGATCACCTCGCCCAGCGCCACGTCGCGGCCCTGATCGGGCTGGGCAAAGCGCTGTTTGGTTTCGTCCAGATCGTCGCGCCCCAGGTGGCAGAGCCCCTTGACGTCGAGCATCCAGATGTTTTCGCGTTTCACGCCCAGATCCACCAGCAGGGTGAGGCAGGCGATCCCAGCCGCGCCCCCACCTGTCGAGACCAGTTTGATATCCTCGAACGCCTTGCCCGCGATCGTCACCGCATTGATCGCGGCGGCTGCGACAACGATGGCAGTGCCGTGCTGATCGTCGTGAAAAACCGGGATCGACATCCGCTCCTTGCACAGCCGCTCGACCTCAAAACAGGCCGGGGCCCCGATGTCTTCGAGGTTCACCGCACCAAAGCTTGGCTCCAGCGCACAGACGATATCGGCGAGTTTCGCCGGGTCCTGCTCGTCGATCTCGATATCGACGCCGTCGATATTGGCGAATTTCTTGAACAGGGCGACCTTGCCCTCCATCACTGGTTTCGATGCCTGGGCCCCGATGCTGCCAAGCCCCAGAACGGCGGTTCCGTTCGAGATTACGGCCACCCGGTTGCCTTTGCCTGTATAGGTATAGGCCTTGCTTGGGTCTGCGTGGATTTCCATGCAGGGCTCGGCAACGCCGGGCGAATAGGCGAGGCTCAGATCGCGCTGTGTCGCCATGGGTTTGGTGACCCGAACAGCAAGCTTTCCCGGCGCCGGAAACTCGTGATAGTCGAGCGCGGCACGCTTCAGCTGGTCTTCGCCGGATTGCGACATCGCCGTTTCCCCCAAGTCTGTGAAATTTTTGTATCGGCCAGCCGGGATGCTATCGCGTTGTGTGCGCCGGCGCCAGCGGCCAGTCCTGCCGGTGATTGTCGGTGTTCTCTTGCCGCCGGCTGGGGCCACACCGTCATAATCCATCCCCCTTTCCGGCGAGGGCATCTTTTACTCCGAACCCATCGGCCCAAGGGACCTGATGAAGCCGCGCGCCGCGAAATGTCGCCGCAGCAATCTGTGACGGGAGCCGGCGGACCTCATAATAGCCTCGGATTGACTCACGCCGCCAATAGCGAAAACCTGTCGGGCGGACCTCACGCCGCAGCGCCCCGATATCGGTGCCAAACTTGCCGCGGATCTGCAAGGCTGGAGCCGGGCGCATCTGCAGCGGGCGCAGCTTGACCGCCATCTGCGATACATTGGGATTGAAGAGAAGGTGGTCGATGGGGACTGTCAGGCACCGGTGCGCAAAGGCGAGAATTTTTTTGGCGCCGCTGCGGCTGATCAGATAGGCCGCGGCGCCGGTATGGCGCGAGAGCAATGGCTGCAAAAGGCGCCCTCGCGAGGTCTTGCCATGAACCCGGCCAAGCAAAACAACCAGATTACGGGTAACATAGGATTCAAGCTTGATCAGCTCGGCATCTGATGGGATCCAACTGGTATCGGCGAGCATTTCGGCCAGATCGAATGCGACCCGGACGTCGTCCTCGAGGATCAGTGCGTGTTCCGCCTTTCCCCGGATGAAGGCCTCCATCGCCTTCAAATGGCTGAGCGTGCAGGCCATGTCTCCTTTGCCAAGCTGGCCGAGGGGGCCTGTCCGCACAAACCTCGCATCCAGCAGGGAGTCACAGGTCTGCCGCGCGTCGATTGCGCTGATCCGGTGGGCGGTCAGGCGGATCTTGCCGAGGCGTTCCTCGATCGACGCCCAGCGATCCGGGCGACGATCCAGGTTTATGGCATAGATCTCGGGCATGCCGGAGTGTTGACCCGCCAGGTTATTCGGCCGCTTCGGGCCGCCGGGCCGCCTGGATCAGCGCCAGGATGTTCGCTGCCGCCTCGGGAATATTCGTGCCCGGGCCAAAGATCGCCTTGACGCCCTTGGAATAAAGAAACTCGTAGTCCTGTTGCGGAATGACACCACCGCAGATCACGATGATCTCGGACGCATCTTGCGCGGCCAACTCCTCGATCAGCTTGGGCGCCAGCGTCGTATGGCCCGCCGCCTGGCTCGAGATCCCGATCACATGGACATCGTTGTCGACCGCGTCCTGGGCCGCCTCGGCCGGGGTCTGGAACAAGGGGCCCACATCGACGTCGAAGCCGATATCGGCGAACGCCGTGGCGATGACCTTGGCCCCGCGGTCGTGGCCGTCCTGACCCATCTTGACGACCAGCATCCGGGGACGGCGGCCCTCGGCCTGGGCAAAGGCTTCGACATCCTGTTGGATCTGCTTGAACCCTTCATCGCCCTCATAGGCGGCACCGTAAACTCCTGCCAATGTCTTTACCTCCGCTCGATGGCGCCCGAACACCCGTTCCATCGCGTCCGAAATCTCCCCCACGCTTGCCCGCGCCCGGGCGGCGTCGACGGCCAGCGCCAGCAGGTTGCCATCGCCGCGCGCCCCGTCTTCGAGCGCCTTTAGCGCGGCGTCGGTCGCCGCCTGGTCGCGGGTGGCGCG
>JBCCHW010000198.1:0-6326 GCA_039028555.1 Pseudomonadota bacterium | reverse complement strand
TTCGGATACTTCCCGACCTATAGCATCGGAAACATCTATGCCGCCTGTCTCGACAACGCCATGCGCAGGGCGATGCCCGAGCGCGACGCGGTTGTCAGATCGGGCGAGACACAGCCGCTGTTGGCCTGGTTGCGGGAGCGAATCCATTCGAAAGGGCGCCTGTTGCCGGCGCCCCAACTGATCGAGGCCGCGACCGGTGAGCCGCCATCCACCGGACCTCTGATGGCGTATCTACGTGCCAAATACACCGATCTCTACGACCTATGATCGACGCGTAGTACCCTGGCGGTCCGGTTCAAAAGAGCCCCCAGGCCAGAGATGCATTCTCGGCCATGACATCGAGCCCCAGAACAATCGCGAGGGCTGCCGCACCGATGGTCAGACCGCGATAAAGCAGTTTTGCGCCGCGCTCGGCCCAGCCCAACGGCCAGGCGGCGATGGCGGAAAGCGTTGCCATCCCTGCCATGGACCCGAGGCCGAACAGCGCAATATATGCAAGCGCCGACCACGGGTCTTGCGTGGCGGCGACCGTCAGCGCGATCAGCCCTGCCGATCCGGCGGCGCCATGCATCAGGCCAACCAAAAGCGCACGCAAGGGGAAACCATGCGGATGCGCGTGCCGGTGCGGGTCGCGCTGATGCGGCGTTGCGGCGCCCGCATGGCTATGGGCATGGAAGTGCGGTTTCCCATCGCCATGGTCATGGGCATGAAAATGAACCCTTTGCCGGCGCATCCGGCGCAAAACGTCCAGCCCCAGTAACACCAGCATGACTCCCACGCCAAGTTCCAGCGCCGCCGACAGATGCTCGGTCAGGACGACGCCGAAAACGATCACAGCCGAACAGATTGCAAACAGCGTGATCGTATGCCCCAACCCCCAGACGGCACCGCGCAAAGCGAGATGGCGTTTGCTGCCGCCGGTTGCCATCGTTCCGACGGCTGCGAGGTGATCTGCCTCCAAAGCGTGGCTCATCCCGATCAGAAAGCCGAGCGCGAGAAAACCTTCCATGATGGTCCTTGTGAATGTCGTGAAAGCTGCGTCCTGTTCGATCTCACTCAGAAACCGCGATCTGGCAAGCGCGAAATTCCCCGACCGTCTAGATGTGCCGATCTGGCGCGGGCGTGGCCCTCGCCTGTTGCGTAATAATCTTTCAAAGAGCACAGTCATTTCGATCACAAATTGTTTCGGCAGCGGGAATAGGTTGACAATATGTCAACGGAACTGACCTATGACCCGCAAAGATTTAGGAGGAAACATCATGGGCCATGTCGATCGTCACCCGTGGGAGCCACGATACGCCACCCGCGCCTTGCGGATGCAGGCCTCGGAGATTCGCGAGCTTCTCAAGCTGATCGAAGAACCCGATGTGATTTCCTTTGCGGGCGGTATTCCCGACCCGACGCTGTTCCCGATCGAGACGGTGCGCGAGGCCTATCGCACAGCACTTGACGATGATGCCGGGGCGGGCCGGCTGTTGCAGTATTCGGTCAGCGAAGGCGATCCCGCGTTGCGGGATTGGATCGCCAGGCACATGGCGGCAAAGGGCATCGCCTGTGATGCCGACAACATTCTTGTCACCAGCGGCTCACAACAGGGCCTGGAGTTCCTGGGCAAGCTCTTTCTCTCGCCAGGGGATACGGCGCTCGCCATGGCTCCGACCTATCTTGGCGCGTTGCAGGCCTTTGCCGCCAATGAACCGGTTTATGATGAACTGGGCCTGGGCCCCACGAACCGGACGCTCGATTCCTATCGCGATGCTGCGGCCGCGACCGATGGACAGGTGAAATTCGCCTATGTGGTGCCGGACTTTGCGAATCCGACCGGAATCACGCTGGATCTTCCCGCACGGTTGCAACTTCTCGCGACGGCACGGGATCTCGAGATCCCGGTGATCGAGGATGCCGCGTATACCGAGCTTAGGTTCGAGGGAGAGGCAGCGCCGCCGGTTCAGGCCATGGATGTGGCGGCGCGGGGCACGATCAACCAATCCAGGGTCATCTATTGCGGGACGTTTTCTAAGGTCTTCATGCCGGGTCTGCGCATCGGGTGGATCTGTGCGTCGCACGAGATTGTTCAGCGGCTCGTGCTGATCAAGCAGGCGAGTGATCTGAATTCCTCGGCGCTCAATCAGTCGGTCGCGCGCCACCTTGCCGAAACCTGCTTTGACGCACAGGTTGCCCGCGGTCGTGCCAGCTATCGGGTCAAGCGGGATCGCATGCTGGACGCATTGGCGAACCATATGCCCGAGAGCGTCTCGTGGACGGTTCCCCAGGGAGGGCTCTTTATCTGGATGACGCTGCCCGATCATCTCGACGCCACCGATCTGCTCGCTCGCGCTGTGGCCGAGGCAAGGGTCGCCTTTGTGCCTGGGCAGGCGTTCTTTGCAAATGGGGCCGGGCGCAACACGTTGCGACTGAGCTATTCCTTGCCGGATCTCGAGCGGATCGATGACGGGATCGCGCGGCTCGCCAGGGTCATGCAGGCGCTTTAACGCCCCGTCGCGCCCTCTTGGAAATCCCGCCGATTCTGTTAGGGGAAGCATCGGGACGTTTGGGAGGCAGGATGATCTACGAGACGCCAGAGGCCTATCTGCGGGCGCCGCGCAAGGCGGTGGCCCTGTTCGGCATGTCCGGGCTGGGCAAGACCACCATCGCCGCCATGCTGCGCGAGGCGGGAGAATGGTTCCACTATTCTGTCGATTACCGGATCGGCACGCGCTATATGGGCGAACATATCGCCGACAACTTCAAGGCGTCGGCAATGCAGGTGCCCTTGTTGCGCGAGTTGTTGCTGACCGACTCGGTTTTTATCGCCTCGAACATCACGTTCGAGAATCTGGCACCGCTCTCGACTTATCTCGGCAAACCCGGCGATCCGAGCAAGGGCGGCATTCCATTTGACGAATATGTTCGGCGCCAGCGGCAGCACCGCGAGGCCGAGATCAACGCGATGTTCGACACTGTGAAGTTCATCGAACGCTCGTCGCAGATTTATGGCTATCCGCATTTTCTCTGCGATACGTCGGGGTCGCTTTGCGAAGTCGTGGATGCCGAGGATCCACAAGATCCGGTGCTGAAAACCCTCAGCCAGCATCTGCTGTTTGCCCAGATCATCGGCACGGAAACGGATGCCGAAGAGCTGGCCACCAGGTTCGACCGTGCCCCCAAACCCATGTATTACCCCGAGGATTTCCTTAGACAGAGCTGGTCTGACTATCTTGCCGAGCGCGGCGTGACCGACGCGACTGTCGACCCGGATGACTTCATTCGATGGGGATACCGCCGTCTCATGGACGAACGCCGGCCCAGATATGGGGCAATTGCAAGCAATTGGGGCGTGACGCTGCATGCGGCGGATCTCGCCGGTATCTCGACACCGGCCGAATTTGATGAACTGATCGCTGCGGCAATCGCGGCGAAGAGCTGAGACAGTTCTAAGATTGGCCACCAAATTCGCCACATCGCCCTTAGTCTTGATCGGCAACTGATAAGGGGCCACACTCTTCGGACACTCCGGAGGAAACCAGTATGTGTCAGATATTTGCCGGACAGGACCCTGAAAACTATGCGTCCGAGACCCGGTCGATTCGGTTGAACGGTCATTCGACCTCGATCCGGCTCGAAGCGTCATTTTGGGCGCGGCTCGAACAATTGGCGGCGCATCAACAGATGAGCGTTCCGCAATTTGTCTCGCAGCTGCACGACGAGGTGCTGGAGCTGCGCGGTGAGGTTGGCAACTTCACATCGCTGTTGCGCTGTGCCTGCCTGATCGATGCCGAACACAGCACGGTGACCATCGCGGCACAGTAGTAGCCGCGTACCACCACCGGGCGTCGGCTTTGGGTAGACTGGCAGAAAACAATCAGGGAGGCGCGCCAGTGGCAAAGGCGATCCATTCGATGATTCGCGTGCTTGATGAAGCGCGATCCATTGATTTTTACCGAAAGGCCTTTGGGCTCGAAGTCGCTGACAGGTTGGATTTCGAGAGCTTCACGCTGATCTATCTCAGCAATCCGGAATCGGGTTTCGAGCTCGAACTCACCGTCAACAAAAGCCAGACCGAACCTTATGATCTGGGCAATGGATACGGCCATTTTGCGGTTTGCGTCGGAGATTTGGCCGGTGAACATGCGCGGTTCGAGCGCGAAGGTCTCAATCCCCGCAAACTTGTCGAGTTCGCCCCGGATGGTGAGCTTGTCGCCCGATTTTTCTTTGTCGCCGATCCGGACGGATACGAAATCGAAGTGCTCGAACGTGGCGGCCGTTTTCAGTAGGAGGAGATCGAATGCTCTACCATCTCGCATTTACCGTCGAATACGGCGCGGCGCAATCGCAACAGGATCTGTTCAGCGTCTGGGCCGAAGAAGCCGACGCTGCCCTGGGTGCGAAAGAGGCCGGGGCCGTTGTCGACCTTTGGAAGGTCGTCGGTGAGCGGCGTGTCTTTGCCGTCGTCAACATCGACAGCCCCGATACGCTCGACCAGATCCTGTTCGACCTGCCGATCATGAAACGCCACGGCCAGTTTGTACAAGTCGAGGTCAAGGCGCTGCGTCGATACGAAGATTTTGCGGCTGATGTGAAAGCGAGGTTGGCCTAGCCGCATCAGTACCAAGCTAGGACCCGGGCAAACCCGGGCAAGCCAAGGGAGGAAACAATGGCTAAGAAGAGAAGCGCGCGGGAGATGACCCGCCGCGAACTGCTGGCATCCGGCATTACAGCCGGGTCGGCATTGGTCGTCGGAACCGGGTTTGTCGCCCACACGACCGAGGCATGGGCGACCGAGACAACAGCGCTCGCCCCTGCAACCATGGCAACCCTGATCCAGATTGCCCGCGATACCTATCCCCATGACAAGATCGCGGACCAATACTATGCGGTGGCGGTAAAGGGCCATGACGAGCAGGCCGCCGGGAACCCGGAATTCAAGGCAATGATCGAGGATGGCGTGGCCGCGCTCGACGCCATGGCGGCAGAGGCCGGCCATGGCAGCTATCTCGGCACCGGATGGGAACGCGACCGCGTCGCGCTGCTCAAGGAGATCGAGGATACGGCGTTCTTCCAGACCATCCGCGGCGGGCTTGTCGTCGGTCTTTACAACCAAAGGGAGATCTGGGGCAATTTCGGCTATGAAGGCCCGTCCTTCGAACATGGCGGGTATATCGAGCGTGGTTTCGATGACATCGCGTGGCTGTGAGGGAGGGCTGAGACATGGCTGCACCATTTGATCAAACCGACGACAGCGTTGTCGTCATCATCGGGACGGGTGCCGGGGGCGGAACACTCGCTAATGAGTTGGCGCAAAAGGGCATCTCGGTTGTCGCCCTCGAGGCTGGCGGACGTCATCTGCCCGAGGATTACATCAACGATGAATGGCCGAGCTTTGGCCAACTCGCCTGGCTCGACAAACGGACCACCTCGGGTGGCTGGCGGGTCGCCAAGGATTTCCCGGGCCTGCCCGCATGGATCGTCAAGGCGGTGGGTGGATCCACCGTGCACTGGGCGGGTGCTTCACTCCGCTTCCAGGACCATGAGTGGAAGGCGCGAACGACCTATGGCGATATCGAGGGGGCCAACCTGCTCGACTGGCCAATCGATGCCGCGGAAATGGCGCCCTACTATGCGAAGGCCGAGGACAAGATGGGCGTGACCCGCACCAATGACATTCCCGGCCTTCCCGGAAACAACAACTTTTCGGTGATGAAGGCCGGCGCGGACAAGCTCGGCTACAAAGAGTGTCACACCGGTCGGATGGCCATCAACAGCCAGGAGCGAGACGGCCGAGCTGCCTGTCAGCAGACCGGCTTTTGCTTCCAGGGGTGCAAGTATGGTGCGAAATGGTCGACGGCCTATACCGAGATCCCGGCCGGCGAGGCGACCGGCAATCTGGAAGTGCGTGAACACGCCCATGTCCTGACGGTCGAGCATGATGATCAGGGCAAGGTGACCGGTGTCGTCTATGCGGACAAGGATGGGAACCAGCAACGCCAGGCGGCGCGCGCCGTCTGCGTTGCCGGGAACTCGATCGAAAGCCCGCGGCTGTTGCTGAACTCGGCATCATCGATGTTTCCCGATGGTCTTGCCAATTCCTCGGGTCAGGTGGGCAAGAACTATATGCGCCACATGACCGGATCGGTCTATGCGGTGTTTCCACAGCCTGTGCGGATGTGGCGGGGCACGACCATGGCCGGGATCATCCAGGACGAAGCGATCCATGATCCGTCCCGCGGGTTCGCCGGGGGATATGAAATGGAGACACTTTCGATCGGGGTGCCGTTCATGGCCGCCTTCCTAGATCCGGGTCATTGGGGTCGTGAGTTCACCGCTGC
>JBCCHW010000197.1:0-6384 GCA_039028555.1 Pseudomonadota bacterium | reverse complement strand
CCTCGCCTCCCTGCCCGCTGGCAAAGACGGGGAGGATCGGGCATAAGCCCCTCGCGATTCAAGCTGAGGAGGCAGAGATGCATGATATCCGACTGATCCGTGACAATCCGCAGGGGTTCGACGCGATGCTCGCGCGGCGCGGGCTGTCCGGCGTCTCGTCGGAGATCCTCGCCATCGACGCCGCCCGCCGGGCCAGGATCACCCAGGCCGAGGAGGCGCTGGCCGCCCGCAATGCCGCCTCGAAACAGGTCGGCGCGGCCAAGGCCAAGGGCGACGAGGCCGAGTTCGAGCGGCTGCGCGCCCTGATGACCGAGAAAAAGGACGCCATCGCCCGGCTCGAGGCCGAGGCCAAGGCCGAAGACGACCGGCTGACCGCGCTCCTGATGGGCCTGCCCAACCTGCCCCATGACGACGTGCCCGACGGCACCGACGAGGCCGACAACCTCGAGACCCGCCGCTGGGGCGACCCGCGCAACTTTGCCTTTGAACCACGCGAGCACTGGGAGCTGGGCGAGGCCATGGGCGCGATGGATTTCGAGACCGCCGCCAAACTCTCCGGCAGCCGGTTCGTGGTGATGTCGGGGGGGCTGGTGCGCCTCCACCGGGCGCTGGCGCAGTTCATGCTCGACACCCATGTCGAGGAAAACGGCCTGACCGAGACCTGGACCCCGGTGCTGGTGCGTGATGAGGCGATGCTCGGCACCGGGCAGCTGCCGAAATTCGCCGAGGACAGCTATCAGACCACCAATGGCTGGTGGCTGGTGCCCACGGCCGAGGTGACGCTGACCAACATCGTCGCGGGCGAGATTGTCGACGAGGGCTACCTGCCCCGGCGCTATACCGCGCATACGCAGTGTTTCCGCTCCGAGGCGGGCTCGGCCGGCAAGGACACCCGCGGGATCCTGCGCCAGCACCAGTTCGAAAAGGTCGAGATGGTCTCGATCACCCGGCCCGAGGACAGCCTGGACGAGCTCGAACGCATGACCCGCTGCGCCGAGGGGATCCTCGAGGCGCTGGGCCTGCCCTATCGCCGGGTTGTGCTCTGCACCGGCGACATGGGCTTTGGCGCGCGCAAGACCAACGATATCGAGGTCTGGCTGCCCGGGCAGAACACCTATCGCGAGATCAGCTCCTGCTCGGTCTGCGGCGATTTCCAGGCGCGGCGGATGAATGCCCGCTTTCGCCGCGAGGGCGAGAGGCGCCCGGAATTCGTGCATACGCTGAACGGCTCGGGCCTGGCGGTCGGGCGTGCGCTGATCGCGGTGATGGAGAACTGTCAGGAGGCCGACGGCTCGGTCGCCCTCCCCGGGGTGCTGCATCCCTATCTGGGTGGCAAGACCCGGCTGTTGGCCGACGGCACGCTGGGCTGAGGCCCGGTATTGCGGGCGCTCCGGCGCCCGCCCCCCTGCCCAACCATGTGCCCGTCACGCGACCAGCCGGTGGCGGTGCATCGCCTCGTAATGGGGGCGGCACTCGGCAATGATCCCGGCCAGGGCCGCATCGGGCTTCGCTGCCGGGCGGGGCGCTGCAAAGCCGGTCGAGCGTTCCACCGCCCCGTACCAATGCGCGGCCCAAATCCCGTCGCTGGCGCGTTTGCCCGCGGGCCAGCTCAGCATCGCGGCGTCAAAGGGCACGCCCAGCCGGGCGCAGATTGCCACCAGCATGCCCCGCGGGTTCTCCAGAACATCGCGCGCCTCGATCACCGGCGGCGGCGTGCCGGAGAGCCGGGTCACATGGTCGAACAGCTCTGCCTGGCGGCGAAACCCCAGGCTGTCGGCCACAAGGCCCGGAAACTTGACGCTGAACGAGGCCGCGACCTCTTCGGGCGGGCGGATCAGAAAAGCGTGGCGGCAGGCCCCCATCCAGTCGAGCGGGGCCTCGGCCACCATGTGCTGGCACATGTGTTTCTGGAAACGGATCGGGGTGGATGCCGCGGCGGCGCAGGCGCGCGCGACCTGCTGCCAGCCGGTCTGCATCCCGGCCATGATCGCCGCACCCATGGGATGGGAGATGCCGGTCTGGGCCAGATAGGCGCCGTAAAAGGGCTCATCGACCACCGAGCAATCGGCCCGGTTCTCCCAGGCACGCATCATCGCGGTCGAGATGTTGCGTGGTCCGGACCACATGGCGATCCGAATGGTGTCGGTCATGCCGGCGCTCCCGTCTGCGACAGGCGCGCGGGATGCGCGCCTACTTCACGAAAGCAATCGAGAAGTCGGCGCCGCTGTCAAGCCATGCGTCATAGGCCGAAAACAGCCCCATGCGGTGCGCGATCAGAAACTCGCCCCACTTGCCGACGCGCGCCATCTGGACGCTGCGCCCCAGGCTGCCGTCGCGATGGGCCATCAGCGGTTTCGCCCAGGGGTTCTGGGTGTCGCCATAGACCCGGCGCATGTTCATGTCGACGATGGTATCGCGCAACAGAACGACCTTTTCGAGGAACTCCCGCGCCGCCCCGCGCTCGGTCTCGTTTTTGCTCTGAAGCGAGACCTCCGCCGCCGTGCAGGCATCGGCCAACAGGACCACGAATTCGATCTCACCCTCACGCGGCAGGAACCGGGCCCGGTTCTGATAATGATTGCAGCCCGATTTCCACGACCCCTGGGCCGAGGGATAAAACATCGCGCCTTTGGGAATTTTCTCGCCCGCACCGGCGACCGGGCCCGAGAAAAGGACCGGGAGAAGAACAAGAGCAAGACCCGTGGCGGCCCTGCGCAATAAATCTGCAAGCATCAGTCTCTTTTCCTTTCAATCTGCCTCGTTCAATCCCGGCCCAGTGTCCGGCATATTATGTCATTTTTCTGCATTCCCTTTGTCATGGTTCTGTCACAAACGTAAAAATGCAACATGAATTTGCTGCTTCTTGCGTGATACCGGGCCCTCTGATAGAGCCTCGCCCCGATGAGCAGCCAACCCGATCAGGCCCCGGTGGACACCGCGCGGGAAAAGCGATTAAATCGCTGGCAGCGACCCCTGGTCACCTGGTGGGACCGGGTCGCGGCGTGGACCAATTCGTTGCTGGTCGATCACGCGTTCATCCGGGCAGTATACCTCAATCGGCACAAGATATCGAGCCGGGCCTGGCGATCGGCCCAACCCCTGCCCCATCAGCTGCGCGACTTCGCCCGGCAGGGTGTCAAAACCGTGGTCAGCCTGCGCGGCGGGCAAACCTTTGGCTCGCTGCCTTTGGAAAAGGAAGCATGCGAGCAGAACGGTCTGACCTTCATAAATTTCGTCATGCGCTCGCGCTCGATCCCCAGCGCCGAAGACATCCACGCCGCCGACCGGCTGTTTCGCGAGATCGACTATCCGGTGCTGTTTCACTGCAAGTCCGGGGCCGACCGGGCGGGCTTTATGGCGGTGCTGTTCCTGGTGCTGGCCGAGGGCAGATCGGTGGCCGAGGCGCGGCGCCAGCTGTCGCTGAAATACGGCCATATCAAAGAGGGCAAGACCGGCGTGCTCGACGCCTTCTGGGACGCCTATGAGCGCGATACCGGTGGCAAGACGCCGCTGCTCGACTGGGTCGACACGCGCTATG
Source organism: Pseudomonadota bacterium (assembly GCA_039028555.1). Taxonomy (GTDB): domain Bacteria; phylum Pseudomonadota; class Alphaproteobacteria; order Rhodobacterales; family Rhodobacteraceae; genus Thermohalobaculum. Next base: position 2,846 of record JBCCHW010000197.1, on the reverse strand, counting down.
ACCGCGATGCGGTGCAGGCCGGCTTCGAACCGACCGGCTGGGGCAGCCTGATCGCCGACCGCCTGTTGCGCCGCGAGTAACACCGGGCATGGAGCGCATATCATCTCATGTGATGGTCAAGATCACATTTGCCACCTTGTCATTGTAAAACGCCACGATAGCGTGTGCACCTGCAACATAACGTCATAGAGGTCTTCATGTCGCTCAGTTTCGGCCGCCACCATGTTTCCATTCCCGGCCCCTCGGTCATCCCGGAGCGGGTGCTGAACGCCATGCACCGCGCGATGCCCAATATCTACGAGGGCGCGCTGGTCGACACCTCCAATTCCGTGCTCGAGGAGCTTCCCGCCATCGCGCGCACCTCCGGCCAGGCCTTCATGCCCATCACCAATGGCCATGGCGCGTGGGAGATGGCGCTGACCAACACGCTCAGCCGGGATGATCAGGTGCTGGTGCTGGAAACCGGGCGCTTTGCCGCCGGCTGGGGCGGCATGGGCGCGTTTCTGGGCCTTCGGACGGACTCGATCATCTCCGACCCCGGCGTCGCCGTCGACCCCGCCCGGGTCGAGGAACGCCTGCGCGCCGATACCGGCCACGCGATCAAGGCCGTGCTGGTGGTGCAGATCGACACCGCCTCCTCGGTCTGGAACGACATCGCCGCGATCCGCAGGGCGATCGACGCGGCGGGGCACCCGGCGCTGTTCATGGTCGACTGCATCGCCTCGCTGGGCTGTACCGAGTACCTGATGGACGACTGGGGCGTCGACATCACCGTGGGCGGCAGTCAAAAGGGGCTGATGGTGCCCCCGGGGCTGGGCTTTGTCTGGGCCAGCGACAAGGCGCTGAAAGCCCATGAGAGCGCCGATCTGCGCACGCCCTACTGGGACTTCAGCGCCCGCATGACCGAGGGCGCGCATTACCTGCGCTACTGCGGCACCCCGCCGATCCAGCACATCTATGCCATGCGCGAGGCGCTCGACATGATTGCCGAGGAAGGGATGGAGAACATCTGGACACGCCACAGGGTGCTCGCCGATGCCGTGCGCAGCGCGGTCGAGACCTGGGCGACGCCCGAAGGGTTGCAGTTTTACGTCGGCGACCCGGCCAGCCGCGGCAACTCCACCACCTCCGTGCTCAGCAACAAGATCGACGCAATCCGCCTGCGCCAGATCTGCGAGGACAAGGCGGGGCTGACGCTGGGCATCGGGCTGGGCGCAGACGAGGCCGGCACCTTTCGCATCGGCCATATGGGGCATCTGAGCCCGCCGATGATCCTGGGCACCCTTGCGACCATCGAAACGGGCCTCATCGCGATGGACGCCCCCATCGGCGGCAGCGGCATCGCGGCGGCGGCAAGAACCCTGGCCCCGGCCCTGAACGCCGCCAGCGTGCCGCCGGGCATGGTGCGCAATCCCCGGCCTTGAGGGGGGCTGCGCGGCCGTTCGGGAAAAGCAGGGCGCGCCGGGCGTCTCCGGGGGGCGACCCGCCGCCCGGCCTGCGCCGCAAGGCGTTCACCGCAGATCAAAGATTGTTGAACAGGCGCCGGTATCGTCCGCCCGCGCCGGCGCGATCACGCATTGGTCTGTTTCAGCCAGGCACGCCCCTCGGACTCGCAATCGAATGACGGGCAGTCGACGCCACAAACCCATTTTCCATTCACGAAAACCCGGGACTCACCGTCGTAAAAGACCGCCCGCGTTCCAGATGCACTCTCGACAACGACGCGATTGAGGATACGCTTGATCGAGGTCGAAACCCTGTGGGTATCAATCAGGGTCGATGTCGTTTTGAAAGAGCTGGCCAACACTGGCATCCGTCTCCTTGCGGTTTGGGGACAATGGCTGGGGCCTTTCGCGCCGGGCAGAGGAGGACCCGAGCTTCACAATCCCCCGGGCCTCGGCAAAACTGCGGTAAAGCCGTGCCGAAAGCCAACGGCACTTTGGCCTGTTCATGTCCAGCGTGTCGTCAAGCAACAGCGAACGAGCGGCGATGAGATGCGGCAATTTTTTAATCCACCTTTGTTTTTGTCTGTTTAATGTATATACATTAGATACCAAAATGTCAAGCCCGTGACGCAAAGGTGGGGGATGAGATGGCGCGCAAAAAAGCCTCAAAGAAGTCGAGTCAGCTGGTCATCCGGCTCGAAAAGGACGAGCGCGAAGCCTTTGTCAAACTCTGCGAAGAGATGGATACGACCGCCGCGCGCGAGATCCGCCAGTTCATGCGGAAGTTCGTCTCGAAACACGCAAAACGGGATCCAAAGGCCAGATAACCCCTCTCCTGCGCCGGCACAGGCCCGCTGCATGCCGGGCCCTCCGGGGATCGCGGATTTCGGCGAAAGCTGCTGTTTCAGCCGTTCAATCGGGACAATCCCGGGCCCTTTGCAGCGACCATGCCGCCGGGCCGGCGTGATCCCGGCTGGCAGAGGCGGCGCACGGGCCGCTCAGTCGCCGAACCCGGCATCCGATCTCAGGGCGCAGAGATTGCCGTCCGGATCGACAAATTCGGCCGTCATCCCCCAAGGATGATCATGAACGGTCACCTCGACGCCCTTGTCCTTCAGCGCAGCACTTGTGGCGACAACATCCGGGACGTTGAAGCGAAGCTTTGTCGGGCTCTGCGCCATGGTCTTTGTGGGGCGCCACGCCACGCCGCCGGTCTCGACCATCAGGTATGTACCGCCCCACAGGAAGGTGGTGAGTTTTTCGCCCGGGCGATCAATCCGGTGCAAGACCTTCAAACCCAGGATCGAGCCGTAGAACCTCACACAGTCATCGTAGTTCTGTGTGAAGAGGATGATCCCCGCCATGGTGAATTCCATATCTGTCCTCATCGTCTGAATCCGG
>JBCCHW010000196.1:0-6420 GCA_039028555.1 Pseudomonadota bacterium | reverse complement strand
GTCGGGCTCATCGATCGTTGTTGTCTTGAACGCGCTCAGGCTGAGGTGGACCGAATGAACATTCTGGGCGCGCTCAAGACAACAACGATCGATGAGCCCGACATTGCCAACGCCGCGATCAGGGGCGTCACCATCCCGGCCAGCGCCAGCGGAATCGCCACCATGTTGTAGATGGCCGCGAGGCCAAAGCTCTCCAACGCGCGGGCGCGGGCGGCCCGTGCGATGCGCAGCGCCCGTGTGACAGGTGCCAGGTGATCGCCGGTAAAGACAAGCCCCGCCGCGGTCTTGCTCACATCGCTGGCCGAGGCCGGTGACATCGAGGCATGGGCGGCGGCGAGTGCGGGGCCGTCGTTCAGGCCATCGCCCACCATCAGAACGCGTTTGCCCGCCCGCTGCCAGGTCTCCAACAGCTCCAGCTTGTCGCCCGGTCGCAGATCGGCGCGGTGGTCGGGGATGTCGAGGGCCTTTGCCACCTCGGCCACGGCCGCTTCCCGGTCGCCCGACAGAATGCTGCGGTCAAGATGCATCGCGCCGACCTCGCGGCATACCGCGTGGGCATCGGGGCGCAGACGGTCCCGGAACCGAAACGGGATGTGACGGCCATCGCCAAGGTCCAGCAGCACCGATGCCTCGCGCTCCCCGGCCCCGATCCATCCGGGCCTGCCAAGCCGGACGTCGCGGGCACCGACCCGGCCGGTGACACCAAAACCCGGATGTTCGGCAACGTCTTCGATCCGTGCGGGGGTGATGGCGCGGTCGCGCGCCGCATCTGCAATCGCTTTCGATAACGGATGTGTCGAGGCGTTTGCCAGGGCGGCGGCGACCGGCCAGCAGTCGTGGTCCGCGTCCGGTGCATCGGACAGGATCGGCGCGCCGTCGGTCAAGGTGCCGGTTTTGTCAAAGGCGATCAGATCAACCTGTGCCAGGCGTTCAAGCTCGGTCCCGTCCTTGAGGAAGATCCCGTGCCTGAAGAGCTGCCCGCTCGCCACCGTATGCACCGTCGGCACGGCAAGCGCGAGCGCGCAGGGGCAGGTGATGATCAGCACGGCCGTCGCAATGGTCAGCGCAACCCGCCAGTCGCCGGTGGCCCAGAGCCATCCGATGAATGCAATCAGGGCCATGACATGAACCACCGGGGCATAGATCCGCGCCGCCCGGTCTGCCAGCCGGTCCGCCCAGCCGCGTCCCCGCTCGGCGGTATCAATCATCTCGGCAATCTCGGCAAGCAGGGTGGAGTCACCGGTCGCACTCACCTCGATCGTCATCGGACCGGTGAGGTTCAGCATGCCCGCATGGATTGTTTCACCGGCGCTTACAGCTTCGGGGAGGCTTTCACCGGTGACCAGCGACCGGTCGACATCGCTGCTTCCAGTCACGATGCGGCCATCGGCGGGGATACGCTCGCCCGGGGCGACGTCGATCTGCATGCCAGGCGCCAGTTCATCAATCGGGCAAAGCGTCCGGCGCCCATTGGGCCAGCGCCGCAGGGCCGTGCGGGCGCTGAGCGCGGTCAACTCGGCGGCGGCCGAACGCGCCTGAGCTCTGGTCTGGTGGTCGAGATAGCGACCGATCAGCAGGAAAAAGATCAGCGTGATCCCCGCATCGAAATAGGCATGGGCGCCGTTTTCGAGGGTCGACAGCACCGATGTGACGGCCGAGAGGACGATGGCCAGCGAGATCGGCACATCCATGTTGATCCGCCACGACGACAGCGCGCCATGGGCACTCTTGAAAAACGGCATCCCGGAATAGGCCATGGCGGGCAGGGCGATCATTGCCGAGACCCAATGCATCAGGTCGCGGGTGGCCGCCTCGGCCCCCGACCAGACCGAAACCGAGAGCAGCATCACATTCATGGCTGCAAATCCGGCGATCCCCAACCGCAGCAGCAGATCGTTCCCGACCGAATCGGCTTGGCCGCCGCCGTGAAGAGACGCGTCATAGGGGCGTGCGGCATAGCCCGCATCCGCGAGAACGGCGCAGAGTGAGTCGTTCGAGGATAGCAGCGGGTCAAAGACGACATGCACACGCCGCCTCGTCAGGTTGACCCGGGCCTCGCGCACCCCCGGCGCAACACATAGCGCACTTTCAACCCGCGAGATACAGCCCGCACATTTGATGCCCGGCAGCATCAGTTCCGTCGACGTCGTATGACCCCGGTCGAGCGGCATCAGTTGGCTTCGGGGACTATGAGACGGGTTTCGACCTCGAAAACCGGCGAGGCGGTCATCACATGCAGCCTCCAGATCCCGGGCGCAAGGTCGATCGGCGCAGCATGCCCTGTCTGCGCCGGGGTCAGCGCAACCGTGCGATCCTCGGCATCGCTGGAAGGCCGCCCGATGAGCACCGAGACGGGGACGCGCACCGCCTCTCCCCCGGCATCGGTCAACGCGACCCGCAACAGCCCGTCCCGATAGTCGATATCGGCGTGCCATCCCAGCGCGCGTTGCGCATCGGTTTTTGCGTTCCAGCCCTGGCTTGCAACATAGGAGTTGCGCACCACGAGACCGGGAAAGGTGCCGGTGGCCGAAAACATCATGACCAGATTGGCCGTCAGCACTACCGCAAACGCGGTGACCGCGATCACAAGCACATGGTGCCCTTTCAGTTCCTTGATCATTCGTCGGGTCCTTGAAAATGAGTGGTATAGGGGCTGCGTTCGCGGGTGAAGAGGTTTTCGATCCACAGCGTAACGGGGATGCGCCCGGTCAGCCGCTCCCCGGCGGAGGTGAGAAAAACCCGCAGCTTGCGCGCGCTGTCCGCCGGGATCAGCACCGCAGTCGGGTCCGTATCCTGCGCGGTCAGGCGCAGATGCACGCCGTCCGGTACCGTCGCGGAAAGGCGGAAGGGGTTCGGCTCGGGGTTGCGGTTCTGGATGTTCACCTCATAGCTGTTGCGGATCGAGCCGTCGGACATCACGACAAAGACGGGGTTCCGGCTTTGACGCACCGTCAGGTCAATCGTGTCGCGCAGGAACAGCGAGACGACCATCGCGACCCCGATCGCGGCCCAGAGCGCGGTATAGAGAATCGTTCGGGGCCGGATGATCCGCTTGAGCACCGGCACGGGCGTATTGCCGGCCCGTTCCAGCTTTTCATCCGCCAGCGAGCAATAGTCGATCAATCCCCGGGGCTTGCCGATCTTGGCCATGATGTCGTCGCAGGCGTCGATGCACAGCGCGCAGGTGATGCAGCCGATCTGTTGCCCGTTGCGGATATCCACGCCTGTGGGGCAGACCGCGACGCAGGCATTGCAGTCGATGCAATCGCCCAGATTGGCGGCCGCCGCGGATTTGCGATGCTTGCCGCGCGGCTCGCCGCGCCAGTCCTTATAGGTGACGGTCAGCGAGTTTTCGTCCAGCATCGCTGCCTGGATGCGTGGCCAGGGGCACATATAGATGCAGACCTGTTCGCGCATGAATCCGCCCAGCACAAAGGTGGTGGCGGTCAGGATCGCGACCGTGCTGTAGGCCACCAGAGGCGCCTGGCCAGAGATCAGATCTGATAACAACGTCGGCGCGTCTGCAAAATAGAACACCCATGCCCCGCCGGTCGCGAGGGCGATCAACAGGAAGATCGACCATTTCAACGCGCGGCGCATGAGTTTGTCCGCATCCCATTTCCGCTTGAGCAGGCGGAACTGGTTGTTGCGGTCACCGTCGATCCAGCGCTCGACATGCTGGTAGAGATCGACCCAGACAGTCTGTGGGCAGGCATATCCGCACCAGACGCGCCCCAGCACCGAGGTGAACAGAAACAGCCCGATCCCCGCCATGATCAACAGGCCGGCAACGTAATAGAACTCTTGCGGCCAGATCTCGATCCAAAAGAAAAAGAACCGCCGGTTCGCCAGATCGACCAGCACCGCCTGATCGGGCAAATGGGCGCCCCGGTCCCACCGGACCCACGGCGTGACGTAATAAATCGCCAGCATGACCGCCATCAGCGCCCATTTCAGGCGGCGGAACGGGCCCGAGACGGCCTTGGGGAAGACCTCCTTGCGCGCGGCATACAGGGCCGGGGGATCTGTCTCGTTCGAAACGCTCATCCGAGTTGCTGTACTTTCTCCATCGTTGTCGGGCGCGCCGGCGAACGTGACCGGCGCGCCCTGTTGGTTGTTTCCTCCGGTCGACTTATTCTCCTCCTCCCAATCCGTGCACATACATGGCGAGCTGTTTGATCTGCGCATCGCTCAGCCGATTTCCCCAGGCGGGCATCACACCATGGCGGGCATGGGTGATCGTACTGACGACCGAGGCCTGATCACCGCCGTAAAGCCAGATCGCATCCGCCAGATTGGGCGCGCCTTGCTCGCGGTCGCCTTCGCCGCTCTCGCCATGGCAACTGGCGCAGTTGTCGGCATAGATCTGGGCGCCCTCGGCATTGTCTTGCGAAAGGCCCGAAAAGGCCCGGACATGGGAGGCAACGGCCTCGATCTCTTCGCTGGTGAGAACTCCGTCATCGCCAAAGGCGGGCATCTGGCTAAAGCGGGTATCTTCGTCATCATCCCAGCGGATGCCGTGGCGGATGGTCATCGCGATGTCGTCGCGGGTTCCGCCCCAAAGCCAGTCATCGTCGACCAGGTTCGGATAGCCGGGCAGACCGGCGGCCCCGGCGCCGTGGCATTGCGAGCAATAGGTGCGGAAAACCGATGCGCCGCCAGCCTGGGCGTACTGGTTCAGATCGGGATTGGACGCGATGTCGTCAAAGGAGGCGTTGGCGAGCTGCGTGTTAACCCCGGTCAGCGCCGCTTCGTGGTTCGCGATTGTTTGCGCCAGTTCACCACGGCTCGAATAGCCCAGAACGCCGGTTGTCGCGGTCGAGATCATCGGCCAGGCGGGATAGGCGATGGTGTAGAGCACGCCCCAGATGATCGTCGCGTAGAACGTCCACAGCCACCAGCGGGGCAGAGGGGTGTCGAGTTCCTTGATCCCGTCCCATTCGTGGCCGGTGGTTTCGGTGCCGGTGGCTTCGTCTTTTTCCGGGTCACTCATTTCCGGTCCTCCGATTCTGGGCCTTCCTGGCCTGGCAGGACATCGTTGCGAAGGGGCGTCTGGGCCAGATGGTCGTGTTTCTCCCGCGATCCGGGGCGCAGCGTGTAAAGCACCATCGCCACGAAAAAGAGGAACATCGCGAGCAGCATCCAACTGTCGGCAAAGGCGCGGAGCAGGGTGTAGGTATCCATCTGGTTCACCGGTAGTTTGCTTCGGCTTCGTAGGTGGAGAAGTCCACCATCGTGCCGAGCACCTGGAGATAGGCGATCAGGGCATCAAGCTCGGTAATCTCGGCCCGCCCGTCAAAGTTGCGCACCTGCGCCTTGGGGTAGCGCGCCAGCAGGTCATCGACGCCGTCATGGTCGGGGTTCACCTGGGCATAGATATCCGTGATCGCCGTGCTGACCATCTGGGCGTCATAGGGAACCCCGACCGCCTGGTTGGCCTGCAGATGCGCCTGGATATTGTCAAAGACCAGCGGCGTTTCGATCAGCCACGGGTATGAGGGCATGATGCTTTCGGGCACCAGGGCGCGTGGATCTTCCATATGATCCACATGCCATTCGTCCGAATACCGCCCGCCGACGCGGGCAAGATCCGGGCCCGTGCGTTTCGACCCCCATTGGAAGGGGTGGTCATACATGCTCTCCGCCGCCAGGCTGTAATGGCCATAGCGTTCCACCTCGTCGCGCATCGGCCGGATCATCTGGCTGTGGCAGACATAACAGCCTTCGCGGATATAGACGCCGCGCCCCATCAGTTCGAGCGGGCTGTAGGGCCGGACACCTGCCACTTTCTCGATCGTGTTCTGCAGATAGAACAGCGGCGCGATCTCGACGATTCCGCCGATGGCCACCACGATCAGGGCAAGCACCAGCAACAGGGTCGCGTGCCTTTCGACCCTGCGGTGCTGCTTGAGAAACCGTTGGGTTAGGGATGATTGTGCCATCTTTGCCTCCCTCACTCGGCCGGTACGGCGACAGCTTCGGTGCTGCGCACGCGTCCGCGGGCGGTCTGATAGAGATTGTAGACCATGATGAGCGCGCCGGTGAGGTAGAGCACCCCGCCAAACGAGCGGACCACATACATCGGCATCTTGGCGGCCACCGTGTCGGCGAACGAGTTCACCAGGAAGCCGTGGCTGTCCACTTCGCGCCACATCAGGCCCTCCATGATCCCGGTCACCCACATCGAGGCGGCGTAGAGCACGATCCCGATGGTCGCGAGCCAGAAGTGCCAGCTGACCAGTTGCAGCGAGTAAAGCCGGGCGGCGCCCCAAAGGCGCGGCACCAGAAAGTAGAGCGCGCCAAAGGTGATCATCCCGTTCCAGCCCAGCGCGCCGGAATGCACATGGCCGATCGTCCAATCGGTATAGTGGCTGAGCGAGTTGACCGCCTTGATCGACATCATCGGCCCTTCAAAGGTCG
>JBCCHW010000195.1:0-6435 GCA_039028555.1 Pseudomonadota bacterium | reverse complement strand
GATGCCCTGGTGCGCCTGGATGTGGTTCAAGGCGCGGATACGATCGCGGTATCCGGCGGCGCGTTCAAAGGCCAACTCGTTGCTGGCCTCCTCCATGCGCTCGACGAAGCTGTCCTGAACCCGCAAGCTGGCCAGAACCAGGCGCAGTTTCTGGTCCTTGTTCGCGTCCGGATACAGATAGACCCGCGCGGGCGCGACGCTTTGCGCCGCGCTGCGGTCCACGGTGGCAAAGACCACCTCGCTGCCGTCAAAGGCAGGGGCAAGGCGCCGAAGCTGGACCCAGTGACCGCCCCCGGACGAAATCGCCAGGACGCGGGGGGCTCGGTTGCGTTTGGGTGTCATGTTGCTCTCCTTCCGGGGCGCCGTGAGGGCGCTTGGTCAGGAGAGGCTAGGCGGGGCAGGGGTGCTGGTGAGCCCCCGCGGATGGTCAGGCGACGGGGCGTCTGGTCAGCCCCGCTATCCTTTCGGCTATGCCGCGGCGCGGATGGGTTTGCGGACGCTTTGGTAATGCGCGACCATCGCGCGCGCCTTTACGGGCCACAGCCCCTCGCGGGTGACTTTTTCGCGCGCACCCCGGCCCAGCCGGGCGCGTAGCGCGGGCTCGTCGGCGAGTTTTCGGATCGACGCGGCGAGGTTCCGGCCAAGCGCGTCGGGAGAGGAAATCGGCAGCCGGATGCCGCTCGCCTCGTCGACGATCCAGTCAGGCCCCCCACGCGCCGCCGTGACCACCGGCAGGCCCCAGCGCATCGCCTCATAGAGTACCCCGCCCGCAGGCTCGCGAAAGGATGGAAAGCTAAAGACATCATGGGTCTGATAGAGCTCTTCCACCGCCTCCCTCGGGAGTTGTCCCAGAAAGCGGACGCGCCCGGCCACACCCAGGCGTTCGGCCTCGGCGCGGCAGCGGGCGATCTCCTCTCCGGCACCGGCACTGGTGAGGGTGACATCGGGAAGGTCGCGGAGCAGGGCCAGGGCACGCACCACGTCGCGCAGCCCCTTTGTGCGCACGCCGCGCCCCACATGCAACAGGCGAAGAGACCCGGTTTCCTGCGCGCGGGGCACGTGGGGCGCCGGGGCGTCGATGCCGAGCTCGAGCACCGGTTCAAACCGCCTGATCGGCATGTCGGCCAGCACCTCGCGGACATAAGGCGCGACGCCCAGCACCATCGCGGCCCTGGCATAGCTCTCGCGCAGCCAGGGGTCGTGGCGAAAGCGCAGCCGGTCGAGCGCGCGCAGCCGGGTGAACAGCGGCGCGCCGCCGGTCTCGTGCCTGAAGGCCGGTGGCGTCTCGAGCGCACCCCCCAGCGGGCCGATGATATAGGGCAGATCGAAATGCCGGAAGGGAGAGGGATACCGGGCCGCCTGCGGCATGATCTGATGCGCGACATCAAACTGCTCACCCGCCGCCAGCGCGCCGCGCAGCCACGAGGCGACCCGGGCGCTCCAGACCGGATATCCGGGTTTTGCCATGGCGTTCAGACGTTCATGCCCGCGCAACCAGGCGGGCTCCGGCCAGCTTACCACGCGGGCGCCGGGCAACTGGCGGGCCAACGGCTCGCGGCCCGGGCGCTCAAAGCCGAGAACTGTCAGCTCGACCAGATCCGACAGCGCCTGGGCCCACTTGAAGGCGACAAAGGCTTCTCCGACATCGGTTCCATCGATGTTGGGGGCGGCGAGGAGAATGCGCATCTTGATCCCCTTATGACTTGCGCGGCCAGGCCGCACCAAAACAGCTGACAATGCGTTGAAATGCCCGGCCCGTCTCACGCGCGGGGCCACCCGCAGCCAGCCCGAAACAGGTCCAGCCAATCGCGCGGCTTAGATTGAAGCCCGCGAGCAGGGCCCAACAGGCGGCACCGCCGATCATCCCGTTATGCTTGCGATGATAGCGGATTGTCCCCTCGCTCAGCATCAGGTTGCGCCGGTGGTTGAGCTTGCCGGCCGAGCCGCCGCCGAAATGGATGATCTCGCCCACCGGCGCCAGCATCAGCCTCCAGCCGGCATCGTTCAGGCGGCGACACCAATCGGTTTCCTCGCCATAGAAAAAGAAGCGCTCATCGAGCACTCCGACCTGCTCCATCGCCGCGCGCCTTACCATCAGGAAACAGCCCGAGATGACGTCGACGCGGCGCGCCTCGCGCCGCTGCCACCGGGTCATCCGGTAGCGGTCGAAAAAGGCGCCGGGCAAACGGTTCAAGCCGGTGGCCTGCAAGCAGAGGTTCAACAGGCTCGGATAGCGCGAGCAGGTGATCTGCAGGCTTTCGTCCCCGTTCAGCACACGGCACCCCATCGCCCCGACATGCGGGTTCTGATCGAGATAACGAACCGAGGCGGCAAGAACGTCGCCCCGGACCAGCGTATCGGAATTCAACAACAGGACATGCCGCCCCCGCGCCCGGCACAGCGCCTGGTTGTTGGCGGCGGCAAAACCGCGGTTCTCCTGATTGCGGATCAGGTTGACGCGCGGAAACTCGGCCGAGACCATCTGGGGCGAGCCATCCACCGATGCATTGTCGACGACCCAGATCTCGGCCCTGAGCGGCGCGAGGCGCGCACAGACGCTGTGCAGGCAATCGCGCAGCATGGCGCGGGTGTTCCAGTTCACGATGACGATCGAAAGATCCATGGCAGCCTCACTCAAAACAGGGTTTGCGGGACAGGTCCGCCGGATGGCCCGTGCGATGGCCAGCACGACTGCCGGCGCGATGGCCGGTTCAGTGGCCCGGCAACGGCAGGGCGGCGGCGGGCGGCGGGATCAGCCTCGTACATCCAGATACCGCTGCCGATGAAAAAGATGAACAGCACGAAAAGGGCGTTCCAAAGATGTACGGTCGCGGCGGCAATCGTGATGCCGAACAGCGTAAAGGCCCAGGCATGGCGGGCATTGACCCAGGCCTCGGGCAGATCCTTGCGCCGGGCGACGGCATGGAGCAGGCCGAGCATCAGCCCGAGCAGCAAAAGCAGGGCGGGCACGCCATAGCGCACCGCGATCAAGAGCCAGAAATTGTCCATGCTGTCCGACATCCAGGGCGCCCGGATCCAGTCGCCCAGTCCGATGCCCAGGAACGGCTGGCGCGCCACTTCGGCGGTGCCATAGTTCCAGATGTTGATCCGGTTATAGGCCGATTGCGCCGAAAAGGTGAGATAGCTGACGAACACATGAAACGGGGTCCGGTTGGAGAGCAGATCAATCGCGAGATAGCTGATCCCGAAAAGGGTGAAGAGCACGCTCCAGCGGCCTTTGAAACCAGCAAAAACACGCTCCCACCCAATCACCAGAACCTGCATCATCAGGACCACATAGGGCCCGCCCGAGGCCGAGACAAAGGTCGCAACCGCGACGCCAAGGACCTGGGCCATGCCAAAGAGGTTGCCAATGCGCCGGCCGGCCACCACGAAATACGCCATCGAGAGGGCAGAGGCGGAAAAGACGCCGTACAGAATCGGATGATCGAACGGGCCAAAGGCCCGCTCGAGCCCCAGACGCTGGTCGATGTAGGGGGCAGGCGGGCTGCCCGAGATGGCGGCAAAACCGTCATGCAGAACATGGGCTCCCGTCAGCGCCTCTGGCAGCGTGAAGATCAGCATGCCGGTGACAAGGGCGACAAAGACCCGGGCGAAGGCGGCGAAGTCCTGATAGCTGCGGATGTAGAGGCGGCCCACCAGGTAGGCGCCTGCGAACTCGACGATATAGATGCCGCCCGACTCGATGCCCTGTGCCGGCCCCCCCCATTTGATCAGCGCCAGCAGCACCAGAACGGAATGCCCCGCCACCAGCAAGTCAAAAACATTCGCGCGCCCCCGTTTTCCGCCGATCAGGGTAAGCACCATCGGCACGAACATGACGATCAGAACGATGCGATAGGGCGAAAGCCTCAACCCGCCCGCATCGACCGACATGCCGGTGGGCAGCATCATGCCGATGAACAGGAAAACCACGACCAGAGGCACGCCGAACAGGCGCGCGGTTCTGTCCGCCGTGGCCGATGCCGCCTCATGCGCCATGGGGAGCAGCCCTTTCCCGCGCAACGATGCCCCTGCCACGGGTCAGCATCGGGCGCTCGACCGCCACCCAGCTCACGATCGCAAAAGGCAGAACGGCCAGACAACTGGCAAGCGCGAGCGCGCCCGGCGCCATCGGCCCCGCAACGTGAACAATCGCCTGCGCGACCGGCCATCCATAGATGTAGACACCAAAAGAGATATCGCCCGGCAACGCGCGGCCATAGGGACTGTATCCGATGGTGAGCGCGGCATATCCCAGGGCGGGGGCGAGGCTCAGCACAGCCGCTGTCTCATCCCGGCAAATACAGCTCAGCGTGGCGGCAGCCGCCAGGAGCGCAAAGGCGAAATACCCATTCAAAACAACCCGTTGCCGACACTGCCAGGCAAGGGCGCCGAGTCCGAAGGCAAACGCCAGCGGTCCCGTCTGGGCAAGCCGGTATCCCAGCGCCCCCGCCGGCAGCATGCCGGTTGCCGACAGGAGGCACAGCATGAGCGCGCCAAGTGTGAGCGCCGGGACCCGCCACCCCGCCCGCCCCGGCGCGAGCCAGAGGAGGATCGCGATCACCCCATAGCAGAGCACCTCGTAGGCCAGCGTCCACAGCGGGCCGTTCACCGCGAGCGGGATCGGATTGTCGCTGAATGCAACGGCGAGCCGATGCTCGATGCTGACCAGGCTGAGGCCCTTGACGATATAGCGCACTTGCGCGTGCCAACCGGCATCGGACCCGCAGGCCGCAGCGATCACGACCGTCACGCATAGGGCACCCAGCAAGCCCGGGAAGATCCGCCTGATCCGGGCCGCAACAAAGCGTCCCTTGCGATGGCGATGCCGCGCGGCACTGTCGGCGATCAGAAAGCCCGAGAGTGCAAAGAAGACCAAAACGGCCAGCCCGCCCAGGGACAGCCCGGTCAGCCGTGCGACCGGCTCGGCATGACCCGACAGCGGCCAGGCATGGCTGATCACGACCGACAGCGCCGCACACAGGCGGATCGCGTCGAGCCCCGGGGCCCTGCCATGCGCCATCGCGGCGCCGATCGTGCCCGGGCGGCTCACCTGTTCGGACCCTGCTTCGGACCCTGCTTCAGGCCCTGCGGGTCGATCGCGATCGGGCGCCACAGCCGGGCGCGCAAGATCCGCCTGAGCGTCCCCGCCAGGGATTGCGCCTTGGCCATCGGGCCAAGCGCGCGCCACCAGAGCGCAAAGCGTGCGATGGAGCGCCCCTGCGGAACGGGCAGCCCGGTCAGGCGCATTGCGGCCCGGCGCCCCCACACGGCCGCGTTGGTGGCGCGCAGATTGGGCTGTGCCCGCGCGATGGTGTCGCGCGGGCGCACCTCGGCGGCCAGAACGCCCGCGGCGATCGCCTGTTCGACGAACTGCTGCCCGGCTGACGTCCGCGCCACGATCAGCGACCGCCCGGGATCGGTGTCGCCCTGCGGCGGTTTGTGCCACGGGTCGCCGACCGAGATATCGGCAAAGGCGCCGGTATGGTCATCGCAAATGCGGCAGCGCCAGCGGCGGCCCGATTGCAGGATCTTGCCCCAGCCCTCGGCATAGGGGATGGCGAGGCTGTCGCGCTCGGTCCCGTCCGCCTCGCGCCAGGTTGCCTGCATCAGGCCGGGCCAGCCCGTGCCGCGATAGCGCAAGGCGGTGACCCGGGCGCCGGCGGGCACGCCAAGCCGGTCCAGAAGATCCTCGGTCGCGTTGAGATTGGGCGCCCCGGCGCAAAAGATCGCGATGGTCGGCCCAAGCTTTGCCGCCAGATCCGGGTCCGCCTGCCGCGCCTTGACCACCGAGGCGATGTCGCAGGGCTTGCCGATCATTGCTGTGGTGCCGGGGGCGGATCTGATCGCCGGGAGCAGCTCGGCCGGGCTGGCCTGGGCATAGCGTGACCCGGCGCCGGCGAGGAGGCCCGCGCGGTCGGTGCTGATGGTGGCGCGGTTGAGCCTTGCATCGTCCTCGCGCGCGGTGACATGCGCGATGCCCCGGGCCTTGCCCGAGGCCAGCGCAAAGAGGGCAAGTGCGGTGACCGCCCCGCCCGAGGAGCCGCGGTGCCGGATCTCGGGATCGCGCGCCCACCCCTCCCAAACGGCGCGGACGGGGCCCCAGTCGGCCTCGGTTTCGTCGCGTGGTGCGGGCAGGGGTGCCCCGATGCCGGCGCAAACCGCCATCGCGTCGGTCCTGGCAGTGGCTGCCGGGTCCACCACAACGGGCCGGCGGCCATGGACCGGGTCTTCGACCATGCGGATCGCGTCGGGGAACGCCCCGGCGCAGGCGCCGCAGCCGGTGCACAGCTGACAGGCGACGACGGCGTCGATGGTTGCGGGTGCCCTGGTCATGAAAAGACCTCCTGATGCTTTGCGCGAGACAGATGCCCGGCCCGGGCGAGGCGGCGCCATGCGGCGAGACAGGCGAGCGCCTCGCCCGCCGCCGCG
>JBCCHW010000194.1:0-6474 GCA_039028555.1 Pseudomonadota bacterium | reverse complement strand
GTCATCACCACCAGATCGACCTGATCTGGCGTGTACCCCGCACGCGCCATCCGCTCGAGCAGATTTCCCGCATTGGGCCGGCGCCCGGTGGTGCCGCCGTTACCGGTATCGAACAGGATCAGCTCGGACCCGGTGTTCACCAGCGTGACAGTGAAGGGGATCTCCAACTGTTCGGCGGGCAGGAAGTTTGCCGCCGTCAGCGCCGCGACCTCCTCTGCGCTGACATTCTGCCCGAAAATCGGGTGGGGCCCGGGGATCTGAACCGCGCCATCCAGAATCGTCGTGACCTCAAGATCGCCCACTCGGAAACGATAGAAGTCAGGGCGCGACACGCCAAGCATCGGGGCCTTGGCAAAGGCCGGCAACGCCACGGCAGCAGAGAGTAGACCCGCGCTTTTCAAAGCAGCGCGGCGGGACAGAGTCAGCGGCATGGGTGCCTCCCTCAAAGAATCTTCGGATGCCTTAAAAATAGGTCACGAGATTAAGAGTTACAGGGCCGCCTGGTGAATAATTTGTCATCTTTCGGCTTTAACACGGGTAACACCGTGCCGCGTCTTGTCCCAGTAATAGGGCGCGACGATCAACTCGATCACCGCTTTCCACGCTGCCACTGCACCGAGTGTCCAGTAAACCGGCAGACTCGGCACCCAGATCAACAGCCCCGCCACTCTCCGGCGTTTCACCGCCAGGCACGCACAGGCCAGCATTGTCGCTTGTCCAAGCGCCAGAGACACAGCCGCGGGCCAGATCGCCCAGCCTGGCACGGAAGCACTCCAGTAAGTTTCGCCGGTGATCAGCCAGCACCCCAATGCAATCCAAAACAGCGGCGCGGCGAGATATGTCGCAGCAGCCCCCAGAAACAGCACATTCAGACCAAAAAATCCGCCGGGCCCCAGATCCCGCCACAGCCGGACAGGATCGCGCATATGGCTGCACCAGGTCAAAAGATACCCCTTCAGCCAACGCGAGCGCTGGCGGATCCAGGGGATTGCCCTGCAGTTCGCCTCCTCCATGGTGACCGAACGGGAAATCTCGCAACGCATGCCACTGCGCGACAACCGCATGCCCAGATCCGCGTCCTCGGTCACATTATGCGCATCCCATCCGCCGAGCGCGCGCAGCGCAGAGCGCCGGAAATAGACCGATGTTCCACCCAGCGGGATCGGCAGGCGCAACCATTGAAACCCTCGCAGCAAGACATCGAACCAGATCGCGTATTCCAGCTGGAAACAACGAGACAGCCAATTCTCTTTGGCGTTGAAGTAACCGAGTTGGCATTGCACACACGCGACCTCCGGCGGGGACTGGCGTATGGTGTCGACCACTTCGCGGATCTGATCCGTTGCAGGGTGATCCTCGGCATCCAGGATCCCGACAATCTCGCCGCGACAGAAATCAAGCGCATAGTTCAGCGCACGCGGCTTGGTCCGTGGTGCCCCTTTGGGCACGATGAGCATGTTGATCCAATGGGGCACATCGGCCGCCAGGACCGCCTTGCGGGTTTCATGGTCCTCCTCCTCCACGAGGATGAGAACGTCCAGCAACTCGCGTGGATAATCGATCTGATTCAACCCATTCAGGAGCGTGCCGATCATGCAGCTCTCGCGATACAATGGCACGAGAATGGTCACGACCGGCGGCGCACGAAGCGAGGTAAGATCAATTGCTCCACGCTTGCCGATACGGCGCATAGCGGCCTTGCGGCTGC
Source organism: Pseudomonadota bacterium (assembly GCA_039028555.1). Taxonomy (GTDB): domain Bacteria; phylum Pseudomonadota; class Alphaproteobacteria; order Rhodobacterales; family Rhodobacteraceae; genus Thermohalobaculum. The sequence goes on along the minus strand of JBCCHW010000194.1, from coordinate 4,766 downwards.
CGAACAAGGCCGCAATGCGCAGGCCGGTCGTGGAGATGTTTAACAGGAACAACAGGCACAACGCGCCGACCAGCGCCAAATCTCCCTGCAGCGCCGCGGCAAAACAGGCGCCAAACAGAGCCATGGCCGCGAATCGGCGGGCGGGCGCGAGGCTACGGATACTCGCATGCTCCGGCGCCCGCATCGCCGCCCGCGCTGCCAGGATCGGGCCAGCGACTTCGCCCAAGCGGCGGTCGATCTGCGCCCGAGGGGCGAGCAGGAAAAAAGCGATCGGAGAGGTGACCGACAAACGCGACAACGCGATCTGCGCGGCGTCGGGATCCGCGATGGCAAAGGCTGTCAGGCCACCGATCGAGCGCCACGGCAAAATGCGGTTGGCGATACAGACCTCGATGTCTTCGGGCCGCATCAGATCCGGATCTGGAGGATCACGGTCGAGATCTGCCGTGCCCAGACCCCATTGCTCGGCCAACGCCTCGCAGACATCAATCGGCGCGACATAGCCGCGGGCAATCAAGACTTCTCCCAGCTTGCAGCTACTGAGCTCCTGCGAGTCGAGGGCCTCGCTCAGCGCCTCCCAACTCAGCAAACCGCGATCGATCAAGAGGCGCCCGAGTTGCGGGCAATCGGTGCGGTCGAGCTCCCCACCCGCCGCCACAAGGCGCAATTGCGGCGCGTTCATCGAACCGCCCGCCGTGCCAGCCGCAACACAATCGCTTTAAAAAACACCTCAACCTCCCGAAAACACGGTTTTCAGGAGATTTACCTAAAATACGAACGGTTAAGGTAGCGTTAACCCTAAGGTTGCGCGCCTTTGGTCATGCCGCCACAGCATCCATTGCCGCCACAAACCGTTCGAACAGATAAAAGCTGTCCTGTGGTCCTGGGCTTGCCTCGGGGTGATACTGAACCGAGAAAACCGGCCTGTCATGCACCCGAAGCCCACAGTTTGATCCGTCGAACAACGAGACATGGGTTTCGATCACGCCCGGAGGCAGGGTCTGGCCGTCGACGGCGAAGCCGTGATTCATCGACGTGATCTCGACTTTGCCGGTCTCCAGATCCTTTACCGGGTGATTGGCCCCGTGATGGCCCGTCGGCATTTTACAGGTATCCCCGCCCAGGGCTAGCGCGAGCATCTGGTGGCCAAGGCATATACCAAAAACCGGGATGTTTGCGCCGAGCACCGCCTTGATCATCGGAACGGCATATTCTCCGGTCGCCGCCGGATCGCCGGGACCGTTCGACAGGAAGACTCCGTCAGGCTTGTGCCCCAAGACTTCCTCGGCCGTCGCCGTCGCGGGCAACACCATGACGTCACAGCCGGCTTCCGCGAGACAGCGCAGGATGTTGCGCTTGGCGCCAAAGTCGATCGCGACGACCTTGTGCCGTGGCTCCGTCTGTGGCGCGTAGCCATCGGGCCATGCCCAGCGCTTCTCGTTCCAGCGATACGCCTGGGTGCAGGAAACATCCTTGGCCAGATCAAGCCCTTCGAGCCCGGGAAAGGCGCGGGCTGCGGCGACCAACGCCTCCGTGTCGATCTTGCCATCGGCGGCATGGGCAATCGCGGCATGCGGCATCCCCTTGTCGCGGATGATCCGCGTCAGACGACGCGTATCGACACCGGAGATCCCGATCCGCCCCCGCTTTGCGAGCCAGGCGCTCAGATGTTGTGTCGCGCGCCAGTTGGCGGGATCGGTGACATCCCATTTCACCACCATCGCGCGTGCCACCGGATCGGCGGTTTCGTCGTCTTCGGGGTTCACGCCGACATTGCCGATATGGGGAAAGGTGAAGGTCACCAACTGCCCGGCATAGGAGGGGTCGGTCATGATCTCCTGATACCCGGTCATCGCCGTGTTAAAGCACAGCTCGCCCGATGTGGTCCCCGTTGTGCCGAACCCATACCCCCAGAACAATGACCCGTCGGCAAGTGCGAGACACGCGCTCGGGCGATTTGCAGCGAGACCAGGCAGGTCCTCTGTTCCGTCGTGGGGCATTTTGCTGGGTTCCGTAATAATGCGTGATATTTTTGCCGGCGCGGCCGTCTATCGGTCAATTGTACTTTCGCCGCGCGGAATTTAAGCCGAAGCCCATGGGATAGTCAATTGAATCCGGTCAATTTTTATCGTTCAAGATCAATATCTTAGCGCCGCCCTAGATGCTTGCCGCGCTGGCTGGGCTGGTATAGTCTCGCCGCCGGAATGACTCTGAAGCGGATTTGGGGCACAAGGATGATCCGAGAGAAACTCTCGAAAAGCTTGAAAGAAGCGATGATGGAGAAGGACAAAGTGCGTGTCTGCACGCTCCGTCTCATGATGGCCGCCGTCAAGGACCGGGAGATCGCACTCCGGGCAGAGGAGGGCAACACGGTCCTCTCGGACGGCGATGCCCTTTTGCTGTTCGACAAGATGGTCAAGCAGCGCGAGGAGTCGAGCTCAACCTATGAACAGGCCGGACGTATGGAGCTGGCCCAGCTCGAACGCTCGGAAATCAAGGTTATTCGCGAGTTTCTGCCAAAGCCGCTCTCCGGGCCCGAGATTGAAGCCGCGATCAAGGCCGCAATCGCCGATACCGGGGCCAGCACGATCCGCGACATGGGCAAGGTGATGGGACACCTTAAATCGCGCCATGCCGGTCAGATGGACTTTGGCGCGGCTGGCATGCAGGTGAAGGCGGCGCTCGGCTGAGTATCGGCACAGGAGAACCGCGTGGCCGCCGAGAACACCCCAAAAGATCTGGAAGCCCGTTATGCCCGCGCAAGCGATGCAATCGACCGGGCGAAGCGGGACCTTCACGAAGCGCATAATCTGCTGAGCGGGATCGCCGGAGAGGTGACCAATGCCCGTGCACGAGGGGCAATCAATCAAAAGATATGGGACTGCGAGCGGTTCGCCGGACATCGCAACATCTTTTTCAGCCAGGCCGGTCAGGACGCCTTTCTCGACGAGAAGGTTTTTCGCGGGAAGCGGAACGGAACCTTTGTCGAGATCGGCGGATTTGACGGGATCACCGGGTCGAACTGTCTGTTTTTCGAGCTGATGCGGGGGTGGAACGGTGTGATCATCGAGCCCTCGCCAACCTATCACGCCAAATGCGCCGCGTTCCGCAAATCACCCTGCCTGCAGGTCGCCGTTGGTGATACGCGACGCAATGCCGAGTTCCTCGAGATCACCGGGGGCATGCGCCAGATGAGCGGCCTCGTGCACAGCTACAACGCCGATCTGCGCGAACGGGTCGAGGCGGACCCACGCCATCAGGGTGAGGTGATCAAGGTCGAGGTCAGGTCACTCGCCCAGATCCTGGACGCCCATGACCTGCGACAAATCGATTACATCAGCCTGGATGTCGAAGGTGCCGAAATGTCGGTTCTGCGCGACTTTCCGTTCGAGGCCTACCAGATCACCGCCTTCACGATTGAAAACAACGATGCCAACCGCGAGGTTCCGGCTCTGATGGCGGCGAACGGGTACAAGAGGGTCGAGGCAATCGGGGTCGACGACGTCTATGTCCTCGACCCACGCGAAAGCGACGGGCGCTAGTTCAGCGTTTCGTTGCTGGCGCCATTTTCCTCGGCCTGCTGAGCGCGCAGCTGTTCGAGTTTCTGGCGATAGAGGGCCGCGAAGTCGACATTGTCGAGCATCAGCGGCGGATAGCCCCCATCGCGTGTCACATCTGCCACGACGCGGCGTGCAAAGGGCAGCAACTGGCGCGGGCATTCGATGAACAGGATCGGATGCAGATGCCCCTCGGCGGCGTCCTCGACGCTAAAGACACCGGCATATTCGAGCTCGACCAGGAACCGGGTGGACTCGCCCGCCTTTGCGGTGCCGTTGACCTTCATGACGATCTGATACCGGTTCTCGCCCAGCGATTGCGCTTCCATGCCGACATTCACCGAGATCTGGGGCGGCTCCGACGCAGCGGCGGTGGCCTCGCGCGCGCCGACATTCTCGAAAGAGAGATCACGGGTGAAATGTGCCAGCATCTTGACCGTCGGCGCGCTTTGAACAGCAGCCTCCGTGGCCGATGCTTCGGGCGTTTCTGACTCGGGGCTTTCGCTTCCGTTGTCTTTGGTGTCGGTCGTCATCGGCTGCAATCCTTCCGGCGTTGAATCTGTGAAAGGGCGCCTAGCAGAAAACCTCCCGAACGGCAATCCGGGGCGCTCTATTCCGGGGGTTTTATCTGGTCGGTTCCTTTGGTCCAGCCACTATGTCCCGGGGTCGCCTGCTCTTCGGGCGGCGTGACATCCACATAGTCCCCGTCGATGGTCTTATCGCCCTTGCGACGGCCGGCGCCCTGGCCGCGATCAAAGCCGCCAGCGGTGCGCACCTGCACCCGCGAACCCATGAACGAGATTACCGCGGAACGGATCGGAGGAAACAGCAACAACAGACCGATCGCATCTGTGAAAAAACCAGGGGCCATCAGCGCAAGCGCCCCGATCATGCGCAACGCGCCATGGGCCAGCGCGCTGGAGGGGTCGCGTCCCTGATTCAGCCGGGTCTGAATATCGGTCATTGCCGCGACACCCTGGGCGCGCAACAGCATCACGCCGGCGATCGCGGACAGAATGACAATCGCGATCGTCGGCCAAACACCGATCAGACCGCCGATCTCGATAAACAGAGCGATTTCGATCAACGGGATCGCGATGAATGTCAGAAAAACCCACATTTAACCCATTGCCCTTCTTCAACATGTCCTATGTAGGCGGCTCGGCCTCCGAAGTCTATCGGCTGCTGCCCCGCTAAAGAAAGGCAATG
>JBCCHW010000193.1:0-6490 GCA_039028555.1 Pseudomonadota bacterium | reverse complement strand
CTCCGAGCCCTCTCCGCGATTGTCGAGAGCGGGTCGATCACTGCCGCGGCGGGAAAGCTTCATGTCACCCCGCCCGCCGTTTCAACACAACTCAAGACGCTGGAAGACTCGGTCTGTGCCCAGGTTCTCAAGCGCGGACCGGATGGCAAAACCTCGCTGACGCCGGTGGGCGAAGAGCTGATGGGCACGATCATCAAGATCGAAAGCGCGTTGGAACAATCGTTTGAAAAGATCCGCGCGATGAATGATGGCCTGGCGGGGCATATCTCGGTCGGCGTTGTCTCGACGGGGAAATACTTTGCCCCGGGCCTGGTCGCCGATCTTAAAAAGCTGCATCCGGAAATCGATATCGGCCTCAAGGTCGGCAATCGCGACACCATAGTCGAAGCGCTGAGCCGGGGCGCGATCGAGGTGGCCATCATGGGCCGCCCGCCGCAGACGCCCGAGGTGGATCACATAGTTCTGGGAGAGCATCCCTATATCCTGATCGCGGCCCCCGATCATCCCTTGGCCCAGCGCGATATGGTCCCGACCGAGATGCTGTTTCGGGAAACCTTCCTGACCCGCGAAGAGGGGTCGGGCACCCGGATCACCATGCGCCGCTACCTCGATCAGGTCGGCGAAGGGCAGACCTATCGCATGATCGAGATGGGCACCAACGAGACGATCAAACAGGCGGTGATGGCCGGGCTGGGGATCGCGATGATCTCGGCCCATACGATTCAGGCCGAGATCGACCATGACAGATTGCGCGTGCTGCGATGCCCGGGCCTGCCGGTCATCCGATGGTGGCATCTGGTGCAGCTCAAAGGTGCGACACTGAGCCCGACCGCGACGGCTTTCCGTGATTTTCTGCTTGAGTTGGACGGCTCCTACCTGCCAAAAATTCCCTACTAGCCGCTTTTCCTGGTGCGGCATGCCGGGGACTCCGGCGCGTTAAATGCCATTCCGGGATGGGGCAGAACATGCTGAGACTCTACAAAGCGATTTGGCGCCACACCGCGCGGCAGCAGATCACCTTGCTCGTCCTCTCGATCATCGTCGCCGGTCTGGCGGCGGTTCCGCTGGATTACCAAAAGGAGATCATCAACGGCCTCAGCAATGGCATGAGCTATGAGGAATTGCTCGTGCTGGGGACCGAAATGGCCGGGATTATCCTGTTGAGCCTCTCGATAAAATGGTTGTTGGGCTATCAGTCGGGCATTGTCGGGGAGTTGGTGATCAACCGCCTGCGCAAGGTGATTTACAGCGACTCGGTCCGCCCCGCCGGAACGCCGGGGGACGGAATCGCCAAGGGCACCCTGTCGAACCTGATCTCGACGGAATCCGAAACTATCGGAAAGTTTGTCGGCAACGCCGTGGCCGAGCCGGTGCTGCAATGGGGCACCATGTTCAGCGTGATCGGCTATATCGCGGCAACCCAGCCACGGCTGGGTCTGATCGTCGTCGCCATCGTGGTGCCGCAAGCGATCCTGGTGCTGAGCACGCAATACAAGATCAACAAGCTGGTCCGCGAACGGGTGCTGTTGTTGCGGCAATCGCTGAACACGATCACCAATTCACAGCTCGAGCAGATGAAGCAATCGGTTCTCGAGGATTTCGATGCCATCTACAACGCGCGGCGGCGGATCTTTATCTGGAAACTGTCGACCAAGTTCATCCTGAGCTCGCTGAACGGTCTGGGCCTGGTTTCGGTTCTGGTGCTGGGCGGGTGGCTGGTGCTTGAGGGCAAAAGCGATGTCGGAACCATTGTGGCGGCCACGGTCGGGTTGAACCGGATTCAGCAACCCTGGCGCCTGCTCGTCACGTTTTACCGCAATCTCAGCGCGGTACAGGTGCAGTACGAGTTGATGCGCAACCTGCTGGACCGGCTCGAAAAGGAGAAAGACGCGGGCGAAGCGACGCCATCGGGCAATGTGCTCTGAGCCTGATCGCGCCGACGGCGCGGTAATTCGCATCGAAGTTTCAATACGGGTGGACGCCCTCGCCCACCTCTGCTAGCCGCTTGCTGCATGTTGACGATCCAGAATCTCGGCTTCTCGATGGCGGGCAAACCGCTGTTCGAGCGCAGCTCGCTGACCGTGCCCAATGGCGCGCGGCTGGGCATGGTGGGCCGCAACGGGACCGGCAAGACGACGCTGTTCCGCCTGATCCGCGGCGAACTGACACCCGATGCCGGCGACATCACGCTGCCCGAGCGCGCCCGTATCGGTGGTGTTGCCCAGGAAGCACCGGCCGAAGATCGCGCCCTGATCGAAACCGTCCTCGACGCCGATACGGAGCGATCGCGGCTGATGGCCGAGGCAGAGACCGCCACCGACCCTGCCCGAATTGCCGAGATCCACACCCGCCTGACGGATATTCAGGCCCATTCGGCCGAGGCACGGGCCGCGGCGATCCTCGCCGGTCTGGGGTTTGACCACGCTGCGCAGCAACGTCCCAGCCGGGAGTTCTCGGGCGGATGGCGCATGCGCATCGCATTGGCCGCCGTGCTGTTTTCCGCCCCGGATCTGCTGCTGTTGGACGAACCGACGAACTATCTCGACCTGGAGGGGTCTGTCTGGCTCGAGCGGTTTCTGGCGCGCTATCCCCATACATTGCTGATCATCAGCCACGACCGCGGGCTGTTGAACCGGGCGGTCAACGGCATCGTGCATCTGCACGGGCGCAAGCTGACGCTTTATTCCGGCGGCTATGACAATTTCGACCGTATCAGGCGAGAGAAGCTGGCGCTTCAGGCAGCGGCAGCAAAGAAACAGGAGGCGACGCGCGCGCATCTGCAAAGCTTTGTCGACCGTTTCCGGTACAAGGCGTCCAAGGCGAGGCAGGCCCAGTCGCGGCTGAAAATGATCGAGCGAATGGAGCCCATCGCCGCCGAGATCGAGGGGGCAGTGTCCCCCATCGCATTCCCGGAGCCGGGCGAACTGGCGCCGCCCCTGATGCTGCTCGAGGACGTGCAGGCGGGCTATGACGCCCGCCCGGTCCTGAACCGGGTGAACCTGCGCATCGATCAGGACGACCGCATTGCCCTATTGGGCCAGAACGGTCAGGGGAAATCGACGCTGGCAAAGATCGTGTCGGGCCATCTGGCGCCGATGGCCGGTCGGCGCAAGGCCTCCGGCAAGCTCAAGATCGGATATTTCGCCCAGCACCAGACCGATGAGCTGGTGCCCGCGGAAACCCCGCTGGACCATTATCGCCGCGCCCTTCCGGGTGAGACGGAGGCAAAGCTGCGCTCACGCCTCGCCGCGGCGGGGATCGGCGTGGATATCGTCTCGACAAAGGTCGCGAACCTCTCTGGCGGGCAGAAAGCGCGCCTGTTACTGGCGCTCGCCGCGATCGGGGCGCCGCATCTGTTGATCCTGGACGAGCCGACGAACCACCTGGATATCGAAAGCCGCGCGGCGCTGGTCTCGGGCCTCAATGCCTATTCGGGCGCGGTCATTCTGATCACTCATGACGCGCATCTGATCGAGCTGACCGCCGATCGTCTGTGGCTGGTCAAGGACGGGCGGGTGGCAAGTTATGAAGGGGATATGAGCACCTATCGCGACAGTCTGCTCGGCACCACGGGCGCCGCCGCGCGGGCCGAGAAGGCACGGCAAAAGGAAGAGCAAAAGGCAAGCCGCCCCGCCCCTTCAAAACCGGTCGCTGTCCTGCGCGCCGATGTGCGAAACTGCGAAGCCAGGCTGGAAAAGATTGCCGACATGCTCGCCCGGATCGACGAGAAACTGGCCGACCCGGAGCTCTACGAGCGCCCCGCGTCGGCCGCGACGGCCCTGCAGATCAAGCGGATGGAGATCCTCGACGCGCAAAAACGTGCCGAGGAGATGTGGATCGCCGCCGAAGAGGCGCTTGAACGGGCAGCCAGCACGCCCTTGCGCACGGCCAGATAGACCGCCACATAAAGGGCATGATGACCCGAGGTTTCGCGCATGCCCTTTGAAACACCTGACGACACGGCCCGGCTGTTTTATCTGTCGCTGCTGGGGATCTGGATCGTTGCCGGGACGTTCTTTGCCTATCGCAACCGGCTGCCGACCGCCCTGCGCGATGCGGCAGCCTGGGTGGTGATCTTTGTGCTTGTCATCACGGCCTATGGGTTCAAGGACACGTTCCTGCAACAGATCTATCCCGGTAGTGCTGTTATGATCAGCGACCGTTCGGTCTCGCTCAACCTCGACAATAGCGGCCACTTCGTCGCGCGTGCCGAGGTGAACGGAACGCCGGTGCGGTTTTTGGTCGATACCGGCGCGACGCAGATTGTTCTGAGCAAACAGGATGCGGAGCGGATCGGCCATTCGCCCGACAAGCTGCGCTTTCTCGGCCAGGCAAGCACGGCGAATGGGGTCGTGCGCACCGCACCGGTGATGCTGGATTCGATCAAGATAGGCGATTTCATCGACCATGATGTGCGCGCCAGCGTGAATGGCGGCGACCTCGGCAGTTCCCTGTTGGGAATGTCGTATCTCAGCCGGTTTTCAAGTTGGAAGGTCGAGGGCAACAGGATGATCCTGACCCGCTGACCGGCTGACCGGCTGATATGTCAGCCGGATTCGCTTTTCCTGACCCAGGAGCCGTTCTCCTGCGCCCAATAGACGGCGCGAATGCCCGCCTGTGTCACCTGCCGCCATTGGGTACGCGCATGAGCGACCGCACCCAGGTCGAGGCCATCGAACAGGATCGCGGTCATTTCCATTGCCTTGATGTCCTGGTCGGGCGCCTGGGCGCCGTCGATCAGCATCAGGGCCTGGGGGTCATTGGGCATGTCGCCGGCGGTGGTCAGCCAAACCGGCTGATCTGCCCCGGTGCCCGACCCTTCGGCGCCATGGGGCAGAAAGCTCTCGTCGCGATACGTCCATAGATATGTGTCCAGAGCAGAGATGCGCATTGCCTCCGCCCCGCGCACCACTACCCGCCAGCCACGCGCGAGGCTCCGCTCGAGCATGACGGGCAGTACCGCCTCTAGCGGGCGCTCGGTGAGGTGGTAAAAGCGGACCTCCGCCACGTCAGCTCTCGCGCGATCTCACAAGTTGGTCGAGCGCGGCAACCCCCCAGCCCGTCGCCCCCTTTGGCGCAAGCTCGCTGCCCCCTTTGGCCACGGTGACCCCGGCGATGTCGAGATGGATCCAGGGCATCCCCTCTTCGATGAAAACCTCAAGGAAAGCCGCCGCGGTGCACGACCCGCCATCGCGGCCGCCGGAGTTCTTGATATCCGCGATACGGGATTTGATCTGGTCGTGGAACTCCTGCCCCAACGGCATGCGCCACGCCTGATCGCCCGTTGCCTTGCACGCGGCGTCGAGCTCCCCGGCAAAATCCTCGTCATTGCAGAAATACCCGGCCCGGGTTTTCGAAAGCGCGACGATCACGGCGCCGGTCAGCGTGGCAAGGTCTATCACGCCGCAGGGTTTGAATGTCTGCTGCGCGTACCAGAGTGCATCGGCCAGAACCAGGCGCCCTTCGGCATCGGTATTGATGACCTCGATCATGTCGCCCTTCATCGATTTGATGATGTCGCCGGGGCGCTGTGCCCGCGCGTCGGGCATGTTCTCGACCAGACCGACGATGCCGACCACGTTCGCCTTTGCCCGGCGCAGCGCGAGCGTGCGCATCAGGCCCGAGACGACGCCGGCGCCGCCCATATCCATGGTCATGTCTTCCATACCGCCCGAGGGTTTCAGCGAAATGCCGCCGGTATCGAAGATCACGCCCTTGCCCACGACCGCGAGCGGGGCTTCGTCACCCCCGCCCATCCACTTCATGATGACGATCTTGGATTCGTTGTCCGATCCCTGCCCGACGGCGAGCAGCGCGCGCGCGCCCATCTCCGCAAGCTCCGGTTCGCCGAGGATCTCAACCTCCAGCCCCAGTTCCTGCATGGCGGCAAGACGGGCTGCGAACTCGTCAGTGGTCAGCGTATTGGCGGGCTCGTTCACCAGGTCACGGGTGAAAAAGACACCCTCGGCCAGGGCGGCAAATGGCGCAGATGCCGCGGCCAGGGCCTCGGGCTTCGGCGCAAAGACGTCGAGGATGGTCTCCTTTTCCTCCCCGTCATCCGAGCCGTTCGACTTGTACTCATCGAAATTGTAGAGCTTTGTCGTCAGGGCAAAGATCACTTCGGCCCCAAGGGCGATATCGTCGACCCCCGACATGGCGATGCTGGCCGGGCCTGTCTTGAGTTGACCGGCGATTGCCGCGCCTGCCCGGCGGGCGGCGGCCCGGTCTGCATCCTCACCGAGCGTGGCCAGGACGACTTTCGATGCGACGAGCCCGGTGGGGAAGTCGAACCGGCCGACGATGCCCGGTTTGTTCTTTGGTCCGTTTTCCTCAAGGCAGCGGCCGAGCGCTCCGCCGCTCAGGCCATCGATGTCGGCCGCAACGGGGCTGAGCGCGCCATCCGCCCCCAGAAAGACGACGAGCGTGCCGGGAACCTTGCCCCAATCGCCATCAGTCTCGGGTAAAAAATGAACCGGTGTCAGCTTCGTCG
>JBCCHW010000192.1:0-6566 GCA_039028555.1 Pseudomonadota bacterium | reverse complement strand
GCGGCACCGGTCTCGGGCTGCTCGCCGCCGCCGGCTATGATGGCGTGCTCGGGCTCGGCGCGTGGGCTGAGGCGCGCGCGCTGCGCAAACGCGCGGTGGCGGCACGTCGCGAGCTGCCGGCGCGGCTCGTCGTCGGCGTGCAGAACCGGGTCGAGATTCACCTACACAACCCGCATGACGTTCGCGTGAGGCTCGTCGTCCGGGACGCTGCTCCCCCCGGGCTTCGCTCCCGAGCCGGCCGAGATTGAGCGGGCGCACGCCCGAGGGGTCGCGCACGCCGATCAGCTTGGTCCGTGTCATGGCGATGACGGAAAACGCGCCCTCGACCGAGCGCAGCGCCTCTTTCATGCGTTCGGGGATGGTGCCGTGATGCGAGCGGGCCATCAGATGCACGATGCATTCGGTGTCGGAATGGGACTGGAAGATCGAGCCCCGCTCGATCAGGCGGGCGCGCATCGCCTCGGCATTGGTCAGGTTGCCGTTATGGGCGATGGCGCAGCCGCCGAGCGCGAAATCGGCATAGAGGGGCTGTACGTCGCGGATCTGCGCGCCTTTCGAGCCATGGGTCGAATATCGGTTGTGCCCGATGGCCGAGCGCCCGGGCAGCAGCTCGAACACCGCTTCCTTGGTGAAGTTGTCGCGCACCAGGCCAAGCCGGCGGACGGTGTTGAAGGTGGTGTCGGGATCGTAGGAGCAGATGCCCGCCGCCTCCTGCCCGCGATGCTGGAGCGCATGCAGACCCAGGGCGACATAGCGCGCCGCCTGATCGACGCCGATGACGCCGTAGATACCGCATTCCTCGTGCAGTTTGTCGTCGTCAGGATCGATGTCGGCGGATGATGGATCGCCTGAGCGGGGATCGAAGGGATGCGAAGGCCACACCGCTTCGCCTTTTTCGGATGCCCCGGCAGGATTGGGGGCGACCCCGTCAGAACTCATGACCGCTCTCCGCGTTCTGGGTGACTCGCGCGTTACGCGTGGCTTATACCGGGCGGCAGGGCGAGTGTCATCACTCCTTCATCAAAGAAAGGCGATTGACGGCCAGATCCCGGCCTGGGCGTCGCAACCTGATCCATCAGGAGCACGCATTGCCTAAATGTGCACCACTTTGGCGGAGTCAAGAGGCGGGCCGGGGGCCATGGCGCCAGGCAGGCGGGAGGCCACCGGGCAGGCGATTCCATGGCGGCCTGCGTGTTGGATCAGTTGTGTCGCGGATTAATAGATAAAATTGATCACCAGATCTCTATTATCTATTTCACCGAGCAATAGGGAATCGGCATGATCGCAGGGATAGCAGACGTCGCGGCCCGGATCGTTGGGGGCCACGATCCCGCAAGTGCCCGAAAGAGCCGGTTGTCCCGCCGGCATCGTTGCAAATCGGGTGGTTGCGGGATGGGGCCCGAGGGCGGGTACGAGACCCGGGACCATCGGGACCGGCCCGCGGCATCTGACCTATCTCCACATGTTTCCTCTCCGGGGGGCGTTGGTTTTCCAGCGTCCCCCTTTTTTTGCGCGTGCGCCGGGACTGGGCCGGGGGGGGTGAGGCGTCGCTGCGGTGCGGGAGATTCTGAGGGATACGTCTTGCATGTGGGGTGAATGGCCCCTAGCTTCGGCGAACCAACAGGGAAATGCCAATAATGTATCAGCGTAAGCTGAAAGAAAAAATTGCGGTTTGGTACTCTTTGGTTCGCGCGGGCGGCCTGGACAATCCTGACGCGCCGGGGCGGACGAAACGCCCACCGGAACACCCGATCCAATCACAACCTCTGACAGGAGTAATTTATGACCGATGACACCATCGTGGCGCGCATGCTGCGCGACCCAAAGACGACACGGCGCGAGTTCATGTCTGGCGCGGTTGCGGCGGGGCTGACCGTTTCGGCAGCCTCTGGCATGTGGAGCCAGGCGCGCGCGGCAGAGCCAAAGCGCGGCGGCCATCTGAAATGCGGCCTGAACGACGCGAACACCGCCGACAGCCTTGACCCCGCGACCTTCCTTGCGACCACGATGATCGTCGTCGGGCGCTCGGTGCGCGACAGTCTGGTCGAAGTGGGGCAGGACAACTCGGCCCAGCCGGGGCTGGCGGAGAGCTGGGAAGCCTCGGCCGATGCCAAGACCTGGCGCTTCAAGCTGCGCCCGGGGGTCGAGTTCTCGGACGGGAAAAGCCTGACCACCGAGGATGTGATCAACTCGATCAACGTGCACCGGGGCGAGGATTCGAAGTCGGGCGCCAAGGGGGTTTTCGCCGGCATCGAGGATGTCAAAGCGGACGGCAAGGACCATGTGGTCGTCACGCTGAGCGGGGGCAATGCCGATTTCCCGTTCCTGATGACCGATTACCACATGAACATCGTGCCGACCAAGGATGGCAAGGCAGATGTGCTCTCGCCCGTCGGGACCGGGCTTTACACCCTTGAAGAGTTCGACCCCGGCATCCGCATCGCGATGAAGCGCAACCCCAATGCCTGGCAGGGCGACGATTTCGGCTTTGTCGACAGCGCCGAGATCACCGTGATCCTCGACGATTCCGCGCGGCAGAACGCGCTGATGACCGGCCAGGTCGATGTGATCAACCGGCCTGACCTCTCGACCGTTCACCTGCTCAAGCGCAACCCCAATATCGAGATCCAGGCGATCCCGTCGAACCTGATGTTCACCATGCCGATGCATGTGAACACGCCGCCCTTTGACGACGTCAACCTGCGCATGGCGATGAAGCACGGCATCAATCGCGAGGCCTTTGTCGACAAGATCCTGTATGGCTACGGGATCGTGGGCAATGATCAGCCGATCGGGCCGGGCTTTCTGTATCACGACCCCGATATCGCGCAGAACAGCTATGACCCGGACAAGGCCAAGGAATATCTGGCAAAGTCGAAATATGACGGCTCCCCGATCGACTACAACGTCTCGGACACGGCCTTTGGCGGGGCGATCGGGGCGGCGCAGCTGTTCCAGGACGACATGAAGAAGGTGGGCATCGACATCAACATCGTGCGCCAGCCCAAGGACGGCTATTGGAACAATGTCTGGAACAAGCTGGCGTTCTGTGCCTGCTACTGGGGCGCGCGCCCGGTCGAGGACATGATCCTGTCGATCGCCTATACCTCGGACGCGCCGTGGAACGACACCCGGATCAACATCCCGACCGTTGATGAACTGGTGACGGCGGCGCGGGCCGAGCTCGACCCCGAAAAGCGCCGCGCGATGTATTCCGAGGTGCAGTCGCTGATCTCGGCCGAGGGCGGCACGATCATCCCGGCCTTTGGCCAGGACGTCGCGGGCCTGAACAAAAAGGTCAAGTACGGCCAGATCGGCGGCGGCTGGGAGATGGACGGCGGTCACTTTATCAAGCGCTGGTGGCTCGACGCCTGATCCGGGTCGGATACCGGCATACGAACGCGGCGGGCCTCTCGCCGCGATTTTCTTTGCGCATGCGATGCGATGTGATGTGATGCGATGCGCGGTGCCCGCGCAACGGATGCTCGGGCAGGGGAGCGGGTCATGGATGTCTTCACCACCGCAGAACGGCTGATGGGTATGAGCGAGACGGTATGGCGCCGCCATGCCAACCCGTGGAGCGTCTATTCGCGCTTTTCCTGCCTGCCGCTGTTGGTGCTGGCGGTCTGGAGCCGCGTCTGGATCGGCTGGGGATGTCTGGTGCCCATCGTGCTGAGCCTGTTGTGGACATGGGCCAACCCGCGCCTGTTTGCCGAGCCTGCACGGCTCGACACCTGGGCCTCGCGCGCGGTGATGGGCGAGCGGATCTATCTCAACCGCGGTGCCGTGCCTGTGGCGGCGCATCACCGGCGCATGGTCACGATCCTGACGGGGGTCTCGGGCGTTGGCATGCTGGTGCTGATCCATGGGCTCTATGGCCTCGACCTCGGCGCGACCATCGGGGGCATGGCGGTGGCGATGATGGGCAAGGTCTGGTTCTGCGATCGCATGGTCTGGATCTGGTATGACCATCAGGCGCAGCAGGGGGCAGGGCGCTGAGGTTGGCTCTCTACCCCGCCCCAAACCGCTGTGCTAGCATGGTTTCAGCAGCATAGCCGGAGGATCACGCACACCGATGTCCAACTATCATGACCAGATCAAGAAGGTGTACAACGTCACCTCGATGGCCGAGCAGGAGGCCGCCTATGATGAATGGTCGGCGCAGTACGAGCGCGACCTTTTTGCCATGGGCTATCGCGCGCCCGCCATGGCGGCGGCGGTGTTTGCCCGATTTGTTGCGCCGGATGTCGGGCCAATTCTGGATGCGGGCTGCGGCGGTGGGCTGCAATGTGAGCCGCTGGCGGTGCTGGGCTATGGCCCGATCGTGGGCATCGACCTCTCGGAGGGGATGCTGTCGGTCGCGCGGGACAAGCAGATCTATGAGAGCCTGCACAAGATGGCGATGGGCGGCGGGCTGGATTTCCCCGAAAACAGCTTTGGCGCGGTGATCACGGTGGGCACGATCACGCCGGGCCATGCACCTGCCTCCAGCTTTGCCGATCTTGCCCATGTGGCGCGCCCGGGTGCGCGGGTGGTGATCTCGCTGCGCTCAGACCCCGGGATCGGGCCGGAGTACTGGGATGCGTGTCTTGCGCTGGAAAAAGCCGGCAAGTGGCGGCTTTTGTTTACCTCGGAACCCTTTCCCGCAATGCCCTATACCGAGCCCGACATCTTTTGCCGGGCGCATGTTTTCGAGGCCCTCTAGCGCATAAACGGATCTGGCCGGCCCAGCCGGATCTGGCCGACCCAGCCAAATCCCGGGGTTTTGCGATGGAGTTCCGGTCTGGCCTGGTTACTTGTTGGGCACCCGGTGCGTGATCGTAACCTCGGAGGAGCGATCCTCGAAGATCGGATACTCGGCGCAGGCCGCGGCCAGCGTCACGGCGCCTAGGGCAAGCAGTGCTTTGATTGTCATCCCGGTTACCTCGTTCGTCCCGTTCGTCTTGGGGGGGATGTCGGTTGGTTTCCGGTAATCTTCAACTCAAGCTTGCGTGACCCGTGGGTGAGGCGCCGCCGCAACGGGCGGCGCCCGGCCCGGGGTCAGCTGTCGGACCCGGTCGCCGGCGCTGTGGGCGTCTGGCCGTTGTCGGTGGGCAGCGAGGTCGGGATCTCGCCCCCGCAGGGCGCCATCAGCGCATCGATCCGGTCCGAGAACCAGGGCGGCATCTCGCTTGGCAGATGGGCGCTGATGCGTGTGGCGACCTCGTCAAAGATCACGCGGCTTTCGGCATTGGCGATGGGCGGCCATTCCTCGGCCCCTGCCGAGACGCTGTTGTAGATCATATAGGCCACCGCGACGAGCAGGATGCCCCGCGCGATTCCAAAGACAAACCCCAGCACCCGGTCGACCGGGCCGATCACGCTGTCGAGGATCGACGAAGACAGGATCGGCGTGAAAACCGACAGCACCAACAGAGCCGCGGCGACGATCAGGGTAAAGGCGGTGATGGTCGACATCACGCAACTGCCGCCCAGAAAGTCGCCCACCACCGGCAATTCGCGGATCAGCGGCTCGACCGTCGGCGTCAGATAAAAGGCCAGAGCGGCGGCCAGGATCCACCCGCCAATGGCAAAGACCTCGCGCGTCAGGCCGCGCGAATAGGCCAGGATACCCGAGAGGACCACGACAACCGCGACCCCTGCATCAACCAGCGTAGGCTCCATGATCAGCCCCCCTTATCCTTCATCATATCCTTGCTCCGAATGCTCAGGCTGTTCGCCCGGTGCGGCATCAAAGAGCCCCGTCACGAATTCCGGCAAGGTTTCCCACCCTTTAACGCATATAGCTGATTCGGCCACCTGGTTCGACTTTTGGGCCGTCATGGCCCCTGCAAAGCCCAGTTTGGCGGCTTCTTTCAGGCGGGCATCGGGCTGGGGCACCGCGCGCAGCGCGCCGGAAAGGCTGATTTCGCCAAACAGCACCGTGTCGGCGGGCAGGGCGCGGTCGGTCAGGGCGCTGAGCAGCGCGGCGGCGGCGGCCAGATCGGCGGCGGGTTCGCCGACCCGCATGCCGCCCGCGACGTTCAGGAACACATCCATGCCCGCCAGCGAGACGCCGCAGCGCGCCTCCATCACCGCCAGCACCATCGAGAGCCGGGCGCTGTCCCAGCCCACCACCTGCCGGCGCGGGGTGCCAAGCGGGGAGGGCGCGACCAGCGCCTGGAACTCGACCAAGAGCGGACGCGTGCCCTCGATCCCGGCAAAAACGGCCGAGCCCGAGACCGCCTCGCCCCGTTCGCCCAGAAACAGCGCCGAGGGGTTGGCCACCTCGGCCAGCCCGCTGCCGGTCATCTCGAAGACGCCGATCTCGTCCGCCGGGCCGAAGCGGTTCTTGACCGAGCGCAGGATGCGGAACTGATGCGCCCGCTCGCCCTCGAAATAGAGCACGGTGTCGACCATGTGCTCGACCACGCGGGGGCCGGCGATCTGGCCCTCCTTGGTGACATGGCCGACCATGACGATGGCGGGGCCGCGCCGTTTGGCATGCGCGGTCAGCTCATGCGCGGTGGCGCGGACCTGGCTGACCGCACCTGGTGCGCTCTCGACATGATCCGCCCACATGGTCT
>JBCCHW010000191.1:0-6607 GCA_039028555.1 Pseudomonadota bacterium | reverse complement strand
GTCTAGAATGCCCCCCGCTTGCCTCATCTTTCCGTCTACCTCCACATCGCCTGTCCGTGTTTCCTGAGATATCCGCCGCGTCAGATTCGGCGCAAGTAGTTTTGTTGATTCAGGCAAAGAATCTGATCGGGTGATTGCGATGCCTGAAAGTAAAAGCCATTAATCGCACAGAAATTACTTCCTGTTTATGAAAACAGGAGTACATTTTTACTTACTTTGTCGGTTAAGTTCCCGGCTTTCTCGCCGCAGTGCCGCCGTTTGCAGATCCTACATGGAATCAAAAGTTGGGCACAAGCGCAAAATTACGCTTTGGTCACAGTTTGATGTACAAAAAATAACATCGCTCCAGCCTGGCTGGAGCGACGTCAAACTGCTGTAACGGAAGTGTTGCTCGAAGCTTAGGCTTTCATCGCCTTGATGCGGCTATGCAAACGGCTGACCTTCCGACTGGCGGTGTTCGAATGCATGATGCCCTTGCCCGCGCCGCGCATGATTTCGGGTTGTGCCGCTTTCAACGCGGCCGAGGCCACGTCATAGTCGCCCGACGCGATGGCTTCTTCGACTTTGCGGATATATGTGCGCACGCGTGAGCGGCGCGCGGTGTTGACCGCGGTACGGCGTTCGATCTGGCGAACGCGTTTTTTAGCTGATGGCGAATTTGCCATGACGATTCTGTTCCTGTCTGTGGACCGGTGAGCGGCGGAGATACAAGCAACACCCCCCGCGCGTCAATAGGTGTTTGTGCGCCTATTTACCCTTGAATTTCGCGGTGCGCTTTTCGGCAAAGGCGGCCATGCCTTCCTTTTGGTCCTCGGTCGAGAACAGCGCGTGGAACATGCGCCGCTCGAATCGTACGCCTTCGCTCAGCGAGACTTCATAGGATCGGTTGACCGCTTCCTTGGTGGCGAGCACCGCGAGGCGCCCCTTGTCGGCGATTTTCTCGGCGGTCGAGACGGCCTCTTCCACCAGATCATCGGCGGGGATGATTCGGCTGACAAGGCCCGCGCGTTCGGCCTCGTCGGCATCCATGAAACGCCCGGTCAGATTCATCTCCATGGACTTCGACTTGCCCACGAACCGGGTCAGCCGCTGCGAGCCACCGGCCCCCGGCATCACGCCCAGGTTGATTTCGGGCTGGCCAAACTTGGCCGTGTCGGCGGCGAGGATGAAGTCGCACATCATGGCGAGCTCGCAGCCGCCGCCCAGCGCGTATCCCGCCACCGCCGCGATCACGGGTTTGCGGATCCGGGTCACGGTCTCCCAATGGCTGGTGATGAAGTCCTCGCCATAGACATCCGTGAAGGTCTTTGGCTGCATCTCCTTGATATCAGCCCCGGCGGCAAAGGCCTTTTCCGAGCCGGTGATCACGATGGCGCCCACATCCGGGTCGGCGTCGAACTTGATCAGCGCCTCGCCCAGCTCGATCATCAGCTCGCTGTTGAGCGCGTTCAGCGCCTTTGGCCGGTTTAGCGTGATGACGCCGACCTGTTCGCGGGTCTCGACGATGATGTTTTCATAGGCCATGGGTCTCTCCCTTTGCGAAGCGCAGCGCGCTGCCGAGTGTTACCCCCCACGACGGGGCGGGGCAAGCATGCGCCGTCAATCGTTGAAGCCCAGCATCCTGCCCAGATGCAGCGACTGGCGGGCGGTCTCGTCGCTCAGGCAGATCATGCGGTGTTCGGGCGCTGTCGTGCCCCCGGGCGTCATGTTGGCGGCAAAATCACACAGCGCATCGCGATAGGGGATCCAGGCGCGCTGGGTGTCGCGCAGCGCATCGGTCATCGAGCGCATGCTGTCGCCCGCGGGCGTATCGCGATCGGCGTCGTCCTGGCCCAGAACACCCATCGCTTCCTTGTAGAGCCGGTTCAGATAGTCATCCCAGTGCTTCAGCTCGGTATCGATGCAGAAAAACCATTCCTCTTCGGTCTGGGCATTCGCGCCGCAGGCCTTGCGAAAATGTCCGATACAGTCGGACGGGTCTTCCCGCTCTCCCATACACCGGCCAAAGCTGTCGCCGTCGTAAACCATGGTCAGCGTGTTCTGGCGCTCTGCCGGGATGTCATAGGCCCGGGCATGGGGGCCGGTGCCCGCGAGAACGGCAACGGCCACGAGCAGCGCGGGGAAAGGAAGTCTTTGAAATGGCATATCGGTAACCGGGGCTGGAGCAAAAGGGGCGCCAGATTGGCGACCCCGCGCCCGATTGCAAGAGGAAAACGCGCCGCTCAGCGCTGGCAGCGCGGGCAGTAGAAACTCGACCGCCCGGATTGGACGATCCGGGTCACCTGGCCATCGCAGCCCGGACGCGTACAGGGCTGGCCCTCGCGGTCATACACCCGGAAACTGTGCTGGAAGTATCCGAGCTCGCCATCCGCCTGCCGATAATCCCTCAGCGACGAGCCACCGGCCTCGATGGCGTCCTTCAAGGTCGCGACGACCTCATGCGCCAGCACCTCGATCCGCGCCGCCGAGATCGAGCCCGCCAGACGTTTGGGGTGGATACCGGCCCGAAACAGCGCCTCGCAGACATAGATATTGCCGAGACCGGCCACGATGCGCTGATCCAGCAGGGCGGATTTGACCGGGCTGCGCTTGCCGTCAAAGGCTGCGCGCAGATAGGCGGCGTGAAACCCGTTGCCGAGCGGTTCGGGCCCCAGCACGGCGATCAGCGGATGTGCGTCCAGATCGGATGTGGGCCACAGATCCATCGCCCCGAACCGGCGCGCGTCGTTATAGGTGATCATGACGCCCTGATCGGTGGTGATGATCACGTGATCGTGCTTGCCCGGGGTCGCGCGCTGGTGGTGCAGACCGGCGCCTGGCTCGCCATCGATCAGCAGGCGGCCCGACATGCCGAGATGGGTGATCCAGGTCGTGCCGTCGTCGAGATCGGCCAACAGGTATTTCGACCGGCGGCGCAGCGCCGCGACCCGCCGCCCGGCCAGGCGGTCGGCAAACCGCGCGGGCAGCGGCCAGCGCAGATCCGGGCGGCGCTGGATGACCTCGCTCAGTACATGCCCCTCCAGAACCGGGATCAGACCGCGGCGGACGGTTTCGACTTCGGGCAGTTCAGGCAATCAGGTCTCCTCAGCTGAGCCGGGCAGCCCGGCCAGGGGTGCCGGACTGATCCGCTTTGTTAACGGGACTTAACACGCGCGTCATCCGTGTTTCAGCCAGGTTGCCGTTAACGGAAGCCTCACGATATGCGCATCGACATGCACACTGGTTGGGAGAAGACTTCGATGCAGAGCCAAGATACCCTCGTCCCGCAGCTGACGCCCGGGATGATCGTGATCGTTCTTTTGGCGGGCGCCGCCGCGACCGTTGCCTTTGATCTGTTCGGGCAGACGATCAGCCCGTTGCTCAAGGGGGTTCTGTCGCCCCTGGTCGGGGCCAAGCTGGCGCCGGTGCCGCTGGCGACACAGGTCTTGTCGACCGTGACGGGCGTGCCGGGCAAGGAACTGAGCGCGCTCGGCCTGCCCTACGGGATCCACACGCTGACGGGCGTGGTGGCCTATCCGCTCGGCTGGCTGCTGATCGCGCGGCCGATCTATCGCGCCGTGATGCCCGGACTGCCCTGGGCGGTGCCGGCGATCCTGTATGGTGTCGTGCTGTGGGTCTTTGCCCTTTACTTCATGGCGCATCTGATCGCGGGCAATCCGGCCTTTCTCGGCTGGGGGTCGCTGACCTGGGTGGCGCTGTGGGGCCACATCGTCTTTGCCGTCGTCGCCGCCTGGGTGATCGCGTGGGGCGAGCGGGTAATCGCCGCCTGATCCCGCTTTCGCCACTCTGCCGCAGAACGGGGCGTTTCCCTTTTCGGCGAAGGCGCTATTGTCTGCGCCATGACTGACGATGAAAACACCACCCATTTCGGGTACCAGACGATCCCCGAGGACGAGAAGGCCGGCCGCGTGCATGGCGTCTTTTCCTCGGTCGCGTCGCGTTATGACGTGATGAACGATCTGATGTCGGCCGGCATTCACCGCCTGTGGAAGCAGGCGATGATCGACTGGCTGGCCCCACGGCCGGGCATGGCCCTGCTGGATGTCGCCGGTGGGACCGGGGATATCGCCTTTCGCTTTCTCGACCGGGTCAAGGGCGAGGGCACCGTCACCGTCTGCGACATGACCCAGGCCATGCTCGACGAAGGCGCGCGCCGGGCCGGGGCCCAGGGTATCGGCGGGATCTCGTGGGTCTGCGGCGATGCAATGACGCTGCCGTTTCAGGACGCCATGTTCGACGCCTATACGATCGCCTTTGGCATCCGCAATGTGACCCGGGTCGAGGCGGCGCTGGCCGAGGCCTATCGCGTGCTCAAACCCGGTGGACGGTTCCTCTGCCTCGAGTTCAGCCAGCTCCCCGTGCCCGCCATGCAATGGGCCTATGACCGCTATTCGTTCAACGTGATCCCGGCGATGGGGCAGATGGTGACCGGCGACCGCGACAGCTATCAGTATCTGGTCGAATCGATCCGCCGGTTTCCCGATCAGGAAAGCTTTGCCCAGATGATCCGCCAGGCCGGGTTTGGTCAGGTGAGTTACCGCAATCTCTCGATGGGCGTGGCGGCACTGCATTCGGGCTGGCGCCTCTGATGTTTTCAGCGCCCGCGCATCTGTGGCGGCTGCTACGCACCGGCGCCACGTTCGAGCGTACCGGCGCGCTGGGCGAATTGCTGGATGGATTCGGAATCACCGGCTGGCCGCGTTTCGTGATCCGGCTGGTCACCCGCCCGGTGGGAATCTTTGGGCGCAAGGGAGACCCGAGTCTGCCGCCGATTGCGCGCGCTATCCAGGCGATGGGCCCGGCTTATGTGAAGTTTGGCCAGATCCTCTCGACCCGTCCGGACGTGACGGGCGAGGCGGTGGTCAGGCAGCTGCGATATCTGCAGGACCGGTTGCCCCCGTTCCCGCGCGATCAGGCCGAGGCGATCCTGAAACACGAACTGGGCGACCGCGCCGCCGCATTGATCACCGATTTCGGCGAGCCGGTCGCCGCGGCCTCGAACGCCCAGGTACACCCGGCAATCTGGAAGGCGACGGGCGAGAAGGTGGCGATCAAGTTGCTGAGCCCCGGGGTCGACCGCCAGTTCCGCCGCGATATCGGCGCCTTCTACTTCATCGCCGGGTTCGTCGACGCCCTCGTGCCGGGCGCCAAGCGGCTGCGCCCGAAAGATGTCGTCGCCCATTTCGAGGGCGTCGTGGACATGGAGCTCGACCTGCGGCTCGAGGCATCCGCTGCCAGCGAGTTCCGCGCCAACACCATCGACGACACGCGGGTCAAGGTGCCCAAGGTCGTGTGGGAGGGCTGCTCGCGCCGGGTGATGACGCTGGAATGGATCGGCGGCCTGCCGATCGAGCCCGATGTGCTGCGCGAGGCGGGCCACGACCTGACGGCGATTGGTGAAAAGATCATCTCGGCCTTTCTCAGCCATGCGCTCAAGGACGGATTCTTTCACGCGGACATGCATCAGGGCAATCTGCGGCTGGCGCCTGACGGGACCCTGATGGTCCTGGATTTCGGGATCATGGGGCGGCTCGACCCGGTGACGCGGCGCCATTATGCTGAGATCCTCTATGGCTTTCTCACCCGCAATTACCGCCGCGTGGCCGAGGTGCATTTCGAGGCGGGCTATGTGCCGCCCGACCGGGATGTGCGCAAATTCGCCCAGGCGCTTCGCGCCATCGGCGAGCCGATCTTTGACCAGAATGTCAGCCAGATCTCGATGGCCAATCTGCTCGCCTATCTGTTCGAGACCACCGAGCGGTTCGGGATGGAGACGCGGACCGAGCTGATCCTGCTCCAGCGCACCATGGTGGTGGTCGAGGGGGTCGCGCGCTCGCTGGACCCGGGGTCAAACATTTTCGAGGCGGCGCGCCCGGTGGTCGAGGAGTGGATTCGCGAAAATCTCGGCCCCGCGCAGCTGGGGCGCGATCTGGTGCAGACGGCGACGATTCTCTCGCGCCTCGGCCCGCGCCTGCCGGGGCTGGCGAACGAGCTGGTGATGCTGGCCGAAGAGGCGCGCACCCGGCGCGCCAACCCGCCACCGCCGCCGCCCCGCCCGCCGCGCCGCTGGCCCTGGCTGTTGGCCGGGGCGATCGGCGGCGCGCTGGTGACGTTCGCGCTCCATGCCTGGGCCATCTGACCATGTCCGTGCCTGAGCTTCATGGGTATCGCATCAGTGTGTTCTCGTGGGTCGCGCGGTGGGCGCTGGCGGAAAAGGGCGTGGCCTATCGATGGGTCGAGGTGAACCCGTTTGCCGAGGACGTGCCCGCCGACTATCTGGCGCTCAACCCGTTTTGCCGGGTGCCCACGCTGGTTGATGGCGACTTCACGCTGTTCGAGACCGGGGCGATCACCGAATATGTCGACGAGGCCTTTGACGGCCCGCCCCTGATGCCGGCAACACCGGTTGAGCGGGCGCGGGTACGCCAGATCGTTGCGCTGGTTGCGGGCGATGCCTATTGGCCGCTGGTCCGGCAGGTCTTTGTTCATGGATCGCGGCGGGCGGCACCTGACGAGGCGCCCGACCCGGCCGAGCTTCAGGCCGGATTGCAGCGGTCGCGAACCGTGCTCGCCGCCCTCGAGCGGCTCGCGGGGGAGGGGCCGTTTC
>JBCCHW010000190.1:0-6785 GCA_039028555.1 Pseudomonadota bacterium | reverse complement strand
GTCGCCATGCCCTTGCCGCCCCTGAAGCCCAGCCAGATCGGGTAGAGGTGGCCCAGGAAGGCGGCGAGCCCTGCAAGAGCGGCGGGCCAGGGGCCCCAGATCGCTCCCGCGATCAGCGCCGCGATCCCGCCTTTCCCGGCATCGAGGATCAGGGTGGCGAGTGCTGCGGGTTTGTGCCCCGTGCGCAGCACATTGGTCGCCCCGATATTGCCCGAGCCGATCTTGCGCAGATCGCCAAGCCCAAAGAGCCGGGCCATCAGGATGCCGCCCGGGATCGACCCGCATAGATAGCCCCCCGCAAAGGCTGCGATCAGCCAGGGCAGGGCGCGGTCCGCCCCCATGATCTCGTGCAGCATGTCAGCCTCCAAAGACCCGGGTGCCCGCCACCCAGGTGCCGAGCACCTTGCCCTGCATCCGCTGCCGGTCAAAGGGGGTGTTCTTGGATTTCGAGCGCAGGGTGTCGCGGTCGAGCTGGAAGGGTGCATCCGGGTCGAACAGCACCAGATCCGCCGGGGCGCCCGGGGTCAGGCCGCCGCCCGGCAGGCCGAGCCGGCGGGCAGGCGCGAGCGACGCGCGCTCGAAGAGGCTCAGCAATGTCATCTGCCCCTCGTGCACCAGACGCAGGCAGGCGGGCAGGAACGTCTCGAGCCCGACAGCGCCCGACGCCGCCTCTTCAAAGGGCAGCCGCTTGGCCTCTTCGTCATGGGGGGCGTGCGAGGAGCAGATGATGTCGACCGCGCCCTTGGCCGCCGCCTCGACCATCGCCAGTCGGTCGGTATCGGCGCGCAGGGGCGGTGTGAGTTTGAAAAAGGTCTTGTACCCGCCGATATCGAACTCGTTCAGCGTGAGGTGGTGGATCGAGACGGCGGCGGACACATCCAGCCCCGCCGCGCGGGCACGCGCCAGCGGGGTCAGCGCCGCCTCGGTCGAGATCAGGGCCGCGTGATAGCGGCCCCCGGTGCTCTCGACCAGGGCGAGATCCCGCTCCAGCGCGATACGCTCGGCAATGGCGGGCACGGCGGGCAGGCCGAGGCGCGAGGCCATCTCGCCCGAGGTTGCACAGGTGCCAGCACTCAGGCTCGGCTCCTGCACCGCATGGGCGATCAGCGCACCCAGCCCCTTTGCATAGGTCATGATCGCGCGCAGCACCTTGGCATCCTGCACCACATGGTCGCCATCGGTCAGCGCGACCGCCCCGGCATCGAGCAGAAACTGCTGTTCGCTCATCTGCGTGCCGCCGAGCCCGCGGGTCAGCGCGCCCATCACATGGACATTGACAGGGGCGGCCTGACGCGCGCGGTCGAGCGCGAACTGGATCAGGGCCGGATCGTCAAGGCAGGGCGTGGTGTCGGGTTGCGCCACAAACGTCGTCACCCCGCCCGCCGCTGCCGCCGCACCGGCGGTGCGAAAGCTTTCGCGATGCCGCGCGCCGGGCTCACCGACAAAAACGCGGATATCGACCAGCCCCGGGGCGAGAACCTTGCCGCCGCAATCGAGCCCCGGCACATCGGGCGAGGCGCCGCGGACAATCTCGACAATCCTGCCGTCTTCGACCCGGACCGCGCCGGGCCCGTCATAACCGCTGGCCGGGTCGATCAGCCGGGCGTTGAGGAGGTGGTGTGTCATGCGCCTGCCTTCAGATCTCGTTGGGCACGGCTGATCTCGTGGGCAACAATATCGGGATACAGCGTCAATATCTGGACTCTTCCGATGAACAAATCACCGGTCTTCGCGATCAAAAGGCGAAAACCCGTCCTGGCCTCTTGGCATGCCAGTTTTGTCCTCAAGTTGCGCATCGTTACTGTTTTCGCCCCACCGATCAGGAAGGCCGTCTGGAGAGATGGCGGACCGAGATCCGAAATCTCAACCTCGCGCGGGATGGGAATAATGAGACTAGTGTCCTTGGTGATGATCCTTTTGGTGGTTATCACCACGTCCCGCATGGCCCGAAAAGTGTTTGGCGCGGCTATCACGATAAGAACAGAAGAGAAAAATGTGAAAATTCGAAATTTTTCAATAGTAAAGAAATTGCCGCTATCGACTAAAGATAAGAGAAAAAATGACGCGACGAAAGCGACCGCAAGCATCGCCGCACTCGTCATCAGGACCCGTTGTGTAAGTGTTTCAATCTCAGATCGTTTCTTTTGCCAAAGCAGCGTTTCGCCCGGCTGCAGGGCAATCATCGGGAGGGGTGCAGCGGCGCGCGATCTCCCCATCATGGCTGCGCCTCCGCCAAGTTCCGCGCCAGCAGGTCCAGCACGGCCATGCGAACCGCGACGCCCATTTCGACCTGTTCGGCGATGACCGAGCGGTCTTCGTCATCGGCGATCTCGGCGTCGATCTCGACACCCCGGTTCATCGGGCCGGGATGCATGACGATCGCGTCAGGCTTGGCATGGGAGAGCTTTTCCCGCGTCAGCCCATAGCGGTGGTAGAACTCGCGCGTCGAGGGGAAGGCCGCCCCCGTCAGCCGCTCGTTCTGGACGCGCAGCATCATGACCACGTCGCAGTCCGTCAGCCCTGCCTCCATATCGGTAAAGACCTCGACCCCGAAACGGTCGATCCCGGCCGGCAACAGGGTCGGCGGCGCGATCACGCGCACCCGATTCTCCATCTTGCCGAGCGCCATGATGTTGGAACGCGCGACCCGCGAATTGGCAATGTCGCCGCATATGGCAATCGTCAGCCGTTGCAGCCGCCCCTTGCGCCGCCGGATGGTGAGCGCATCGAGCAAGGCCTGGGTCGGATGCTCATGCCGCCCGTCGCCCGCATTCAGCACCGCGCAGTTGACCTTTTCCGACAACAGATCCACCGCGCCCGAGTTCTGGTGGCGCACCACCAACAGGTCGGGATGCATCGCGTTCAGCGTCACCGCCGTGTCGATCAGCGTCTCGCCCTTGTTCATGCTCGAGGCGAGCACATTCATGTTCATCACATCGGCGCCCAGCCGTTTGCCCGCAATCTCGAAACTCGCCATCGTCCGGGTCGAGCTTTCAAAGAACAGGTTGATCTGGGTGCGCCCGCTCAGCACATCGGCATGTTTCGCGCCCTGCTGGTTCAGCGCGACATAGCTGTCGGCCAAATCGAGAATAGCGGTGATGTCCTGGGGTGAGAGCGGCGCGATGCCAAGAAGATGGCGGTGGGCGAACATGCGCGTCCTTTCCATGCGGTCCGCGCTGTATAGCCCCGTGATCTGACCGCGGCAAGCGGCGCGGAGCCATCAGAAATCCCGAAACGCACGAGAGACGTGAAAGCACAGGATGGCGCGGGTCAGAAACAGCGAAGTCGCCAGGGCCACGAGGCCAAGCATCACCGTCCTGCCGAAACCCGGCGATCCCATCGCGACGGTCATCTGGGCAAGCATCGCCTGTCCGCCGACAAGCCGATAGAGCACCAGAAACAGCGCCGTCAGGCCGATACCGGTGAGGGTGCTGACGAGCCAGATCTCCCAGGCAAGCCGCCAAAGCAGCCCGCCCGTCGGCCGCGTGCGGCGGTTCTGCCCGCCAACCACCAGATCATGCCGATATAGAGCCCCGCGAACGCGCCGCCGCCCAGCCTGTGCCCGAACAGGGCAGCAAAGGTGCCGAACAGCGCGAAGAGCATATAGGCAACAGTTGTTGCGATGACCGTATCACGGCGTATTAATCTGATATCTTCCAATCGCTTATTCACTTTTACTTATATCCGACGGCCCTTTGCCGCCGTGGTTTCAATCATCCTCTCGACCCGGTTGCAGACCTGGGTCAGGCAGCCTGTTTGTTCGCCCTCGTACCCGCCTTGATCGCACCGCGCAGCATCAACCGGGTGGCCACCAGATAAACCAGCAAGACCATCGCGGCGATCGCAAAGAACGAGGCTGTCGGGTGCGAGACCAAAAGATACAACAGATATTGATCCTGCGGCGAAAGTCCGAAGATCACGTATAGGGTGGCCAGCACCGCGTCGAACACAAGCCCGATGGCCACAAACTCGCCCGCAATGCGCCACAGCACGCCCGAAGGAGGGATCTCCCCCAGCCGCCGGCCCAGCTTTACGCCCACATAATTGGTGGCCACGATCTGGATGGCGATCCCGACGGCGCCCGGTGAGCGAATGTAGAAGCGCTGTTCCAGGACCAGCAGAATGCAAAACATCGCGCAAAGCGCCACGCCATAGGCGATGGCAAACCTTGCCCGTAACTGATTGTCGATACGCAAACCCGTCTCCCCCGCCCTCGGGTGGCAAAGTCATTGATCACTTTCTTTAGCGGGTCAATTCGGCGAGATTTTGTCGACCGGTCTTGGCCCGGGCGCGGCGGCACCTTAGGTTGCCGCGTGAATCCAGCGCTAACCGGAGCCTCCCCCGATGTCTCTTCCTGACCCGATGTCTCTCCCTGAACCAGTTCTTCTGTACGATCAGCCGCGGGCGCCGAACCCGATGCGGCTCAATCTGTTTCTTGCCGAGAAGGGGGTCGAGATCCCACGACAGATGGTGGACCTGTTAAAAGGTGAGCATAAGGCCCCGGAATACCTGGAAAAAACCGGCATGCCCCAATGTCCGGCGCTGGAGCTTTCAGACGGGACCGTGCTGACCGAGACGCTTGCAATTGCCCGGTATGTCGAGGCGCTCTATCCCGAGCCGAACATGTTTGGCCACGATCCGCTCGAGGCCGCGATGATCGAGATGTGGCAGCGCCGGGTCGAGTTCGGGCTGTTCGCATCGGTGGGCTTTTGCTTTCGCCACACCAACCCGCATCTCGCGGTGCTGGAGGATCAGGTGCCGGAATGGGGCGAGATCAACCGCGGGCGTATCGAGACCCATCTGGAGCGGCTCGACCGGCAACTGGCGGGGCGCGCGTGGCTGGCGGCCGACCGCATGACCATGGCGGATGTCACGGGGTATATCGCCACAGGCTTTACCCGGATCATCAAATACGACATGCCCGCGGGGCTGGAGCATCTCACGGCCTGGCGCGCGCGCATCGCGGCGCGCCCCTCGGTCGCGGCTATCGGAGGTTGAGCATGGATAACCCCCTGTTGGAGCAATGGAAAACACCGTTCGGCCTGCCGCCGTTCGACCGGATCGAGGTGGCGCATTTCCAGCCGGCCTTTGACGCGGCCATCGCCGGGCACAAGGCCGAAATCGCCGCCATCGCGGCAGAAGAGGCCACCCCCGATTTTGCCAATACGATCGAGGCGCTGGAACGCGCGGGCGACCGGCTCGACAAGGTGGCCGGGGTGTTCTTTACCCTCAGTTCCTCCGTTACCACCGAGGCGTTGCAGAAGATCGAGCGCGAGATTGCCCCGGTGCTGTCGCGCCACGGCTCGGCGATGCTGTTGAACCAGGACCTCGCCAGACGCGTATTTTCCGTTTCCGATCAGGGGCTTGATGCTGAACAGGCGCGGGTTCTGAAACTGTATGTCGAGATGTTCGAGCGCGCCGGCGCCCGGCTGGATGCGGCCGGGCGCGACCGGATCGCGGATATTCAGGCGCGGCTCTCGGAGCTGGGCACCGCGTTCAGCCAGAACGTGCTGAAGGACGAGGCGGACTGGACGCTGGTGCTGGGCGAGGGGGATCTGGAGGGGCTGCCGGAATTCCTGGTCGTGCAGGCCGCGGGCGAGGCGCGGCGCCGAGAGGTTGCGGGCTATGTGATCACGCTCAGCCGCTCTTCGATCGAGCCGTTTCTGGTGTTCTCGACGCGGCGTGATCTGCGGGAAGCGGCCTGGCGGGCCTGGATCGCGCGGGGCGAGGCGACCAACTGGCCGCTGATCGGGGAGACCGTCAGGCTGCGCGTGGAACGCGCCAAGCTATTGGGATTCAAGGATTTTGCCTCGTTCAAGCTCGACAATCAGATGGCCGGCACACCCGAGGCGGTGCGCGACTTGCTGATGGCCGTCTGGACGCCCGCCCGGGCGCGGGCCGAAGAGGAAGCCCGGGCCCTGCAGGCGCTCGCCGCCGAGGAAGGCGCCAATATCGACATCGAGGGATGGGACTGGCGCCACTATGCCGAGAAGCTGCGCAAACGGAAATTCGATCTCGATGAGGCAGAGACCAAGCCCTATCTGACGCTGGACGCGATGATCGCCGCCGCCTTTTCGGTCGCTAACCGGCTGTTTGGATTGGAGTTTTCGCCCGTCGAAGGTGTGGCGCTGCCCCACGAGGACGCGCGGACCTGGGAGGTGACGCGCGGCGGCGCGCCTGTTGCGCTGTTTGTCGGGGACTACTTCGCGCGGCCCTCGAAACGCTCCGGCGCCTGGATGTCCGGGCTGCGACAACAGGAGAAACTGACCGGAGACACGCGGCCCATCATCCTGAATACCTGCAATTTTGCAAAGGCTTCGCCGGCATTTCTCACCTATGACGACGCGCGCACCCTGTTCCATGAATTCGGCCATGCGCTGCATGGGATGATGTCGGATGTGACCTATCCGATGATCTCCGGCACCTCGGTGGCACGGGACTTCGTGGAGCTGCCGAGCCAGCTGTATGAGCATTGGCTGAGCGTGCCGGACGTGCTGGCGGAGTTTGCCCGGCATTATGACACCGGCGAACCGATGCCGCGGGCCCTGATCGAAAAAATCAAGGCGGCAGAGACATTTAACCAGGGTTTTGCAACCGTTGAATACACTGGCTCGGCGCTCGTTGATCTCGAAATGCACACGCTTGGCGTGGCAGATGGCTTTGACGGGCGAAAGTTCGAGACTGAAACTCTGGCGAAAATCGGCATGCCGAGGGCCATTCCTATGCGTCACCGGACCCCGCATTTCCAGCATGTCTTTGCCGGAGACGGATATTCCGCCGGCTAC
>JBCCHW010000189.1:0-6883 GCA_039028555.1 Pseudomonadota bacterium | reverse complement strand
GCCAGCAGGCCACGACGCTGTCGGGCCAGCTGGCCGACCTTGATGTAGCCCAGCCCCACGCGCATCAGCGCGTCCATCTTATCGCGGATAGACCGGACGGCCTGGAAGAAGGCCAGCGCATCCACGACCGGCAAGTCGAGCACGTAGAGCGTGCGCCCGGTCGCGCGTTTGGAGAGTTCCTTGGAGAGCTTGACCCGCTGCGCCTCGCCGCCCGACAGGGTGGTCGCCTGTTGGCCGATCTTGATATAGCCGAGGCCCACGCGTTGCAGTGTCAGCATCTTGTCGCGGATCGCGGGGATGGCGGCAAAAAAATCGACGCCGTCCTCTACCGTCATGTCGAGGACATCGGCGATGGATTTGCCCTTGTACTTCACCTCCAGCGTCTCGCGGTTGTAGCGCGCGCCCTTGCAGGTCTCGCATTCCACATAGACATCCGGCAGGAAGTGCATCTCGATCTTGATCACCCCGTCGCCCTGGCAGGCCTCGCACCGCCCGCCCTTGACGTTGAACGAAAAGCGGCCCGGTTTGTAGCCCCGGGCCTTGGCCTCGGGCAGGCCGGCATACCAGTCGCGGATCGGGGTAAACGCGCCGGTATAGGTCGCGGGGTTGGACCGCGGCGTGCGCCCGATGGGGGACTGGTCGATATCGATGACCTTGTCCAGATGCTCGAGCCCGCGGATCTCCTTGTGCGCCGCCGCCTGGGTCCGGGCCCCGTTCAGCTTGTTCGCGGCGGCCTTGTAGAGCGTCTCGACGGTCAGGGTGGATTTGCCCCCGCCAGAGACCCCCGTGATGCAGGTAAAGGTGCCGAGCGGGATTTCGGCGGTCACGTCCTGCAGGTTGTTGGCGCTCGCACCCTCGACCCGAACGCTTTTGCCGTTGCCGCGCCGGCGTTCTGCGGGAACCGGGATCTCGCGCGTGCCGGAGAGGTATTCGCCGGTGACCGAGCCCGGCGTCAGCATGATGTCGTCAGGCGTGCCCGCGGCGATGACCCGCCCGCCATGGACACCTGCACCGGGGCCGATATCGATCACGTAATCGGCCTCGCGGATCGCCTCCTCGTCATGCTCGACCACAATCACGGTATTGCCCTGGTCGCGCAGCCCCTTGAGGCTGTCGAGCAGGCGGTCGTTGTCGCGCTGATGCAGCCCGATCGACGGCTCATCGAGCACATAGAGCACGCCGGTCAGGCCCGAGCCGATCTGGCTGGCCAGGCGGATGCGCTGGCTCTCACCCCCGCTCAACGTGCCGGAATTCCGGCTGAGCGTCAGGTAATCGAGCCCCACATTGACGAGAAAGCCCAGCCGCTCGCGGATCTCTTTCAGGATCGCGGCGGCGATGGCGTTCTTTTGCTCGGTCAGATCGCCCGGCACCGTGTCGACCCAGGCAAAGGCCTCGCGGATCGACATCTCGGTCACCTGGCCGATATGCCGCCCGCCGATCTTGACCGCCAGGGCCTGCTCGCGCAGCCGATAGCCGCCGCAGGCCGCACAGGGGCGCGTGCCCTGATAGCGTTCGAAATCCTCGCGGATCCAGCTCGAGTCGGTCTCGCGATAGCGGCGCTCCATGTTGGGGATGACCCCCTCGAAGGTGCGCGAGATCTGATAGACCCGGCCGCCGTCGTCAAAGCGGAAGTTGATCTCCTCCTCGCCCGAGCCATACAGCATCACCTTTTGGGCAAAGGGCGGCAGTTTCTCCCACGGCACGATGGGCGAGAACCCGTAATGGTCCGCCAGCGCCTCGAGCGTCTGGCGAAAGGTCGGCGTCTTGGACTTGGCCCAGGGGGCGAGGGCGCCGTCCATCAGGGTCATGGTCTTGTCGGGCACCACGAGGTCTTCGTCAAAGAACATCTCGATGCCCAGCCCGTCACAGGCGGGGCAGGCGCCAAAGGGGGCGTTGAAGGAAAACAGCCTCGGCTCGATCTCGGCGATGGTAAAGCCCGAGACCGGGCAGGCGAAGTTCTCCGAGAACGTGATGCGCTCCGGCTCGCCCTCGGCAGGCGCGGTCTCGAGAATCGCGATCCCGTCGGCGAGGCCGAGGGCGGTGGTCAAGCTGTCGGCCAGCCGGGTCTCGATGCCCTCTTTGACGATCAGCCGGTCGACGACCACGTCGATATTGTGCCGGAACTTCTTGTCGAGCACCGGCGGGTCGTCGAGGTCGTGAAACGTCCCGTCGACCTTGACCCGCTGGAACCCCTGTTTGCGAAGCTCGAGAAACTCCTTTTTGTACTCGCCCTTGCGGTCGCGGATGATGGGGGCGAGCAGATAGGCGCGGGTGCCCTCTTCCATCGCCATCACGCTGTCGACCATTTCCGAGACCTGCTGCGCCTCGATCGGCAGGCCGGTCGCCGGGCTATAGGGGGTGCCGGCGCGGGCGAACAACAGCCGCAGATAATCATAGATCTCGGTCACCGTGCCGACGGTCGAGCGCGGGTTCTTTGACGTGGTCTTCTGTTCGATCGAGATTGCGGGGCTCAACCCCTCGATATGATCCACATCCGGCTTTTGCATCATCTGCAGAAACTGGCGGGCATAGGCGCTGAGGCTCTCGACATAGCGCCGCTGCCCCTCGGCATAGATCGTATCGAAGGCCAGCGAGGATTTGCCCGAGCCGCTCAGACCGGTGATCACGCTGAGCGTATCGCGCGGAATATCGACATCTATGCCCGTCAGATTGTGTTCGCGCGCACCGCGCACAGATATCGTTCGCCGCTCTGCCATCGGGTCCTCTGATTCAGGCTTGACGTGCAAATAGCATCCTTGAGGGGGAATGCGAGTCGCGATCAGTGTAAACGAAACGTGAACGCCGCGCCAAGTATCCGTAATGGGGCGCCACGTCGCAGCCGCGTGGTGGCTGTTCACCGGGCGCGAAATGGTTAACGTCGTCGGGCGGTTTTGGCGCCGCGATGTGTTTCCTTGATTGGGAGAGTGTGATGGAACAGTTGGATTTGAGCTATTGCCTGTGCGTGATTTTGATGGTGCTTCATTTTGTTTTCGGCCTTGCCGAGATGTTCTTTTGGAACTGGCTGGGGCCCAGCCTTGCGCGGAACCGCGATTCGAACGGCCTCGATTCAAAAAATCTTGAGCGGGCGATCGGCTGGTCCTGGTTCATGGCGTTCAATCAGGGCGTCTATAATCTGTTTCTGGCCGGCGGTCTGTTGATGTGTCTGGGCGCAGGTATGACGGTCGATGTCGGCCTGGCCAAGTTTTTCGCGGTCTGTATCGCACTCGCCGGGCTTGCGGGCGCATATTCGGGCGTCAAGACGGTCCTGTTGGTGCAGACCATCCCGGCGGTTCTGTTGATCGGAGCATTGATGTTTGGACTGTGATGCATAAATGGAGTGCGGGGCATCGCCGGATTTGCCCGCGAGGATTGTCAGGAAGATTACCACGGTGTCCATCCATGAGACAATTTAGCGGTGTTCCGATTTTTGACATAATTTGAACTGTTTATGCCGCAATTCCTGAAATGCAATGGCTGCATATCAGTAATGCATCCATAGCAATTGAAGTGCGCCGGTCGAGGCCATATCTCTCTCTTCACAAGGGCGATGGTGCCCCAGGCAAACCTCGAAAATGAAGGAGTACTTCGATGGCCTATATTGAAACCCCCCGCGCTCCTTTCGGCGCGATTTCGACATTCCGCGTCTCGCAGTTTGTCACAAATCTGGTTGAAGATGTCCGTGCATGGAACGACCGTCGTCGCACCTATGCCGAGTTGGCAACGCTGTCGCCGGAAATGCTGGAAGACATCGGTCTGACCCGCGCTGATCTGGAAGAAAATTTCTTGATCCGCGGCTAAACCAAAATCGTTTCAACCTGACTGAGGTTGGAAGAGAGTTTTGGTCCAGACTCATACGCGTGAGCAAAATCCTGGGATCTGACTGGATCAGTCAGATCCGTCTTTGCTCTAAGGCGCCGAATGCTGAGTTTCCCAACGGGCCGCCCGCCGGGTGGCCCGTTTTTCTGTGCCCGCCTCCGGGCCGGTCAAATCGGCATTCTGGCCTGTTTGCGCACGATCAGCGATGTCCAGTCGCCCAGCGTCAGACGCTGTTGCACGATCAGCCCATGCCCGCGATACACCGCCTCGACACCGGCGATCTGCCGGGTCAGCAGGCCTGAGAGAATCGCACATCCCCCATCGGACAGATGCAGGCTGATCTGCGGCGCGAGGCGTTTGAGCGGCGCGGCGAGGATGTTGGCGACGATCAGGTCCAGCGGCGCCTGCGCGCGATAGAGTGGCGAGCGGGTGCCGGCCGCCCGGGCCGGCACGACCCAGGGCAGGCTCGCATTCACGCGGATATTCTCGCGCGCGGTCGCGACCGCGACCTGGTCGATATCGGTCGCCAGAACCGGGCAGCGCCATGTCTTCGCCGCGGCGATTGCCAGCACCGCCGTCCCACAGCCGATATCGGCGATGCGTCTCGGGGCCACTCCACGCCGCGCCAGCGCCTCGATCAGCAACAGGCAGCCGCGCGTCGTCTCGTGATGTCCGGTGCCGAATGCCATCGCCGCCTCGATGCGGATCCCGGTCTGGTTGAGCCCGATGCGATGACTGTCATGGCCGCCATGCACCACAAAGCGCCCGGCGGCGACCGGCGACAGCTCGCGCCGCACCTGCGCGACCCAGTCCCGATCCGCCAGTTTCGACACCGCAAAGTCGCGGGCACCGTGCACCGTCGCCAACAGCATCAGCGCCGCGCGGTCGGGGGCATCGGTGAAATAGGCCCCCACTTCCCAGTTGCCGCTGCCATCCTCGATCTCAAAGACGCCAACGCCGGTCGGGGCGGGGCGCAGGGCCTCGAGCGCTTCGCCCAGCGCCTGGGCCGGCGCACGGCCGCTGAGGGTTGTCAACGCAGTATAGGTGCTCACTTGAAGGTCCCCGGCAATGTGGCGCCACCCGGAACAGCCGCGCGGTCGCCCGCGCTCCTATCCGTAAACCTTCGGAGATTCAAACGGAAGATTGTGCCCGCGCCTGCCAAGGCGGTGCGGGCCCGGCAGACCTCAGGCGTCGATCCCGGTCGGGCAGCTGACCCCCATCCCGCCGACACCGCAATAGCCATTGGGGTTCTTGGCCAGATACTGCTGATGGTAATCCTCGGCAAAATAGAACTCGGGCGCCGGGACGATCTCGGACGTGATCTTGCCGTAGCCGGCGGCGTGCAGCTGGGCCTGGAACAGCGATTTGCTTTCCTCGGCCGCGGCCTTCTGCTCGGCGGTATAGCTGTAGATGCCGGAGCGATACTGCGAGCCGACATCATTGCCCTGGCGCATGCCCTGTGTCGGGTTGTGATTCTCCCAGAACAGCTTCAACAGGCTCTCATAGCTGATCACGGCGGGGTCAAAGACCAGCCGGACAACCTCGTTATGGCCGGTGCGCCCGGTGCAGACCTCCTGATAGGTCGGGTTCGGGGTATAGCCCCCGGCATAGCCAACCATGGTGACCCAGATGCCGGGCTGGGTCCAGAACCGCCGCTCGATGCCCCAGAAACATCCCATCCCGAACATCGCCATCTCGAGCCCTTCGGGGTAGGGCGGCGCCAGCTTGCGCCCGCTGACAAAGTGGTGCTCGGCCGTGGGAATCGGTGTCTCTCGCCCGCTCAGCGCTTGGTCGGCGTCGATCATGGTGGTCTTGCGGAAAGAAAACATCTGGGACTCCCGGGCGAAAAGGTTTCATCAGACAACTTGTCACAGAACGCATGCCGAACAAGAGGCGGATGTGAAAAATCATCTCACATACTGGCGATCTTGGTCGCAGCCTGGCGAACATTTGCCGAACAAACTCTTTTACGCGTCGCCATCGCACTGTAGGGTATCGGCCATGAGTGATCCATCCTTGAATGAGGCCGACGCCTTCGAATCGTGGGAGCATCGCCCGCTGTCCGAGCGTGCGCAGCCGGCCCCGCCTTATCTTCAGACGCTCAACGAGGCTCAGGTCGCCGCCGTCGAGGCATTGGACGGCCCGGTGCTGGTGCTGGCCGGCGCGGGCACCGGCAAGACCCGCGTCCTGACCACACGGCTCGCGCATCTGATCCACA
The DNA here is from genome assembly GCA_039028555.1 of Pseudomonadota bacterium. Classification (GTDB taxonomy): domain Bacteria; phylum Pseudomonadota; class Alphaproteobacteria; order Rhodobacterales; family Rhodobacteraceae; genus Thermohalobaculum. The sequence goes on along the minus strand of JBCCHW010000189.1, from coordinate 849 downwards.
CCCGCCGGGCGTGGCCAAACCAGATCCTCGCCGTCACCTTTACCAACAAGGCTGCGCGCGAGATGAAGGCGCGCATCGGCGCCCTGGTCGGTGGCGCGGTCGAGGGGATGCCCTGGCTTGGCACGTTCCACTCGATCTGTGTGAAAATCCTGCGCCGCCATGCCGAGCTGGTGGATCTGAAATCCAACTTCACCATCCTGGATACCGACGATCAGATCCGGCTGATCAAGCAATTGCTCGAGGCCGAGCAGGTCGATCTGAAACGCTGGCCGCCGCGCCTGTTTGCCTCGATGCTGGATCGCTGGAAGAACAAGGCGCTGGGCCCCACCCGTGTGCCCGCCGAAGAATGCGGCTTTGCCAATGGCCGCGGGGCGGAATTCTACGCGGCCTATCAGGACCGGCTAAGGGTGCTGAATGCCGTGGATTTCGGCGATCTGCTGCTGCATGTCGTGCATATCTTCCAGAACAATCCCGCGATCCTCGACGACTATCAGAACCGGTTCAAATACATCCTGGTCGACGAGTATCAGGATACCAACGTGGCGCAGTATCTGTGGCTGCGCCTGCTGGCGGCGGGGCATCGCAACATCTGTTGCGTCGGCGACGACGACCAGTCGATCTATGGCTGGCGCGGGGCCGAGGTGGCCAACATCCTGAACTTCGAGAAACATTTCGACGGGGCAGAGGTGATCCGTCTCGAACAGAACTATCGCTCGACCCCGCATATTCTCGCCGCCGCCTCGGGCGTGATCGCGGCCAATGCCGGCCGGCTGGGCAAGACGCTGTGGACCGAGAGCAATTCGGGCGAAAAGGTCCGCCTGATCGGCCACTGGGATGGCGAGGAGGAGG
>JBCCHW010000188.1:0-6890 GCA_039028555.1 Pseudomonadota bacterium | reverse complement strand
CCGGCATAGGTGATGGCCACGGCAATGACCTTGAGGATCACGAAGATGATCGCCTCATGCAACAGCAACCGCCCCGTCAGCGCCGCCGAAGTGGTCTCGTATCCCACCCCGATGATATGGGGAAACTTCAGCGCGATCAGGCCAAGCACCGCGCCCGCGATCGCCGGGCGCAGCCAGTGCGGGATTGTCAGCCGGTCTTGAACCCAGTTCGCGATCCGCTCTGCCACAAAGATCCCGCGCATCATCATGACCGCGATCACGCCCGAGACGGTGCCCAACAGGAAAAAGGCCGGAATCTCCCAATAGAACTCGACCGAATCCGCCGGCAGGTGAAACTCGGTGATGTTGCCCAGGTGAATGCGGCTGACGATGGCGCCCGCAACGGCAGAGAGCACGATGGGGCCAAAAGCGTGCAGGGCATAATGGCGCAGCACCACCTCGAGCGCAAAGAGGGCGCCGGCGAGGGGGGCGTTGAAACTGGCGGAAACGGCCGCGGCCGCGGCGCAACCCAGAATATCGCGTGCCGTGACGCCCGAGGCCCGGATCCGTTCCGACACCCAGCTGGCCATCACCGCGCCCAGGTGGATTGCCGGCCCCTCGCGCCCCGTCGACCCCCCGGTCGAGAGCGTGATCAACGCGGCGGCGGCCGAGGCGAGCCCGGCCCGCTTTTCGATCCTGCCCGAACGTACCGCCGCGGCCTGGATCACATCCGCCACCCCGCGCGCCTTGCCATCCGGTGTGAAGACCGAAAGAATCCAGCCCACGATCAGCCCCCCCATGATCGGCAGCGTCAGCACGATGTACCATGGCAGGTTGGCAGCGACGGAATGGATGGTCAGGTTGTCCGCGCCATAAAACGCCGTCTGAAGCATCGCGATGCCCAGCCTGAAGCCGACAGCGGCATATCCCGCAGCCACCCCCAGAACCACGGCGATCAGCCAAAGAACCGGCATGTTGGAAAAGATTGCCCTGAACGCATGGTCAAGACCCCGGCGCAACCGGTGCGCCGCCGAACCCGACCTCGACTCATCGTTTGGCACGGCCATGCACGCGGCCTTGCTTTCTGCTTCAAGGGTCCTGATTTAACCGCAAATACTTAAACGAATAAAGACCCGTCGGTCAGGCGGCTGGACTGTGTTGCCGATACGCCGCCCGGTCAGCCCTGGCGGCGGATCCCGATCTTTGCCCCGACCCTGGCGGGAACCGGCAGGCCGGCATGGGCCTCCTTCAACGCCGTGACGCGGGACTGGGCCCCTGCCGGATACGGCGCCGACCGGCGTGCCTCCAGATCGACATTCATGCTGAGGCTCTCATACGTCGCTGCCTCGGTCCCGGTTTCCAGGTTGATCATGGTCGCAAAGAAGTGGATCCGTTTGGTGTCCGCATCCAGCAGCTGAAAGTCGCAGGCGAAAGTCTCGCCAAGCTTGAGCTCGGCCAGATAGTGGATCTGGCTCTGCAATGCCATCGGCCCCATCCTGAGCGTGCGCGCCTGTTCTTCGCCAATGCCGAGCCAATCGTCGAAAATCTCGTCGATCGCCCTGTCGAAAGCCTGTGTGTAGAAGGCCACATTCATATGTCCGTTATAGTCAATCCAGTCCTCTTGGACCCATTGCGTCCCGGTGCGGATGAGGTGCCGGGGGAACTCTTGCACGTCTGTCACCTGAAGCTCCTGTCGAAGTGCTGTTGGGGAATTGCCCTGGCAGAGAAGAGGTTGCGGCCATGCGGGTCAAGGCGAGGAATGGCCGCGCCCGCCATTGCCGTGCCGACCCGGCGCGCCGCCCGGTTCCAAGCCGCGCATTCTTTCGCTAGTGTCGTCGCGAAACACCGGGAGTGATTGTCATGAGCATCCAGAGCGCCATCGCGGAACTGGCACCGCATTTCGGGGACCGGCTGAGTGTGTCGCCCGGAACGCGCGACACCTATGGCCGCAACGAGGCCTGGTATCCCGTGACCCTGCCCGATGCGGTCATCTGGCCCGAAACGACCGAAGAAGTCTCGCTGGTCGCGCGCACCTGCAACGCCCATGGCTGCCCGATCATCGCCTGGGGGGCGGGCACGTCGCTCGAGGGGCATATCGTGCCCGTTCAGGGGGGCATCACGCTGTGCTTCGAGCGGATGAACAAGGTGCTCGCCGTGCATCAGGAGGATATGGATGCCGTCGTGCAGCCCGGTGTCACCCGCAAGCAACTGAACGAGGAGTTGCGCGCGACGGGGCTGTTCTTTCCGGTCGATCCCGGTGCCGACGCCTCGCTGGGAGGCATGGCGGCGACCCGCGCCTCGGGCACCTGTGCGGTGCGCTATGGCACCATGCGCGAGGCGGTCATGGCGCTGGAGGTGGTGCTGGCGGACGGGCGGATCATCCGCACAGGGTCCAGGGCGCGCAAGGCCTCGAACGGGTATGACCTCACCAAGATCTTCGTCGGCTCCGAAGGCACGCTCGGGATCATCACCGAGCTCACGGTGCGTCTTTATGGACAGCCCGAGATGATCTCGGCCGCGGTGTGCAGCTTTGACACCATCGAGGGGGCCATCGATACGGTGATCCAGACAATCCAGATGTCGATCCCGGTGGCGCGGATCGAGTTGCTCGACGGGGTCTCGATCGCCGCGATGAATGCCTATTCGGGCTTTGACATGGCCGAAGGGCCGACCCTGTTTGTCGAGTTCCACGGCACCGAACAGGGGGCGACGGAACAGGCCGAAACCGTCGGTGCCCTGTGCGCCGAGAATGGCGGGCACGGGTTTGAATGGGCGACCAAGACCGAGGACCGCAACCGGCTATGGGCCGCACGGCACAACTTCTATTACGCGATCAAGGCCGCCAATCCCGGGCGCACCGGGTACAACACCGATTCCTGCGTGCCGATCTCGCGGCTGGCCGATTGCATCCTAGAAAGCATGAAGGATGTCGAGGAGAGCGGGTTCGTCTCGCCGCTGGTTGGCCATGTGGGCGATGGCAACTTTCACCTCAGCTATATGATTGATCCCGAAAGCCCCGAGGAGATCGACCGGGCCAAGGCCCTGGCCGACCGCCTGTCGCACCGGACGATTTCGATGGGCGGAACGGTGTCGGGCGAGCATGGGATCGGCATCGGCAAGCGCAAGTTCATGGCCGATGAACACGGCGACGACAGCTGGGCGCTGATGGGCGACATCAAGCGGACCTTTGACCCGTCGGGCATTTTGAACCCCGGCAAGCTCGTGCCGGGGAACTGAGCCTTCAGGCGCCGGGTCGCCCGGGCCTGCCTTCGGCCATCGCGCGCCGGCGCCCTGCGGCCGGCGCCCTGCGGGACGTCTCGCCCCCTCCTGGCTCGGGTGTCGGGGCTTGTGCCGTGCCCTGGATCATCCCATCCGCTTGAACCCGGCGGCGAGATCGTCGATCAGGTCGCCCGGGTCTTCAAGACCGACATGGATCCGCATCAACTGCCCCTCGGGCCGCCCGGTCTTTGGCCATTGCGTGGCCGAGCGCCGCTTTGCCGGGCTGACCGGGATCAGCAGACTTTCGAAACCGCCCCAGCTGAACCCCATGCCGAAATGCTCGGAATGGTCGAGGATCTGGCGCAGACACGCGTCGCCCGAAAACGCCTCCTTCAGCGTGAACCCGAAAAGCGAGGAGGCGCCGAGGAAGTCACGCTTCCAGATCGCATGACCCGGGTCGTGCTCCAATGCGGGGTGGATGACCTCGGCGACCTGGGGCTGTTCCATCAGCCAATGGGCGACGGTCAGCCCGTTGCGCTGGTGACGCTCCATGCGTGCATCGAGGCTGCGAAGCCCTCGCGTCGCGAGAAAGGTGTCGTCGGGCGATCCACACAGGCCCAGTTCCTGCCAGCCCTTTTGCAACGGCCCATAGGCTGCTTCGGTCGTGGTGACACAGCCCATGATCATGTCGGAATGCCCGCCCAGATACTTGGTGACCGCATGGACCGAGACATCGACCCCGTGTTCGAAGGGTTTGAAATAGAGCGGTGTGGCCCAGGTATTGTCCATGACGACCACGGCGCCGGCCTTGTGCGCCTCCTCGGCAATCGCGGGGATGTCCTGTATCTCGAAGGTCCAGGAGCCCGGCGACTCGGTGAACACGACCTTGGTATCTGGTCGCAGCAGGTCGCGGATGCCGCCGCCGATCTCTGGATCGTAGAACGTCGTCTCGACACCCATCCGCTTGAGCATGCCATTGGCAAAGTTGCGCGTGGGCCCATAGACGTTGTCGGGAACCAGCAGATGATCGCCGGTGCCGAGGTAACACAACAGCGGCGCAGCACAGGCCTGCAGGCCGGAATTGCACAGCCGCGTGCGATAGCCCCCTTCGAGCGTCGCAATCGCCTCCTCGAGACCATAGGTTCCGGGCGTTCCGTGAATGCCATAGGTCATCCCGTCTCCCGAACGGGTCGCCGCGCTGCCGCGCAGCGCGTCGAGGGTCGGGAAGACGACGGTTGAAGCGTGGTAGACCGGGCGGTTTACGATGCCGGATTGCTCAGCGGGATTGCGTCCAACGACGCCCGTGAGGGTCGCGTCTTTCATCTAATCTGGGCCTTTCGTCAACTTTTGTGGAAGGGTTGTGTGGACCCTGGGGCTGTACGCGGTCACGTACAAAATGGACGCACTTACCGATTCGTGCTGCGCAGTTTTCAGATTCAAACACTCTTGCGACAGATTCGCAGCTTACTTTGCGTAAACCCGTCAAAAAGGCCACAAACGGGCTGTCTGGCCGCAACAGCTACCTACGGCCCGCCGTCACGGGCCGGATGCGATACGCAGAGCGTCACATATTCGCCGTATCCTGTCCATTAGCTCTTGTGCGGTGCCACATTACAAGTTTTGATGAGTTCCATGGATGGCTCATTTTGAGATCTGGATGCGGTTGGCGCCGCATTCGTGCAGCCCCTCGATACCGGGCCACCATAACTTAAATCAGCCCCGGGCGAGTGAACCCGGACATGCCTTTCGGGGTATGGAAACAGGTAAAGAGGTACAACAATGAAAACTTCCGTGTTCCTTGGGACGCTGGCCGCCGCCGGTCTTGCTGCGGGAATGGCCGCTGCCGGCACGACGGATGACGTGAAAAACGCCGGAGAGCTCAAATGTGGCGTCTCGACCGGCCTTGTCGGCTTTGCAGCGCCTGACGCGAATGGCGAATGGGAGGGCTTTGACGTTGCCGTCTGCCGTGCCGTCGCTGCGGCTGTGCTGGGCGACCCGTCCAAGGTCAAATTCGTGCCGACCACCGGCAAGACGCGGTTCACCGCGCTGGCTTCGGGCGAAGTCGATGTGCTCGCCCGGAATACCACCTGGACGTTTACCCGCGATGTCGATCTCAAGTTCGACTTCGTCGGTGTGAACTATTATGACGGTCAGGGCTTTATGGTTCCCAAAGAGCTGGGCGTGACCTCGGCCAAAGACCTCGACGGTGCGACCGTCTGCATCCAGACCGGCACCACGACCGAGCTGAACCTGGCCGATTTCTTCCGCGCCAATGGCATGACTTATGAGCCGGTCCCGATCGAGACCAATGCCGAGGCACAGCAGAAATACCTGGCGAATGCCTGCGATGTGTACACCACCGACGCCTCGGGCCTTGCCGCGACACGGGCGACATTCGAAGATCCGAGCGCGCATGTGATCCTGCCCGAGATCATCTCGAAAGAGCCGCTTGGGCCCCTGGTGCGTCAGGGTGACGAAGAGTGGGGCGACATCGTCAAGTGGACCTTGTACGCGCTGATGGCGGCCGAAGAGCTGGGCGTTACCAAAGCGAATGTCGAAGAGATGGGCAAAGGGACCAACAATCCCGAGATCAACCGTCTGCTCGGCACCGAGGGTGACCTTGGCTCGATGTTCGGCCTCGACAAGGAATGGGCCAAGCGTGCGATCGCCAGCCAGGGGAACTATGGCGAGATCTTTGACATGAACATCGGCCCGTCGACAGCGATTGGCCTCGCTCGCGGGCTGAACGCGTCGTATCGCGACGGCGGCCTGATTTACTCGCCACCCTTCCGGTAAGCCGGAGCAAACACTTAAGGGCGCGCCCAGCCGGGCGCGCCCTTTCTCAAAGCGCCGACCAACAGGCGTGAACAAGTACAGGGTAATAAAGAGGGGTAGCCGCAATGTCGGTCGCGCATGACGCACCACCAAAAGAAAGCTTCCGGCTAAGCCAGCTGATCTACGACACAAGATACCGGTCGATGACAATTCAGATTGTCGTGCTGATGGCCGTGATGCTGGGGATTGGATGGCTGGTAAACAACATCATTCAGAACCTTGCCGCCTTGGGCAAGGATTTCAGTTTCGAATTTCTGTGGGCCCCCGCGGGGTATGATATCAACCAACGGCTGCTCGACTACGACTCGCGCTCGAGCCACGGCAGGGCGGCTGTTCTGGGCATTATGAACACCCTGCTTCTGGCGGTGATCGGATGCGTGACCGCCACGTTCATCGGGATCTTTGCCGGGGTGTTGCGCCTCTCCAAGAACTGGATCGTCTCAAAGCTGATGACGGTTTATGTCGAGATCTTCCGCAACGTGCCGGTTCTGCTGTGGATCATCATCGTCGTCGCGGTGATCAACGAGACCTTGCCGTCGCCAAGGGAATTCCGGGGCCTCGAGACCGGCGCCTTCGTGTTTACCAACCGGGGCTTTTATCTCCCCGAGATCCTGTTCTCCAACGGTCTGGGCGATATCGATGTCGGCGGGCTGTTCAAGATCAGCCTCGACCTTGTCGCCTTTCTTGTGGTGCTGTTTGCCGGGATTTTTGTCTCGAGCAAGATCGGCGCCTGGGCAAACCAGAAACAGGCCGATACAGGGGACCGCCCGCAGGTGATCTGGTACCAGCTCGGCGTGATCTTTTTGGGGCTACCTGGATGACGTGCTGCAGGAGAAAACTAAAATGAAGGTTTTTTG
>JBCCHW010000187.1:0-6933 GCA_039028555.1 Pseudomonadota bacterium | reverse complement strand
GCCACCCGGTCAGCATCACCACAAAGGGGGCGCTGATCCTGCGCGATGCCGATCTGATAGGCCGGATGGCGCGGGCGGGGCTTGCCTCGGTGACGATCTCGCTCACGACCCTGGACAACCGCCTTTCCCGTGCGCTCGAGCCACGGGCGGCCGCCCCGGCAAAACGGGTCGCGATGATCCGGGCGCTGGCCGATCAGGGCGTGCCGGTCAGCGCCAACCTGGCGCCGGTCATCCCGGCCCTGACCGATCACGAGATCGAGGTCTTGGTCGAGGCGGCGGCGGGGGCAGGCGCCTCCTCGGCCGGGATGATCCTGTTGCGCCTCCCGCTCGAGGTCGCGCCGCTGTTTCGCGACTGGCTGGCGCGGGAGTATCCCGACCGGGCCGCGCGGGTGATGGGGCGGGTGCGCGAGACCCACGGCGGCAAGGATTACGACGCCGCCTGGGGCAAGCGGTTGCGGGGCGAGGGGCCCCATGCCAGCCTGATCCAGCGCCGCTTTCGCCTGGCGCTTCGGCGCAACGGCCTCGATCGGCGCAGGCTGACCGAGCTGCGGTGCGATCTCTTCCGGGTGCCGCCGCGCACGGGCGATCAGCTGAGCCTCGGCCTGTGATCGGGGCACTCAAGGGAGGGCGAAATCGCGGGCGTTGCTCAGCGAGGGGATCTTGCGCCGCGCCTCTGCCACGGCATCCAGATCGAGATCGACCAGCGTCACGCCGATGCCCTCGCCCGCCTCTGCCAGAACCTGCCCCCAGGGGTCGATCGCGATCGAATGCCCATAGGTTTCGCGCACGCGTCCGCGGGTGGCGGCATGGCGGCCCCATTGCGCCGGCGCCAGAACGAAGGCGCCGGTCTCGATGGCCCTGGCCCGCAGCAAAACCTCCCAATGGGCCCGGCCCGTGGGCACGGTAAAGGCCGAGGGCATGGTCAGGATCTGGGCGCCGCGTACCGCCAGCGCCCGGTAGAGGGCCGGAAACCGCATGTCGTAACAGATGGTCATCCCGATGGCGCCGAGCGGCGTTTTGGCCAGCACCGCCGTGTCTCCCGGGCGATAGCCCTTGGATTCGTGATAGGTCTCGCCGCCATCCAGCGCCACATCGAACATGTGGATCTTGTCATAGCGATGGGTGATCGTGCCCGAGGGGTCGATCAGGAAGGACCGGTTGACAAAACGCCCATCCGCATCGCCGGATTTCAGGGCCAGCGAGCCGATCAGCAGCCAGATCCCGGCCTCGGCCGCGACAGCGCCCAGGCGGGCGAGGCTCGCGTCGGCGTGCTCCAGCGCCAGCACCTCGGTCTGCCGTGTCCGGCTGGCAGAGACGATATTGGTCACCTCGGGCGTCACCACCAGCTCGGCACCCCCGGCGGCGGCCTCGCGGATAAACCCCTCGGTCACCGGCAGATTGGCAACCGGGTCGTCGGTTGCGTTCAGCTGAACGAGGCCCGCGCGCATCAGCCGGCGTTGAGCATCGGGTCGAGCCGCCCCGCGCGCTCCAGCGCGTGCAACTCGTCACAGCCGCCCACATGGGTCTCTCCGATAAAGATCTGGGGCACCGTATGGGCGCCCCCGGCCCGGGCGATCATCTCGCCACGCTTGGCCGCATCGCCCATCACGTTGATCTCGGTATAGGCGGCGCCCTTGGCGTTCAACAGCCGCTTGGCCATGATGCAAAAGGGGCAAATGGGTGTCGTGTAGATTTCAATCGGTGTCATCGGCCAAGTCCTCCGGGTCATTCACTGCGGCCACATAAGGCGCCCGGTCGAAATTGACCAGTGCGCTCACGACCACGTCAACCGAGCCTGCGCCCGCCGCGAGGCAGACCCGCGTCGCCGCGTCCAGCGTCGCGCCGGTTGTCATCACGTCATCGACCAGCAAAACACGGGCGCCGGGCAGGCGCCGCTGGCCGCGCCGTGTGGCTGCGAGCGCGCCTTGGAGATTGGCGATGCGGCCCGCGCGGTCCAGCCCGTCCTGCTTTGGTGTGCGGCGCGGGCGGGCCAGGCAAAAGGGGTCAAAGGCGGCGGGCTTGCCTGCCTGGGCGCTGATCACACGGGCAAGCTCGGCCGACTGGTTATAGCGCCGCGCAATGCGCCGGCTCCAATGCAGCGGGATGGGCACCAGCAGATCCGCCTCCTCGATCAGCGGTCCGGCGACCCGGCGCATCCAGGTGGCGAGCAGGGGCACAAGGTCGAGCCGGTCACCATGTTTGAGCGACAGGATCAGCCGCCGCCCCGTGCCCTCATAGGAAAACGCGGCGCGGCCCCGGTCCCAGCCATGCGCATAGGCCCGGCAGGTGTCACAGACAAAGTCCGGGTCGGGGGGCTGCACCTCGGGCACCTCGCGCCCGCAGCGGCGGCAGCCGGGGGTGGCGATGAAGGTAAGCTCGCGCCATGCCTCGGCCGACAGGGCCCCCGTGGCGCCAACCTCGATGCCCGCCACCGGGCAGACCGGCGGGATCAGGGTGTCGAGGGTGCGATGTAGCACGAGGGAGGGGGTCACTGCACTGCGTCTTTCCAACCGTCGCCAACAGGGTCTCTTGCGACTATACCCGCAAATTCGGATGGGAGAAAAGATGACGCGCGATACGCCGCAACTGTTCGATGCCGGGCTGATCGCCCGGCGCCGGGACCGGGCGCTGAGCCTGGGGTTCTGCGAAGGGGCGGATTTTCTGCACCGCTCGGCGGGCGAGTCGCTGGTCGAGCGTCTGGCGCTGGTGCCGCGCGATTTTCCCAGAATGGTGCTCGCCGGTGCTGCTGCCGGCGCGGTGCCGGGCATGCTGGCGACCCGCCGGGGGGCGGCAGAGGCGATGGTGCTCGAACGCGCGCCCGCGATGGCGCAGAAATCCGGCGCGGCGCTGTGGGCGGGTGAGACGCTGCCGGTCGCGCCCGGCGCCTTTGATCTGGCCATCTCGTCGATGCTGTTGCACCAGCTCAACGATCCGGTGGGCCATCTGATCCAGCTGCGCCATGCGCTCAGGCCCGACGGGCTGTTTCTGGGCGTCCTTCCCGGCGGGCAGACCCTGAATGAGCTGCGCGCGGCGCTGGGCCAGGCCGAGGCGGAGGTGACAGGCGGCCTCTCGCCCCGGGTCTCGCCAATGGCCGAAATCCGCGATCTGGGCGGGCTGCTGCAACGCGCGGGCTTTGCCCTGCCCGTGGCGGATGCCGAGACCGTGAGCGTGACCTATCAGAGCCCGCTTCACCTGATGCGGGATCTTCGCGCCATGGGCGAGACGAATGCGCTGACCGCCCGACAGCGCCGGCCCATGCGCCGCGCAGTGCTGGCGCGCGCGGTGGAGCTTTATCACCAGCACTTCCCGGCCGAGGGCGGCGGCGTGCGCGCGACCTTTGAACTGGTGTTCCTGACCGGCTGGTCGCCCGGGCCGGGACAGCCCGAACCGCTGCGCCCGGGCTCTGCCACCTCGCGGCTGGCCGATGCGCTGGGGACGTTCGAGTTGCCGGCAGGCGAGAAGACGCCGGGCACGGGCTAGGCGGCGCATCCGGCGCCTCAGTGATGCCCGCACGTGTCGATGATGCCAAAACCGTCGAGGCCCGAGACCACCAGCCGCACCGCGACCGCAGTCAAGAGGAGGCCGAACGCCACCTCGGCGATCACCAGGCTGGTCGGGTTCAGCCGCTTGGCGATCTTGTCGATATCGGTAAAAATCACCCAGTCGAGCGCCCCGACCAGCAGAACCAGCACCACCACCAGCAACGAGGACACGATGCCATGCGCCTCGGCCGGGGCGATGATCAGCACCGTGACACCAACCGGGTCCAGCAGACAGGGCACCGCCAGCGGACAGACCGCCATCGTGGTGTGATCGTGAGGATTTTCGCCCTCATCAACGACCTCCTCCCCCGGGCCGAGCGCCATTTTCACCGCCAGCAGGCCCAGCACGATGCCCCCCCGCAATGGCAACCGCCGGCGCGGTAATGTGCAACAATTTCAACAACAAGACCCCGGCGGCAAAGACGCCCAGCGCGGCGATCACCGCCGTCTTGACCCTCACCCGCCCGACCCCCACCAGGAGCAGCAGCAACACCGTGCCGACAGGCGCGACATTGATTCACCGAGAAATCCATGCGCGGCCTCTCCCGGGGCAGGTGGCGGGAACCAGAGGCCGCGAACGGGCCCCGGACAGCGCCGGGGCGTTATCGCAAACGGCGCTGTTGTGAGAGCGATCTAAAACATACCATTGCAGTTATATAACGAATCAGTTATGCAAAAGCCATGACACAGCACGACCCCCTCTCGAACGTCCTGACCGCCCTTGCCGACCCCTCGCGGCGGCAGATCCTGACCCGGCTGCGCGACCACCCCGTTCCCGTTGGTGAACTGGTCGCGATGCTGCCGCTGACCCAGCCGGGCGTGACCAGGCATCTGGGCGTTCTCGAGCGGGCCCGGCTGATCAGACGCCGCGCCGAGGGGCGGCGGCGGATCTGCGAGCTGACCGCGGCGGGCCTGCGCCCGCTCGACGACTGGCTGGCCGATTACCGCCGCTTCTGGGGCGACGCGCTCGACAAACTTGCTGACCTGGCCGAGGAGCCCGACGATGACTGAAACGCTGACCATCCCCGCCGACGTGACCGTGACACGTGACATCAATGCCCCGGTTGCGCGGGTCTTTGCCCTTTGGACCGACCGCGAGGCGGTGATGAGCTGGTTCGGCATGAAAGGCACCGTCAACCATGCCTGCCATGTCGACCCCCGCAAAGGCGGTGCCTGGCATGTCGAGGGCCGCTCGCCGGGCGGCGATACCTATCGCATGGAGGGGACATTCCTGGCCTTCGACCCGCCCGACCGCATCGTGCAAAGCTGGCAGCATGTCGCCGCGGACGGCACGCGCGGGAACGTGACCGAGGTCGAGATTACCTTTGCCGATACCCAGACCGGCACGCGGGTCCGTATCCATCACCGCAACATCCGCCATACGCCGGAGTTGTTCCAACAGGGCTGGACCGAGTCGCTGGACGCCATCGAGGCGCATCTCGCGGCATGACGCCGCGACAGCGCGGGCGCAATTGACCGTTCCCTCTGCCGACATAGCTCCTTATCTAACGTGAAGAGATAGCGGCGCACGGCAGAGGGAAGACATGCTCGACCAGATCAGAACCGACAAACCCGGCACCGGCCGTCTGGCCCATGCAGCCCCCGACCACCCCCACGTGCCGCCTGCCAAGGTGGGGATCATCCTCTCGAATCTCGGCACGCCCGATGGCACCGATTACTGGTCGATGCGCCGCTATCTGGGAGAGTTCCTGTCCGACAAGCGGGTGATCGAGTGGCCCGCGGCCTTCTGGCAGCCGATTTTGCAGCTTATCGTATTGACAAAGCGGCCTTTTTCCTCGGGCGAGGCCTATCGCGGGATCTGGAACAACGACCTTGATGAAAGCCCGCTGCTGACCATCACACGGACCCAGACGGCAAAGCTGCGCAACCGGATGGCGGCGCGGTTTGGCGAGCATGTTCTGGTGGACTTCGCCATGCGCTATGGCAACCCCTCGACCCGGTCGGTGATCGCGCGGATGCAGGCGGCGGGGTGCGAGCGCATCGTCTTTTTCCCGCTTTACCCCCAATATGCCGCCGCGACCACGGCAACGGCCAACGACCAGGCCTTCCGCGCGCTGATGGGCCTGCGCTGGCAGCCGGCCTTTCGGACGGTTCCCGCCTATTATGAGCATCCCGCCTATATCGACGCGCTCGCCCGGTCGGTCGAGGCCGCCTATGGCGCGATGGACGAGAAACCCACCGCGCTGGTCACCTCGTATCACGGCCTGCCCGAGAGCTATTTCAAAAAGGGCGATCCCTATCACTGCCAGTGTCAAAAGACCTCGCGGCTGATGCGCGAGCGGCTGGGCTGGGACAAGAGCGAGGTCCACACCACCTTTCAAAGCCGGTTCGGCCCCGAAGAGTGGCTCCAGCCCTATACCGTTGAATATGTTGCGAAATTGGCCGAAGAAGGCCACAAGCGCATCGCCATCATGGCGCCCGGATTCTCGAGCGACTGTGTCGAGACGCTCGAGGAGATCAACGAGGAAATCAAGGAAGCCTTCGAGCATGCCGGCGGCGAGCATTTCCACTATATCCCCTGTCTCAACGACGACGACGCCCATATCGACATGATCGAACAGGTGGTGCTGAACGAAGCTTCGGGCTGGCTGACCGAGGATTGAAGCCGGACCTCGCGCGGGCCCTGCCCTGCATCCACTGCAACCCGGTTCTGCCCGGTTGCGAATTGACGCAGGTGCCGGGTGTGTGTTTTCTGCGCCCATGCTGATCTTTCGCACCATAGCCGAGCATCGCGACCGCATCGCCTCGTGGCGGGCCGAGGGGCACCGGGTCTGCCTGGTGCCCACCATGGGGGCCCTGCATGCGGGGCATCTGAGCCTGATCGAGATGGGCAACAGCGTGGCGGACAAGGTTGTGGCGACGCTGTTCGTCAACCCCACCCAGTTCGGCAAGGGAGAGGACCTGGCGCACTATCCCCGCGACGAAGGAAACGATGCCGAGCTGTTGGCGCATCACGGCTGTGACATGCTGTTTATCCCCCCGGTCAGCGAGATGTATCCGGTTGGTTTCAAAACGAAAATCCGTGTCTCGGGCCTCAGCGACTGCCTGTGCGGCACGGCGCGGCGCGGCCATATGGACGGGGTCGCGCAGGTGGTGGCCAAGCTGTTGATCCAGGCCGGCGCCGACTATGCCATCTTTGGCGAAAAAGACTGGCAGCAGCTGGCGGTCATCCGCCGCATGGCGCGGGATCTGGATATCCCGACCGACATTCTGGGCGGGCCGACGGTGCGCGAGGCCGACGGGCTCGCCCTGTCGTCGCCACATCTGGACAAGACGACAATCATCTACGGTGTACCCTAAATTGCAGTCTTTGGTGTGCAGAAAATAGTCAAAGGTAGCAATCATAAAATCATTGACCCCATCAACATTC
>JBCCHW010000186.1:0-6951 GCA_039028555.1 Pseudomonadota bacterium | reverse complement strand
ATCTGGGCCGGATTGTCGAAGAAACGCGGGTAGAAACCCTGTTCGAGAATGCCCGCCATCCTTACACGACCGCCTTGCTGAGCTCGGTGCTGACGCCCGAGCCTGAAAAGGGGGTCCCCGATACACAGCTTGGCATGGCCTATCCAAACCCGATCGCGCCGCCGCCCGGCTGTCATTTCCATCCGCGCTGCCCCTCGGCGACCGAGCTCTGCAAGACCCAGGCGCCGCGCCCCATGACCGATGCGATCGGCCGGATCGAATGCCACCTCCACGATCATGAAACGGGGATGGCGTTGCCCGCTTCGCCCGACCTGCAGACCGCCAGCTGACAAAGGCCCCCCCATGCGCCCGAACTTTTCCCGGACCCAGACGATCCGCAAGACCGTCGTCGAGACCAAGGGCGGCGTCGTAGCCGCCCAGCACAGCCTGGCCGCGGAGGCCGGCGCCGAGGTGCTCGCCGCGGGTGGCGATGCCGTCGACGCGGCCATTGCCACCTCATTCGCCATCGGAGTGCTGGAACCCTGGATGAGCGGGCCGGCAGGCGGCGGCGCGCTGATGCTGTGGCGCGCGGATGAGGGCAAGGCCCACGCGCTGAACTACGGCATGCGCTCCCCGGCCCAGCTCGACCCGGCGGACTATCCGCTCAGCGACAAGGGCAAGGCCAGCGACCTGTTTCCCTGGGAAAACGTGGTCGATGACCGCAATGTCGAGGGCGCGACCGCCGTTGCGGTTCCCGGCCTGGTCGACGGGATGGGGCAAATGCATGACCGCTATGGCAAGGTTCCATGGGCCGAGCTGATCTCCCCCGCCATCGCATTTGCGCGCGCGGGGCTGCTGGTCGACTGGTATGCCGCGCTGATCATCGCATCAACGACCCGCGCCTTGTCAAAGGATCCCGATGCGGCGGCGCTGTTTCTGGAAGACGGGCAATGGCCCACAATCGCGGGCTGGACCTCGATTGCCGAAAAACGCCTAGATATGAGCACGATGGCCGCGAGCCTTTCAGAGATCGCTTCCTCGGGCGCGCGCACGTTGTATGACGGCGATCTTGCCGCAGCACTCGTCAAGGACATGCGCGACAAGGGGTCGAGCCTCTCGATGGCCGACATGCAGACCTATCGCGCGGCCTTCTCCGACCCATTGTCGTTTTCCTATCGCGACGCGCAATTCCACGTGATGCCGGGGCTGACCGCGGGGCCCACCTTTCGCCACGCGCTCGACGTGATGGCGGGGACCGAGTTGTCGGGTACTTCGCCGGGGCCTGATGCCTTTGCCGCCTATGCGCGCGGGCTACAATCCGCCTATGCCGAGCGGCTGGCGACCATGGGCCATGACGGCGAGACCCACGGAAACGAAGGGTGCACCACCCATTTCTCGGTCGTGGATCGCGCGGGCAACATGGTCTGCCAGACCCAGACCCTGCTCTCGATCTTTGGCAGCCGGGTCGTGTCGCCTTCGACCGGGTTTCTGATGAACAACGGCATCATGTGGTTCGACCCCGAGCCAGGGCGCCCCAATTCGCTGGCGCCGGGCAAGCCCTGTCTGATGAATGTCTGCCCGGTACTGGGTGAGCGTGGCGACACGCGTTTCGCCCTTGGCGCCTCGGGCGGGCGCAAGATCGTCTCCGCCGTTGCCCAGCTTTGCAGCTTTGCCACCGATTTCGGCATGGATGTCGGCGCGGCCTTCCACCAGCCGCGGATCAATGCATCGGGTGAGGAAACCATCGTGGCCGACGATCAATTGAGCGCGGATGTCATCACGGCACTCGGCGCCGGGCAGCCGGTCGTGACGGCCCACCGAACCGCCTTTCCCTACGCCTTTGCCTGCCCCGCAGGTGTCATGCGCCGGGGGGGCAAAAATTCCGGCTGTACCGAGATCATGTCGCCCTGGGGCGATACCGCGCTGGAGGAGGAGACAAGACCATGACCCGTGACGCGACACTCGAGCGCATTTCCGCCTATTTCGACGAGGGCCGGTTCAAGGCCGATCTCGCCGTCCTGATTGCCTACGAGACCGAGAGCCAGAACCCCGATCAGGCACCGGAACTCAGCCGCTATCTGACCGAAGCCATGCAGCCTAGGCTCGCGGCGATGGGCTTTGACTGCGCGATCCATCCCAATCCCGCGGCACAGGGCGGCCCGTTTCTGGTCGGCATCCGGATCGAGGATCCGAGCCTGCCGACGATCTTCACCTATGGTCATGGCGATGTGATCCGGGCCCAGACCGATCAGTGGCGCGAGGGCCTGCACCCTTTTGAACTGGTCGAGGAGGGGGAGCGCCTCTACGGGCGCGGCACGGCTGACAACAAGGGACAGCACCTTATCAACATCGCCGCACTCGAGGCCGTGCTGGACGAACGTGGCGCATTGGGTTTCAACATCAAGATCCTGATCGAAACCGGCGAGGAGACCGGCTCCCCCGGGCTTGACGCCTTTATTGCAGCCCAGAAGGACCGGCTGAAGGCCGATGTGCTGATCGCGTCGGACGGGCCACGGCTCCAGCCGGATCGCGCCACCATGTTCATGGGCGCGCGGGGCGGGATCTCGTTCGACCTCACGGTCGAGCTGCGCGACGGCGCGCATCATTCCGGCAACTGGGGCGGATTGCTCGCCGATCCGGCGATCATCCTCGCCCATGCGCTGGGCACCATCACCGACCGGCGCGGCCAGATCCAGGTTGCCGAATGGCGCCCCGACAGCCTGACCAACAGCGTGCGCGCAGCACTGGCCGACCTGCCGGTGGGCGGCGGCGGCGGGCCCGATATCGACGCCGATTGGGGCGAGGAGGGCCTGACCCCGGCGGAGCGTGTCTTTGGCTGGAACTCCTTTGCCGTGCTCGCGATGAAAAGCGGCGTGCCCGAAGCCCCGGTCAATGCCATCTCGGCCTTTGCCCGTGCGGCCTGTCAGCTGCGCTATGTGGTCGGCACGGACCCGGAGGAGATTCTGCCCGCCCTGCGGCGTCATCTGGCCGCGCATGGCTTTGACATGGTGCAGATCACCGCGCATGAGCGGGGTTTCTTCCCCGCAACCCGGCTCGACCCCGGGCATCCATGGGTCGCCTATGTCGAGGAATCGCTCACCAGGACAACCGGCGAGACGCCCCATGTCCTGCCCAATCTGGCGGGGTCCCTGCCCAACGAGGTCTTTGCCGATACGCTGGGTCTGCCGACGGTCTGGATCCCGCACAGCTATCTCGGCTGCTCACAGCACGCGCCCGACGAGCATGTGCTGAAACCGGTCTCGCGGGACGCATTGCGCCTGATGGCGGGGCTTTTCTGGGATATCGGCGCTGTTCCGACGCCCGAAAGCCCCCCCGATTGACCTAGTTTCCTCTTGCTGTTTCGCGACGATCCGTGAATCTTCTGTATGGGGGGTGATTAGGGTCGGAGTGATCCCATGCCAGAAGCTTTCAAACGAAACCGTGCTCTCGACCCGGCCAGGACGGCCGTTTTGGTCGTCGATGCACAGATGTCGGAATTCGGCGCCAAGAAACGGGCGGAGCATCCCGATTATGTCGCCGAGATCGAGAGGCGCGCCCTGCCCGCGATGCAAAAGCTGATCGCGCATGCCCGGCAACTCGGAACCGAGGTCATCTATACAAGGATCGAATGCCTGACCCGCGACGGGCGTGACCGCAGCCTGGACCACAAGCTCTCGAACATCTTTGTCCCCAAGGGCGCGCCCGAGGCACAGATCATCCCGGGGCTTGAGCCCGCCGAAGATGATATCGTCCTGCCAAAGACCTCTTCGGGCGTCTTCAACTCGACAAATCTGAATTACCTGCTGCGCAATCTGGGGATCGAGAATGTCATCGTTGTCGGGTTTCTGACCGATCAGTGCGTCGACATGGCGGTGCGCTGCGGTGCTGATCTGGGCTTTTACATGGTCTGCGCCGCGGACGGATGCGCGACCCATACGCCCGAACGCCACCAGGCGGGGCTCAGCGCCTTTGGCAGCTATTGCCGGGTGCAAACGGTTGACGAGGTTATCGTGACCCTGCAGGCGTGACGGTGCCACAACCACCCGGGGGACAGGCTGCGATGCCCTGTGCTAACGTCGCGCCGGGGGCAGACGAAAGCCAGATACGGGGAGCGACATGAAAACCGAGCCGCTGATCATGATCTGCTGTTGCGATTTCTCGGGCCAGGTGAAGGGAAAGGCCTTTCCGGCGGCGGATCTGGCCGGGCATCTCGAACGCGGGATCGGCTGGGTGCCGACCAATGCCCAGATCACCACGTTCAACGCGATCGCCGAGACCCCCTTTGGCGCGTTGGGCGATCTGATGCTGGTGCCCGATCCCGGCGCCGAGTTGCGGCTGGATTTCGGCGATGACGGCCCTTTCGAGCACTGGTTCCTGGGCGATATCCTGCAGATGGACGCAACACCGTGGGCCTGTTGCCCGCGCGCCATCCTGCGCGCGGCACTGGATGACCTAAAGGCCGAGACCGGGCTGCAGGTGCGGGCAGCCTTCGAGATGGAGATGCAGTTCGTCGACGACTCAGAAACCCGGTTCGGCTCGGGCTACAGCCTGACCGGCTTTCGGGCCCGCCAGGCCTATGGCGAGACGCTGATGGCGGCGCTGCGCGGCGCGGGGCTCGAACCGGAGTCCTTCTTGCGCGAATGGGGCCCTGGCCAGTACGAGTTCACGATCCGCTCGCAGATCGGCCTGCAAGCGGCGGATCATGCCGTGATGATGCGCGAGGTCGCCCGGGCCACCGCCGCCCGCCTCGGCCAGCGGGTGACCTTCACCCCGGTTCTCGACGCGGGCGGGGTGGGCAACGGCATGCATCTGCATATGAGCCTCGCCGATGCGCAAGGGCGCAACGTCAGCCACGATCCCGCGGGTCCCGGCGGATTGAGCGACCGGGCGGGCGCGTTCGTGGCCGGCATTCTGCATCACCTGCCCTCGATCACCGCGTTTACCGCGCCCAGCGTGATTTCCTATGCGCGGCTCATCCCCAACCGATGGAGCGCCTATTACAACAATCTCGGCTATCGCGACCGCGAAGCGTCGGTGCGCATCTGCCCGATCGCCGATGCCGATGATTTTGCCGCCAAGACCAATTTCGAGATCCGCGCCTGTGACAATTCGGCGAGCCCCTATCTGCAGATGGCGGCCCTGGTGCGCGCAGGGCTCGACGGCCTGCGCAAGGGGATGGCAACGCCCGAGCCGACCCATGAAAACCTCTCCGCGCTCGACGAGGCGGGCGCCCAGGCGCGCGGCCTGCGCCGTCTGCCGACCAGCCTCGAGCAGGCGCTCGACCATCTCGATGCGGACGCACAGGTCCGCAGCTGGTTCGACGCGCCCTTTGTCGATCTCTACCTCTTGCACAAACGGGGCGAGATTGCGCATGTTGCAGATATGGACGAGGCGGCGCTCCACGCCGCCTATGCCCAGGTCTATTGATCCCCTTGCGGCCTGGCCCCAGCGGCCCGGCATCCGAACCCTTTGCTGACGCGTCGCCCCGACGCGCCGCGTGCCGGCCCCGGCATGCGTTCAATGCCATTCGAGGAGTCTGCAAATGAACCGAAAGCCCAATTTCCTGATCATCCAGGCCGACCAACTCGCCGCCCGCGCGCTCGCGGCCTATGGCAACAAGGTCTGCAAGACGCCCGCCATCGACCGGATCGCGGCGGCGGGCACCGTGTTCGAGAACACGATCTGCAATTTTCCCCTATGCGGTCCCTCACGCGGGTCGATGATGTCGGGGCTGCTGGCCTTTAACGCCAAGCTGTTCGACAACGGTGCGGAGTACGCAGCCGGCATTCCCACCTTTGCGCATTACCTTCGCATTCTGGGCTATCAGACCTGTTTGTCAGGCAAAATGCACTTTGTCGGACCCGATCAGCTGCACGGGTTTGAGGAACGGCTGATCACCGATATCTATCCATCCGATTTCAACTGGGCCGCCAACTGGACCAAAGGGACCAATGCCAACGAGCCCGACCGGCTGCTCGCTGCGGCGGGCGAGGTGAACGGGCTGCTCCATTCGGGCGTCTACAACCGGACCGTGCAGATGGATTACGACGACGATGTCTGTTTCCGCGCGGTGCGCAAGATCCACGACTTTGCCCGCTCGGACGATACAAGGCCCTTTTGCCTCGTCACCTCGTTCACCCATCCCCACGACCCCTTCATCGTCACGCAGGACTACTGGGACCGCTATGATCCGGCCGAGATCGACATGCCCCATATCGGGCGCCTGCCGCGCGAGGCGCTCGACCCGCATTCCCGGCGCATCTACGACCATGTCGGCATCGCCCAGGCGGATATGTCCGAGGATGATGTCCGCCTCGCACGCCACGGCTATTACGCCGCGATCAGCTATATCGACGATCAGGTGGCAAAACTGCACGAGGCGCTGGAGGTGGCCGGCGTCGCCGACAACACGGTTGTCATCGTCGTCTCGGACCATGGCGAGGCGCTGGGAGAACGCGGCCTGTGGTTCAAACGCTCGTTCTACGACGCAGCGCTCAAAGTGCCTCTCATCGTCTCGATCCCCGGCCGCGATCAGGCCCCGCGCTGCGCCGAGAATGCCGCGCTGGTGGATCTGCTTCCCACCCTGGTCGATCTCGCCGACCCGGCCGACGGGCTGAGCGGGATCGAGGCCGGCTACGACGGGCGCAGCCTGGTCCCCGCCACGCGGGGCGAGCCGCTCGCCGGCCCGAACATCGTCTATGGTGAGATGGCCGCCGACGGGCTGACCGCGCCTGCGGTCGCGATCATCGAGAACCAGTTCAAATACATCCATTGCGACACCGACCCGCCGATGCTGTTCGATCTGGCCGCCGACCCGCACGAGACGCGCAATCTCTGCGGCACATCAGAGGCCGCCGGCGTCGAGGCGCGAATGGCCGCCATGGTGCACCAGAAATGGGATCTGGGCGCGATAACGGCCGAGGTTCTCGAAACCCCGCGCCGCCGCCGCGCGGTCGACCGGGCGCATATGCT
>JBCCHW010000185.1:0-6959 GCA_039028555.1 Pseudomonadota bacterium | reverse complement strand
GTCGGCGAGTAGTTATAGGCCCATTCCCACTTGTTGAAGAGCCAGACGAGAAAGAACTGCGCGGCCAGCGTCGCCACCGCCAGATAGAACCCCTTGATGCGCAGCGAGGGGAGGCCGAACAAAATCCCCACCCCCGCCGTGATCAGGCCCGAGGCGATGATGATCACCGTCATGTCCAGCCCCGGGATCCCGGTCATCAGCTTGTAGGAGGCATAGGCCCCCACCGCCATGAACCCCCCGGTGCCCAGCGAGACCTGCCCGCAATACCCGGTCAGGATGTTCAGCCCCAGGGCCGCCAGCCCATAGATCAAAAAGGGCAGCAGGATTGCCTTCTCCCAATAGGAATCGACAAAGAACGGCACCACCAGAAAGGCAAAGCCGACCACCAGCCAGAACCGCCAGAAATCGAACCGGATCGGAAAGGTCGCCTGATCGGCGCCATAGGACGTTTTGAACTCGCCTGCTTCGCGATAGAACATCAGGGGGTCTCCCATTCTGTGGTAGCCCGTGCAGGCATCGGGGTGGGCGCATAGCGTGCCTCATACGCCCGCGCGATCGGGGCGGGCCACTTGTGCCCGATGGCCCGGACCCCGCGCGGCGGTCTTAGCGATCTCGTCAGCGGCTGAACGGTCATTGCTAGACCCTCTCGATGATCTTCTCGCCGAACAGGCCCTGGGGCCGGAACAGCAGGAAGGTGAGGGCCAGGACATAGGCGAACCAGTTTTCGGTCGCGCCGCCGATCATCGGGCCGACATAGAACTCAAAGGTCTTCTCGCCCAGCCCGATCAGCAGCCCGCCGATGATGGCGCCGGGGATCGAGGTGAAACCACCCAGCATCAACACCGGCAGCGCCTTGAGCGCGATGAGCGACAGCGAGAACTGTACCCCTGATTTCGCGCCCCACATGATCCCGGCGACCAGCGCCACCAGCCCGGCGACCGTCCAGACGATCCACCAGATCGTCTCGAGCGAGATACCGACCGACAGGGCGGCCTGGTGATCATCGGCCACCGCGCGCAGGGCGCGGCCCATCTTGGTGTACTGGCTGAACAGCGTCAGGCACACCACCAGGATGATCGCGACCACGGCGGCGGAAATCTCGAGCTTTTCGATGAACATCCCCGTCGCGTCGATGATCGTGTCCGACGGGCCGGACGGCAGGCCCACATCCAGCGCCTTGACGTTCGAGCCCCACATCAGGTCGCCGCCGCCCTCCATCACAAAGGCCAGACCGATGGTCGCCATGAACAGGATGATCCCCTCCTGCCCCACCAGCGGGCGCAGCACCACGCCGACGATCAGCTTTGCCATCGCCGCCATGAAGACCAGCGTCAGCGCGATGCAGAGCAGGATGAACCAAAGCGGCTTGTCCCCCTCGGCAGTCTCTGGCGGGGTATAGATATGCGAGGCGTGCACGCCAAAAATCCAGTCGATCAGATGCGCAAAGGGCAATTGCCCATCCAGCAGCCCCACCAGCGTCAGCGCCGCCAACAGCGCCATCACCCCCTGGGCGAAATTAAAGATGCCCGAGGCCTTGAAGATCAGCACAAAGCCCAGCGCCACCAGCGCATACATCACCCCCGCCAGCAGGCCGGAGATGACGACTTCCCAGAAAAACGGATCGGTCAGGAACATTTTTCAGGCCTTTCCATGCGTTTCCGGGCGCGAAAATTTGCATCCCCTTTGCATCCCCAAAGCATCCCTTTTGCATCCCCCCCGTTTTGCGCCCTGATCAGTCGTCATGGGGAACCCCCAGATAGGCATCGATCACGTCCTGATTCTTGCGCACGTCGTCGGGCACGCCGTCGCCGATCTTCTTGCCGTAATCGAGCACGACCACCCGGTCGGCGATGTCCATGACAACGCCCATGTCATGCTCGATCAGCGCGATGGTGGTGCCGAATTCGTCGTTCACGTCTAGGATGAAACGGCACATGTCCTCCTTCTCCTCGACATTCATGCCCGCCATCGGCTCGTCGAGCAGCAAGAGCGAGGGTTCGGCCGCCAGCGCCCGGCCCAGTTCCACCCGCTTTTGCAGGCCATAGGGCAGCCGCCCGACAGGGGTTTTGCGGATATGCTGGATCTCGAGAAAATCGATGATCTCTTCGCATTTGCGCCGATGCGCGACCTCCTCCCGCTCGGCAGGGCCGGACCAGATCGCCTGCAGAAACAGGTTGGTATGCATCTTGGTCAACCGGCCCGACATGATGTTGTCGAGCGTCGACATACCGGTGAAAAGCGCGATGTTCTGAAAGGTGCGGGCGATCCCCTGTTTGGCGATCTGGTGCGGTTTCATAGGTCCGCGCCGGGCGCCGTGGAACCAGACCTCCCCCTCCTGCGGGTGGTAGAAGCCATTGATAACATTGAGCATCGAGGATTTGCCGGCGCCGTTCGGGCCGATGATCGCACGGATCTCGCCCTCGCGAATGTCGAACGAAATATCCTCGAGCGCCGTCACCCCGCCAAAGCGCAGGGTAATGTTCCTCATCTCCATGACCGGCGCCCCGACATGGCGCGGCTCGATGCCATGGGCCTCCTCCTCGGCGGCATAGGCGGCGTCGGTTTGCGCGGCTTGGGCCGTGGGACTGCTCATCAAACTCTCCTCACGCCGCTTTGGCCGATGGCTCGAATGTCTTGGAATCCCTGATCTCCAGCGTCGCCGAGATCGACCCCTTGCGGCCGTCTTCATAGGTAACCTCGGTCGAGGTCGCGACCTGCGTCGCGTCGCTGTAAAGCGCGTCGATCAGGTCGCTGTATTTTTCGTCGATGGTCTTGCGGCGGACCTTTTGGGTGCGGGTCAGCTCCCCGTCATCGGCATCGAGCTGTTTGTGCAGCACCAGGAACCGGGTGATCTGGCAGGCGTTCAGCATCGGATCCTCGGCCAGGCTCTGATTGGTCGCCTCGACATGCGCCTGCATCATGTCCATCACCTGCGGATGCCCGGCAAGCTCCTGATAGCTGGAATAGGCGATGTTGTTGCGCTCGGCCCAGTTGCCGACCGCGTTGAGGTCGATGTTCAGAAAGGCGGTGCAGCTTTCGCGCCCATCACCAAAGACGACGGTTTCGAAGATGTTTGGAAAGAATTTCAGTTTGTTTTCAATGTATTTGGGGGCAAAGAGTGCGCCGCTGGAAAGCTTGCCCACATCCTTGGCCCGGTCGAGGATCCTCAGCTGGCCGGAGCGTTCGTCGATAAACCCGGCATCGCCTGTGGCCACCCAGCCCTCGGCGTCCTTGGTGTCAGCCGTCGCCTCCGGGTTCTTGTAGTACTCCTTGAAGACGCCAGGCGAGCGATAGAAAACCTCGCCACTGTCGGCAATGCGAATCTCCACCCCCGGCGTTGGCACGCCGACGGTTTCGAGCTCGACCGCGTCATGGGGGTGCTGGGTGATAAAGACCGAGGCTTCGGTCTGGCCATAGAGCTGTTTGAGGTTGATCCCGATCGAGCGGTAGAACTCGAACAGATCCGCCCCAACGGCCTCGCCCGCCGTATAGCCGACGCGGACGCGGTTCATGCCGAGCGAATTCTTGAGCGGGCCATAGACCAGCAACTCGCCCAGCCACAGTTTGAAATTGTCGATCCCGGTGGGGGTCTCGCCCGCCTGGCGCTTGGTCGAGACAGCCTTGGCATGGTCGATGAAGGTTTTATAGAGCCACCGCTTGGTCGGCCCGGCATCCTCCATCCGGATGGTGACCGTGGTGAGCAGCCCCTCGAACATGCGCGGCGGGGCAAAGAAATAGGTCGGCCCGATCTCGCGGATATCCTGCAACAGCGTGTCCGCGCTTTCCGGGCAGGCGACGCACATGCCGGTGACATAGCATTGCGACATCGAAAAGATGAAGTCTCCGACCCAGGCCATGGGCAGATAGGCAATCGCCGAGTCGGTTTGCTTCAAGCCGTCGAACTCCGCCGCCGCGGCGCCCATCAGCAACAGGTTGTCGTGGCTGAGGACGACCCCCTTTGGCCGCCCGGTGGTGCCAGAGGTATAGAGCATCACACAGGTGTCCGAACCGGTGCCTGCCTCGATAAATGCGTTAACCTTTGGTCCCTGTTGTTCGGCTGCAGCGCGGCCGCTGTCCTGTACATCTGCATAGCCGTGCAGGGTGGTGTGATCGTATTTGCGCAACCCGCGCGGGTCTGAATAGATCACGTGGCGCAGATCGGGCAGGCGCTCCTGAATCGAGAGGATCTTGTCCACCTGCTCCTGATCCTCGACAATGACAAAGCTGACACCGGAATGGTCGAGGACGTACTGCATCTCTTCGGCGACCCCGTCGTGATAGATGGGAACCGGGATGCCACCGGCCATCTGCGTCGCGGTGATGGCCCAGTAAAGGCGCGGGCGATTGGTGCCGATGATCGCCAGGCGGTCTCCGGGCTGAAAACCGAGCTCCAACAGACCCATCGCGAGGGCGCGGGTCTCTTCGGCGACCTCGGCCCAGGTCCAGCTTTGCCAGATCCCATACTGTTTCTCGCGGCTGGCCGGGCGATCGCCGATCGATGCCGCGTTGCTCAAAAGAAATTTCGGAAAGGTATCAGGTTTCCCGCCATCGGATGAAGGCACCGTCGTTCTCCCTGAAGGCTGGCAGCTCTGACGGCCGCTTCAAACCATAAAATTGTGTCCTGGCGGGGATTTCCCGACCGGTTAAGTGAAATAGAAACGCAGCTTTCCGGGCACGTCAACCCTGTGCGCCGATCAACGGCAATATCTCCTAGAAAAACACTGCCGATAGTCAAACTCCAGGACGCCCGCGCGATCTGCGCGGGCGTCGTCATCAGTTGGTGAACGCGATCAGGCGTCGATTGTCTTTTGCTCGGTCGAGCGGCCGATTTTCACGGTCCGGGCTTTCAGGGCTTCTGGGACCTCGCGGACCAGGTCGATGTGGAGCAGCCCAAGATTGAGATCGGCGCCCTTGACCTGGACATGCTCGGCGAGCTGGAAGCGGCGCTCAAAGCCACGCTCGGCAATGCCGCGATGGAGGTAGACACGGTTGTCACCGCCTTCGCTGTCGCGGCGGGTCGCCTTGACCGTCATCTGGCCTTCCTTGACCGCGATTTCGATGTCGTCCTCGGCAAAACCTGCGACTGCCACCGAGATCCGATAGGAGTTCTCGCCGGTTTTTTCGATGTTGTAGGGGGGGTAGCTGGCACCGCTGCCATCGGTGGTCATGACCTGATCGAGCATCGTTGCAAGACGGTCAAAGCCGACGGTGGAACGGTAAAGAGGGGAAAGATCGACGGTACGCATATGCATATCCTCCTTTGGAAGCGATATCTGTTAGCCTCCCCGGTATCGGGCAAGGCGATCGTCGTCTCGACGGCCCGGTCGCCGGCACCGCCAAGACAGAATATGGGAGTGCGGAATTTCCGCTTCAAGAGGGGTGTGGGTCGGGTGCTACTCGACCCGGTCCAGGATGTTGCCAAGGGCGGTATCGACCCGCACCGCCCAGGCAACCGCGCGCCCCTTGGAACTGCTCATGGCGGAAATCACGCCAACCAGCCGCTCCTCGCCGTCAATTTCGGTAAACAGGGGCGAGCCGGACGCGCCAAAGGTCACATCGCAGCCCAGCGCCATCACCGCGCCCTTCTCGCCCAGGATTTCACACCCTTTTTGCCGGGTCAGGGCATTGGCCCGGTCACGGCGATAGCTGATCAGCGTCAGCGGCGTGCCCTTGCCCGGCGAAGGGGCGACCAGAAAATAGGGGGCGGTTTCGTTCGGGATCGGGGTTTCGAGGCGGATCAGCGCGAGATCGCTCGCAATCTGCTCGAGCTCGGCGCCATTGGCGATGTCGTAATCGGTATGAACGATCAGGGATTTCGCCTTTGAATGCGCGACCCGCTGACCCTGGCGCCAGCCGGCGACAAAATGGATGTTGCCGGGCTTGTAGGGCTTTCCCGTCTTGTCCGAGATCACACAATGGGCGGCGGTCAGGACCAGATCTTCGGAGATCAGTGCACCGGTGCACATGCCGCGTTCGGCAAAATTGGCGATGTTGACCCGGCCGACCCCGCGCCAGGGCACGTGTTCCTCGACCGTGAGCATCCGCAGACGGTCAAGTTCCAGCGCCTGCAGCGACGAGGCCGAGGCGAGCGCGAGAACCAGACTGACAAGACAACGTCCGAACATATCGTAAAGAATAGTCCTGATCGCCGTTGAATTCGAGGTTCGACGGGCCCCGATCACACAGCTTTGCGCGCCTGCGCCGCAAGGTCGCGTATCGTTTCGGGGCAGGGGCCGCCCGTTGCCCAGTCGAGCAACTGGACACTGTGCAGAATTGGGACAGTTGTGCCAGAGCCGATCTGCATCAGGCATCCGATGTTACCGGCGGCAATCACCTGAGGCGCGGTTGATTCGAGTGTCTTGACCTTGCGGGCCTTCAGTTCGTTGGCGATTGCGGGCTGCAACAGGTTGTAGGTGCCGGCAGATCCGCAGCACAGATGCGAATCCTTGGGCTCGACCACCTTGAAGCCTGCCTGGCGCAGCAGGTTTTTCGGCGCGTCGGTCACCTTCTGGTTCATGGCGTCCTGCGCCTGCATCAGGCCCTTTTTCAGGTCCTTGGTGGGGTCGATGGAGCGCACCTCATCGATGTCCTTCTTGACGTCGTCGAGGCCGGCCTGACGCTCCGCTTCGCGCAACGCATCGTTGAAGGTCGACTGAAACTCGCGCGCCGTCCGTCGCACCTGCCCAAAAGTCTTGCCGAAGGCGCGCAGCATGCCCGGCAGCTCTTTCGGGCCGACGACGATGATGGCGATCACCGCGACGATCAGGATCTCCGTCCACGCAATGTCAAACACGGCGCAAGCCCCGCAGACTTAAACTCAGGCTTTACTGCTGTTTTGCGTGTCCTTGGCATTCACGGTCGACGCAGGCTGATGGTCGATCGTCTGGCCGGGCTTGGCCTCTTCCTCGTCCTCGGCCATGCCCTTCTTGAAGCTCTTGATGCCCTTCGCAACGTCACCC